>DATETG010000015.1:0-57734 GCA_035283785.1 Candidatus Nanoarchaeia archaeon
CTTGTCGTAGCTTAGGAGCCTTATCGTTCTTAATGTCGCAAATGAAAGCAGAAAAATATCAAGCAAGCTTACAGTGGAGAAGAGGATTACATTATCTTTTATAAAAAAATAGTACATCAATACAAAGACCAGGACAAAGAAAATTATTGAGATGAAATTCCACACATCCTGCTCTTTTCCGTGAATCTTGCCTTCATTCATTCTTAATATTAGGATTTTGTCTTTTTATTTTTATTGTTTGAAATATGCTTTCCTTCTTGATAATGTTTAAAAATTCTGAATTTTGTCATAATTGATGAAAAATATTGCCTCAACACTTCTTGGATTAGGATTTTTCTTCAATGCAGGAATTTTGAATGCGCAGGATATTCCCTCCAGGATACAGGATTTAAACAGATATGAGGTTGTTCATAACAAAATTTATGACGAAAAAACCAATTCTGGTTTTTTGATTTATCAAAAAGTGACTCCTCTAGGAACACACAGAGAGATAACAAAGTTTATCAAATGTGGCAGAGAAGAAGTCCCCATATTTATTTACAATGAAGAAACAGGAAGGCTTGTTGCAGATTACAAGGCACATGACAAAGATGGGAATTTTTCCTTTTATGAACCTGATGGCAAGATAGATTTTGACAAAGTTCTGAATGACAAAGAAATAAGAATGATAGGCAAACACGGAATTAATTCTCTTAATTTTCCGAAGACCGAATGCCCGAAATATGTTTAGTACACAAGAATTTTAAATCTTTATAATCTAGTTATTCAATGAACGATACTGAAGAGAACGTAGAAGATTTAAAGAAGATTGAAGCGATTTTTTTCATCTCCGGGAGATTTCTTTCTATGCCGGAGTTAATTTCCCTGTCCGGGATAAATCCAATAATGATTAAGGAACTTTTGATCGAGCTGAAGAATCTTTATGAAAAGAGGAATTCTGCGATTTGCATTGTGGAAAAAAACGGCCTTTGGAAAATGGATGTGAAAAAAGAATATTCAAATATCATAAACAAATTTGCTTCAGGACAAAGCGAATTTTCAAAATCAGAGCAGCAGACTTTGGCCATAATTGCCTACAAACAGCCGATAAAGCAGTCTGTCATCATAAAAATAAGAAGCAACAAGGCTTACGACGAAATAAAAAAATTTCTTGAACTTGGATTGATAAGAAAAAAACGTGCCGGGAGAACTTATGAGCTTAGTTTGAGCGACGATTTTTACAATTATTTCAACATTGCTGATAAAAAAGATGCGAAAGATATTTTTGGAGGAATCTAAAAATGCCAGAAGTTCTCACAATTGTATATTTGGTTTACATTTTTATCTCTCTTTATTTTCTTTTTCTTTTTGCCCTGACTTTTGTCCAGAATAGAAAAGAGATGTTCTCTTACAAAAAATCAAAAAAGAATTATTCCATTTCAGTCATAATTCCGGCTCACAACGAGGAAGATACCATAAGAAACACCATTGAGCAAGTCCTGAAGTCTGATTATAAAAATATTTTGGAAGTGATTGTTGCAACAAACGCCTGTACAGATAGAACTGTAAAAATTGCAAGAGAGTTGTCTAAAAATTATAAGAAACTTAAGGTTTTAAATTTGAAAATTCCCGGAAAGGCGAACGCGCTTAATGAGGCACTGAAGATTGCACGTGGCGAGTTATTTGCAGTTGTCGACGCTGATTCTTATCCCGACACTAATGCCTTGAACTCTATGGTTGGGTTCTTTGATGACACCGCCGTGGGGGGTGTAACGACCAGAATTTTGGTGAAGCACAGAGACAACTTCTTGAGAAAAATGCAGGCCATTGAGTACAAAGTGATTGCATTTACAAGAAAATTGCTTGACTTTTTGGATTCGATTTACGTTACTCCCGGACCTCTTGCATTGTACAGAAAAAGTGCTTTGCAGAAGATAGGGGGATTTGACTTAAAAAATATGACAGAGGACATTGAAGCAACATGGCATTTGATTCATGAAGGTTACAAAGTAAGGATGTCTTTTATTTCTAAATCGACAACTGTTGCACCAAGCAAACTTAGTGTGTGGTTTAAGCAGCGTGTCAGATGGAACATCGGGGGTTTTCAGACGATAATAAAATACAAACACTGCTGGTTCAGAAAAGGCATGCTCGGATATTTCATTCTGCCTCTTTTTTCAATAATGCTTGTACTGAGCGTTTTCGGGCTTGGGATTTTTGGGTACATAATTTTCAGAAGAATATTTTACACTTATCTGGCGACACATTACTCTTTTATCGCAGAGACGACATTTTTTGCATTTCAGGACATAAATCTCAATCCCAACATACTAAACTTCTTGGGTTTGGTCTCATTCATTTTGGGGCTGATGTTCATTTACTTCGCTTTGGTTTTTGTCAACAAAAACCTTAATGAAAAGGAAAACTTTTTTAGTGTGATTTTCTATTCATTGGTGTACATTTTGCTCAGGCCGATTGTGCTTATAGCTTCAATGTACAAATTTATAAGGGGGAAATACTCTTGGCGTTAATATGACAAAGCATGTTTTTTGGCAGGCATTTTTTCTTACATTACTGTTTTTTTTGATGGGTCTCGTATTGGGAATTTATCTTGAGCAGACAAGAAGTGATGATAGCAATTTTGCCTTTTACCAGTCGGAAACGTCGCTGTATGACTCATTTGTCCTTGGCAGTTTGATTGAAAGCCCGATTGTCTCCTGCGACAAGATAAAAAAAGAGTATGTCAATTTCGCAGACAAGATTTATTACGAAGCCCGAGAACTTGAGGAAGATGATACCTCAAACAAGATTACTGACTCTGCCAAGGCGATTCACAAGAAATACGATCTGCTAAGGACATTCCTTTGGGCAGACTTGATAAAATTCAAGAATATATGCGGGAACGTGAACACCGTTGTTTACTTGTATGAATATGATTCGGAGAAAATAGAAGTAAAATCAAAACAGGTTGTCTGGAGTAGGATTCTCGAAGAGTTGAAAAATTCCAAGGGTGAGGGGGTGATTCTTATTCCGATAGCGGCAGATCAGGAGATTTCCTCACTTGATTATTTGATTAACATCTTTGAGATTCGGGAATTTCCGGCAGTCATCATAAACGAAGAGAATGTTTTTTACGAGCATAAAACCTCCGAAGAGTTGGAGAAATATTTGAAGTAATTTATTTTAGAATTTCTTCCAAACCAGGAATTACCAATTATTATTATGCTAAGATTGCTGAGCAGAAAACTGCGCGTTTTAGTGGCGAGATGAATGCAATCTTGGTTACGAGGATTTGCTTGGGTTTTGCAAATCCTTGTTCAGGAAAATCGTCAGCAATATTAAATTTTATTGTGATTTTACAGTACACAAATATTAAAAAACAGGTCTTTTCTTGATTTGCAATGAGTGTTTGTTTTGTCTGCGGAGTTGATGATTCGGACGAGGTCTTGTTTGATTTGATAACTTCTGAAGGAATAGTGAAAATTTGCAAGAATTGCTCCAAAAATGAAAATTCCTTTTCTGTAAAGCCATTTCAGGAAGATAAATTCAAAAGAAGGCCAACTGTTTATGAGCGTCTCTCTCGACTTTCAGGATACAAGAAGCGCGAGGAAAATCCCGAGATTGAGAAACAGAACGTTTCCTTGAGAAAAATGGCGGACGAAAATGTCGGCAAGAACTTTGGAAAATTCCGGAACGATGAAGATTCAAAAAAGAATCTTATTGACAATTTTCACTGGATTGTCATGCGGGCACGCCGAATGAAACATCTGACACAAAAGCAATTGGCAGATGAGATACATGTTCCAGAGAATATCATAAGAATGATGGAGAACGGGTATGTTCCCGATAGGGATTACGTAATTGACAGAATTGAAAAACGCTTAGGAATAAATTTGAAAAAAACAGATATGAAAAAACAGCTCTCGGAAGAGTTTGATTTTCTTGATACGGAAAACCTCACCATAGCCGACTTGCAGGAGCTCAAGAAGAAAAGAGAAGAAAGAAGATTCGGTTGAATATGAAAATTAAGAATTGTTAGAAGAGTTTAAACCGTATTCTGAGGCTTTTTTACTGATATATCCTTCTGAATAGTATTTTATAGATGAAGGAAAGTTTATTTTATAATCTTTTGCCGTTTTTCTCATTCCTATAAATACTTTGTTGAATCTCTCATAGTTATCTTTCATGTATGATTTAATAAAATTTTCTACCTCTTCAGCAGAGATTTTATCTTTAATTCCTTCAATATTGTATTTTGTTTCTTGTGCACGTTTGTAAAGGTCTTGAGCTAAGGTAATCACATCTGAGTTTAAGTTGAGCATCTCGTGCCTCCAGTATACTTTATTTTTCAGCATGATAGTATTACGAGGGATTGAATTGTTATTTTCCTTTCTATGGCTTAAATAGGTTTCACAGCGACTTATGAAATATTGTAACTCATATAGAACATCTAGTAAACTATAGTACTGCTTTTTTCTTTCACGTTTGTTCCTTAAACGTTCATTAAATAAGATAGAGGATACTGCAATAATTGCACCAACCACCCCCCCGATTATTGCACCAACTAATTGTTGCCAGTTAAAAATAAACTCGACAATCCAGTATGAAGACATAAGAAGGATGTAATTTTTATACTTATATTGTTTATTACATTAAAGTGAAATTTTACAAACCCTTCTTCAACCAAAACTTTACAACAAAAATCGTTGTTTTTTCAAACAAATTTTCCATAGGAAAATTTATAAACGAAAATATAATTTTCCTTTAATGGAGTTGAAATTTTTGAAGGATTCAAAAGATGACATTGAAGTTCAGGTGCCAAGCTTGACGCTTGTGGAAATTTTGAGGGTTTATTTGAACAAGGATTCCGGCGTTAGTTTTGCGGCGTGGAAAAGAAATCATCCGACGGAAAGTCCGATACTCGCGGTAAAGACAAAAGGCAAGACGGCGCGCAAGGCGCTTAATGATGCCGTTCAAGGGATAACAAAGGACCTGGAAAAAATCGAAACCGAGTTTAAGAAGCTGAAGTGATTGAAGTAATTATATACTTAATAATAATCTTATTTTTAAAGGGTAGTAAGTCACCCATATCATGGATGATTATTTAGCGTGTTATGAGGTTTCTTATACACATGTTAGAAATGATGGATATGATTTAACGCCTCCAAGAGAACAAGAAACGAGGTTCGTAATGTTTTGTTCTAAAGATGATTCTTCGGCAAAAATAGTGGCTGAGGGAGAATTAAAAGAAAAATTGCTAAATCAATATGATTCTAAGAGAGAAGTTAGAAACCCGGATGTTAAACTTAAACTTCTTCTTGAGGGAAGAGTTATTTTCCCAAATAAGAATGAAGAAAAATATTCAAGAACAGTTCATGAATTTGTATCGCGAATACAATAATCCTTATTAATTCTGATGCACTTTTTGGTTTATGAAAAAAACAGAAAAGATTTCTACGGGAAGCCATGATTTGAGCACTTGGCTTTACGGTGGCTATGAAAAGGATGTTGTGACAATGCTTGCAGGACCTCCCGGAAGCGGCAAGACGAATTTTTGCATTCTAGTTGCGTGCAGCCAGGCCCGAAAGAACAAGAAAGTTGTTTTCATCGATACAGAAGGAGGGTTTTCAGTTGACAGAGTAAGACAAATTTCCGGAGAAAACACAGACGAGATTTTAAAGAACATCCTAATCTTTTCCCCCGTCAGTTTTGAGGAACAAACAAAAGCATTTTCCCAGGTTTTAAACAGAATAAGAAAAGAGAACATCGGATTGATGATAATAGACGGCATGGCAACTCTTTACCGAATTGAACTGGGTGAAGCATCAAAGTCAGAAGAAAAGGTTCGCGAGGTCAACAATAGAATTGCGCAGCAGATGAGGATTCTCTCAGAGATATCTCGCAAAGAAGGCATTCCCGTAATAATCACGAACCAAGTTTATAGCGAATTTCTTACCGATGAAGAATTCAGAAAAGGAATTAAAAAGGAAGTGAACTTCGTCGGTGGCGATTTAATGAAGTACTGGAGCAAATGCATCATTGAGTTAAAAGTTGAAGGGAAAAAAAGAAGAGCGATTTTGCTTAAGCATCGCAGTTTGCCTCAGAAGGAAATGAGTTTTGAAATTCGCGATGCAGGAATATTCAAAAAGGGATGGATTTAGACATTTTTAAACAATTAATTTTATATATTTTCTTATTTGGGAATTTTTATGGATAGAAAACTCTTGTCTTTGGAGGAAATCTCCCAAGATTATACAATTGTCTTAATTGATACTTCTGCTTTAATATCGCCAATAGTCCATGGAGATGGAAATTTGGAAATGCAATCAATGCAAGTGGAATCTGCACGATTTTATACGAATTTCTTTATTCGCGGGAATTCTTTTTATGTTACACCCATGGTTTTATCTGAATATAAAAGAGATCCCAAGAATTTTTCCAGATTTAACAGGGAAGAATCTAAATTGTACACACAACTTAAAAATCATAAATTATTTAATGAAGTATTAAGTGCGGAAAACAACTTCATCGATGAAAAGAAAAAATTTGTAAGAAGTTTAATAGATGGCGAAAGAGTAATCAAATTGGACGAGAGTACAAAAAGTGTTTATAAAAACTTTTTTGATTTATACAAACCCGTTGGAGAATTTTTTAATTTAAGCATGGCTGATTTTGATTTTTTTGTAACAGGAGCCACACTTTCACATATGGGAAATACGGTTGCCCTTATATCAAACGACATTCCTATTTTGCACACTTGGAACTGTTTCGTTAGAGAGAAGGAACTGAACAGAGAAAGATTTGGATTTTTTATAAGAGAAGATATTAACCGTTTTGATATGGCTAGGGTTTAATCATCATAAAAAAATATAAACCTATGTAGTTTTTGTTTTTGATGCAGGACATAAAGTTTGAGGTTATCAAGAAAATTACAGAGACAGGATTTAAGTTCAAAAACATATCAAATATCTCAAAAGTTGATAGTAATTCTCCTCCAAGCGTTTTTGTGGGAAGCGGATTAAAATATCCTGCTGTTAACGTGGGAATTTTAAGTCCTTTGGACAGGGATGAAAATGCATGGCTTTACGATGACATGAAATATTGGGCAGACAATAATTTTGCAATTCAGGATGTTGTTAAAATTCGGGAGAATCTTTTGAGTTCAAGATTTCGCTCCAAGGTTTACGATTCCCGCACAGGAAGCAAATTTGTGGAGATCGCAAGGGAAATTGCACTCGCATCAAAGCCGGTGGATGTTGAAATTGAATTAAAGAACAGGCTGAATTTTGAAAACAAGAAAGACAGAATTTTGACACCTCACGGGATGTCTGCAGTGTTGAGCAAAGCAAAGGTGGTTTCAAATGTTCGTATTAATAGAAAAGTCGAGAAGGTTATCAACGACGATTTGAAAGCGAGCGAGTCCCTTTCTTATTTGTACAAGAACAAAATCAGTGAATATTCACTGAGTAAAATTTTGAGCATTGGCGTTTTAGGACTGAAAACAAAAAAGAAACTTGTTCCAACCAGGTGGGCCATAACTGCCACAGATGATTTTCTTGCAAAACAATTGATGGAAAATGTCAAAGAAAATAAAATTATAGAGAATCACCAATTGTTTTTTGGAGAGTTTATGGGAAACCAATATTTAATCATGCTTTTTCCGAATACTTTTAACTATGAACTTTTTGAATTGTATTTTCCTGGAAGTGCGTGGAATCCTTCAAATGAATTAAAGGCCTCGTCTGATTATGAGACATTTTTCGGCAGGAAAGATTATGCAAGGAGCACTTCGGGTGGATATTATGCAACACGATTCCCCATAGTTGAGTATTTGAACAACATAAAAAGACAGGCGTCTGTTCTTGTAATCAGAATTGAAACTCCTGGCTATTGGGCATCGCTTGGAGTGTGGGTTGTTCGTGAATCTGTAAGAAAAGCCCTGGAGAGAAAAATGGAATTCTCGACGCAAGAAGAATTTTTAAAATCTGTTAGGATGATTTCAAAATTAAAATTTAATTTTGACTGCGAGAAAATTCTGCAAAGGAGCAAAATACTCAACGAATTTTTGAAACAAAAAAGTTTGATGGGGTGGTTTTAACCCTGCTTTTTTGTAAAATAACCAAACCTTTGTTCTTCGGGAATCCATCCAAAATATTTATCTTCTTCGTTTGTATTTCTCGTTCTCTCTTCTCGTATGCATGCTTCTCTTGCCCTTGCCTCGGTATAATAACCCGCAGGCAGATGATCACGAGGAACAGGTACCATGGGATCACCTAGCGAGGCCCTAAGTTTTTGGTAAGCTATTATATCCTTTAATGTTAACATAAACCAAATAGATTTTTGTTCTATTTAAAATTAATTATATTCTACCTTCACAGAAAACAATAGGTTTATTAATGATATCTCCTTTTATTGTTTATCTAAAAAAAGGAGGTGAAAATGAGTTATCATTGTGGTTGGGTAGGTGTTATTTTGTCCGCACTGATTTTGATATTTGTAATTTGGCCCACGCAAATTATTCCGCAAATGTATTCTTGGTGGGTTGTTGTGATTTCAGCGGCATTGTTATTACTACACGCGCTTACTTGCAAGAGATGCATGGGAATTTTGTCAAAGCGAAGCGGAGCAAGTAGCAGAAGTGTTAGGGGCAAAAGGAAAAGAAGATAATTTTTTATTTTGTTTTGATTTTTATTTTTTACAATTCATAATTTATTCTTAGGGTAAACTCTCTAAGTCTTTTTAATATCTGTTTAGAAGGAAAAACCCTTTCCATTTTAACTTTTCTACCATAGGAAAAAGCTACTGGCATAAAAAACTCGCCAAAGTCTCCTATTCTTCTTTTTCCATTAATCATGAAACAGGTTGTTACTAAATCGTGATTGTCTATACTGACGCCGAGAATTTTTTCCATATCTTTTGGGACTTCACTATCTTTTACAGGTTCTCTCCATGATTTTTTCATACCCTCAACTAAATATTTTCCGCCTTCGGAAAAATCTTCACATATAATCCCAATAAAATTTCTGTTATCATTTCTTAATACACCGTGAAATATAGGAAATTCAGATAGCAAGTGAGGGGCCTCTTTTTCTACTTTTGAAATCAAGGCCAAATCTCTGACTACATTATCATCATAATAGCTTTCATTTGTTTTTAGCCCAATATATAATCGTTTATTTAATATTCTGGAATAATAATTTTCCAAGGAATTAAAAGTTGTTCCCCCATCGCTTCTGCCGATTAACTTACCAATTTTTAACTTTAATCCAGATTCTCTTATTTCCTTAAATATCTCTGCATTCCTGTCCAAATAATCCATGAAAAATTGTTATCCCTATGATTTAAAAGAATTTTGGTTCTCAGCATCTTTTTTATAATCTTCAATTCTTTGGATATTTTTCTTGCAATTTGGATTGAAACAAAATTCCCAGGGGCGTTTTCCTTTCATTATCCTCAACAGCATCGGAAAACTGCAATCGTCGCAGTTCTTATCTGATTTTTTTATCAGTCCCGGAGGCAACGAGTAAGTTTGTCTGCACTCAGGATATGCATTGCAGGCAACAAAATGCCTGCCTGTTTTTTTTGAATAATTTATTATCAAGCTCCCCTTTTTGCAAGTTTCACAAGGAAGAAGAGTATTCTCTTCTTTTCTTTGTTTGTTCATCTCAACATTTGCATTGAAAAGTTCTTCACCTATCTTCTTTTCATTATTAGAGAACTGGACAATTATTTCTCTTATTGAACCTTTTGCCTTTTCTATGATACCCCTCTCCTTTTTTTCAAAATCCTTTTTCGCCTCAAGAATTTCCTGTATCTGCTTCTCAAAATCCCGTGTCAATTTTTCGTCTATTATTATCGGTGAGTATTTTTCCAGAGAGTCTATCAAAGACATTCCCAGAGGAGTTGCCTCAATGCTCTTTTCCTTTATGTAATTCCTGTCATAGAGAGTTTCCAATATGTTTGTTCTTGTGGCTTTTGTTCCGAGGTTTCTCTTTTCCAATTCCGAGATTATTGACGCAGGAGAATATCTTCTTGGAGGAAGGGTCTGCTTTTCTTCCGTTCTTGTCTTGATGATTTCAAAATTCCCGTTTAAATCCTCAAGGAATTTTTCATTCATCTTAACAGGATAGATTTCCATCCAGGCTTTCTTTCTTATTTCCATGCCTCTTAATATAAAGTTCATGCTGTTTATTCTCGCTGTTATTTTTTTGTTGTCGATTATCGCATCCTCGCAAAACAATGACAAGAATCTTCTTACTATGAGGTTATAGATTTTTTCTTCGTCTTCAGACAAATTTTTCTCGGAACTCTGCCCTGTGGGATAGATTGAAGGGTGGGCAGGATCTGTTTTTTTGCCCTCAACAGGAGTTTTTCTTGTCATTAATTTTTCAAAATGGTATTTTTTCGACAGCTTTTCAAGAATCTCCCCGTAATTTATCGAAGGCGGAAGTTTTTGGCTTGATGTTCTTGGATATGAAATGACTCCTGCAAGATACAGGGATTGTGCGCTTTGAAGTGTTCTTGTCGGAGTGATGCCGTGCAATTTATACGCTTCTGTCTGCAAGGTTGTAAGATTAAACGGCGTATTTGGAGGGATTATTTGTTCTGATTTTGTTGTCTTCACTTCAGCCATCTTACCTGTTAAATCAGAGAACTTTTCCAACTCTGATTTTTTTGAGATGTCTTTATCGTGTTTTAGCTCAACCGCTTCTGAATTTTTTATTGTTATGAAAGCCTGCCAGTATGTCTCAGATTTGAAATTACCTATCTGTTTTTCCCTTTCGACTATCATCTTTAGCGCCGGACCCTGAACACGGCCTACAGACATTATCCTGAATTTTCCTATTGACTTTATTGCATTCATTATTGCCCTCGAGAAATTTATCCCATAAATCCAGTCGAGATAATGTCTGGTTTCTCCTGCAATTGCCTGGCCCCAGTTTATTGTTTTTGATTTCTCGTCATAACTTTCATTTAGTTCCTTTTCTGTAAGAGTAGAAAACTTCATCCTGTTTGCATCGGTTTGTCCGCAAACAAATCTCAGGATGTTGTATCCTATCACTTCTCCTTCGACATCGTAGTCTGTAGCTATTGTTATTTCTCCTGCATCTTTTACAAGCTTGGAAAGAGTGTCGTAATATTTTTTTGTAAAATCGCCTTTTTTTCTTGCCATGTAGTTGGGAACCCACTTTATTTCAAAAACAGGGACCTCACTTTTTCCGGAAGTTTGAGTTAATGTGAAAAGATGTCCCACCGCACATGCCACAACAATTCTTTTTCCATTCCTGTCGACTTCGTGATACGGGACCCCAAGATAATTCAACTTTCTGTACTCTCCCAGCGAAGAAGAAATTTTTGCCGCTGCCTGTGGTTTTTCAGTTATTATCAGTTCATAACCTTCTTTTTTCAAATTTATTTTTGGGACAGAAAAATCTTTTTTACTTGTTGGATTTACTTTTTTGTTCTTTCTGATATTTTTTGTTTTTCTTCTTTTTTTACCTATTTCCTCAGTTGTTTTTTCATCAGATTCCTTTGTTTTTTTCTCAATTGCATGGATAACATCTCTTTCATCGATAGGGAAAAAATTCTCGGCGAGTTTTTCTTCTTTACTCTTTTTTGGTTTGCGTGGCATTTTTCTATTCCAAGAACAAGGTTTTTAAGTTTTTAGAATTTTTTATATTAATGATAGAATTAATCATATCAATCCTAATAGCTTTTTTCTCCATTTTATTGGTTTTATTTCTCGCCTTTTTTGTTTATCCTATTTTTTACGGGGCTCCATTTGAACCAACTTCAGATGAAACTTTGAAGAAGATAATCAAATTTTCAAAAATGAGAAAATCTGATAAGATTGTGGATCTTGGTTCGGGCAACGGCAAAGTGGTCATTGCATTTGCCAAAAAAGGTTTTGAGGCGCATGGAATCGAGATAAATCCTCTTCTTGTTTGGCATTCAAAAATGAGGATAAAAAAGCTTGGACTTCAAAAAAAAGCATTTATTCATTACGGAAGTTTTTGGAATAAAAATCTGAAGAATTTTGATGTTGTTGTGACTTTTCAAATAAATTATGTGATGGGAAAACTTGAACGAAAACTAAAAGAGGAACTTAATCCAAACTCCAGAATAATTTCGAATACATGGAAATTTCCCAATTTAAAACTAATGAAACATGAAGGAGATGTTTATTTGTATGAAATTGATTAAGGGGAGGTTATTGGCAATTGTTTTTCTAAAAGATTGTAAAATTCACCATTTACTGTTACTACAATTCCTTTTGAGCTTAGATAATCTGCAACTCTATGACCATGTGTCTCCAATATCAATTTGCGATTTTCTTCATCACCCTTTGCTCTTGGGTCATAAAACCCATACCCTTTAACAAATATGTTACTTGTTGTAATCTCCCATATTCCTGATTTAATTT
Organism: Candidatus Nanoarchaeia archaeon; assembly: GCA_035283785.1. Taxonomy (GTDB): domain Archaea; phylum Nanobdellota; class Nanobdellia; order Pacearchaeales; family GW2011-AR1; genus DATETG01. The sequence continues at coordinate 12,404 of DATETG010000015.1, forward strand.
TAACTTTGTAAGTATCATCATGGATTGATGCACTTGATGTATCTAATGATAAAACTACTCTTCTCACAAATACATTGGGAATAATATTTTTTGATGTTGCTCTTTCTATTACTTCATTAAAATTCCTAGGAATTCCGAACAGTTTGTATAGTAAACTCATAAATTAAAGTCGAGAATTGTTCTTTTAAATTTTTGTATATTAAATCTCAAAAATTCTTCCTTTTCTGCTGACATTGATTGCCAGGGTTTTTCCAATTAATTCCTCTGTTCCTGCGGCTTCGTGTATGTGCGAGAAAATTGCAATGTTCGGTTGGAGTTTTTCTATCATACTTCTTATGGCTTTTGATCCCGGAAAACCCGAAAATTCCGATTTGGTTCCTTGAGGATGCATGTGGGTGACCATCAATTTTTTCTCTAGATTTTTTATTTTATCGTGGCTTTTTTTAAGCAAGTCATAAATTTCTTTTTCACTTATTTGGTGAATACCTATATTTGCCCCGCCCACACCAAAAATTCCAAGATTGTCTTTTATGAAATGATGTCCGTGGATGTTTTTAGTATTGGGATAAAGCTCGGCAAGAAAATTTGCAGTTTCAACCGACTCATGGTTTCCCGGGATCAAGAGAACTTGCTTTTTCTTTTTTATAAAAGGGCCTACAATATTGTCTGTTGAACTTTCTGCAAATGTCAAATCTCCTGTCAAAATAACAAGATCTACATTTTCTCTCTCTGCTTTCTCAGCAAGGCGATTTATCAGCAATGAATCGCTGTGAAGGTCACCAACCGCGAGAATTTTTATTTTTTTATCTTCCATGGTAATTTAGAGAAAATTTAGTTAATAAAACTAACACCTCATCGGGCGGTATGTTAACGAATTGAAACATACCTCTTCAGAATTTTTAACTTCAGAGAAAAATTTTTCTGAGGAGTTTTTGGTACGTTCAATAATTTGCCTGTTAATTCTGGAGTAATCTAAATTCAATTGGCTTATTCCGTATACTATTCCGGTGATAGCAATTATTGGCAATCCCCACTTGCCAGTATTTTTGAGTACTACTTGCAATTTTCGTTGCATTAGAGTGTATCTTTCTTCATCACTTTTTTCCATCAGAATTTTAATTTTATTTTATTTAAAAAACTTTTGCTTTTATCACTATTGCATAGTAATATAATTTTAATTTCCAAAAGATTTAAAAGGTATATATTTTGTGATATATCTATCATAACATATAAAATGAAAGACAACTTTGATATCTTCTTTAGGAGAAAGCCGGCGATGATGCTGGTTTCATTGAAGAAGAATTCAAGAATGAGGTACGGCAGTATTTTGGCTAAGGAAGTTGATTGCACTTACAGCCACGCTGTAAAAATTTTGCAGATATTGGAAGATTTGCGACTTGTTGTTTTCGAAAAAAAGGGGCGGATAAAAGTGATACAGCTAACTAAGAAAGGAAAAGAAGTTGCTGACGCTATTGAAGATATTCAACAACTTGTCAGATAGTCGCCTGCCCCCGAAATGAATTAGATTAAAAGACATAATCGCAAATATCTGTTGCATTAAGATTTATAATTCCGGAACTTTTATACTGGACATTGTAAAAACAAATAAGAGATAATGGATTAATGGTTCTTCAATACAAATTAAAACAAGATAAAAGGTGGAAGAAATATCCCGGAAAAGAGAATCTAAAAGAATCTCTTAGAAATTATAATTTTAGGCTTTTAAGCGAAAACAAGAAGAAGGTTCTTGCAGAAGGTTCTTATGACGAGGTAATGAAACGCTTCAGGCAGATCGAGTTCTTCAAGCACAAATAATTGATATATAGTATTTTGTTTCAGAAAATTTTTAAATGAAACTTTCTCAGCTTTAAAATGGGAACCTATGTTAGCGACATTCCGGATGGTTTTATAGAGATTACCCTAAGCCAGAGAGCCCAGGGTTATATGAACCATTCCTTTAAGGATGTTGATTTAAATTTGTATAGAGAGAATCTTAGAGAATCTCTGTTAAGATTAAAGATTGCTGAAGAAAGTGCAGGTTTGCCTATTCAAACAACTCATGGTGTTACAGGCCTTCCACGTCGCCTGTTCTTTGATTCCCTTAGATTCAAACCAAGAACTATCAAGGCAAAATACGGGCTAACCAATGAAGATTTGTCTTTTGTCAGAGCGAAATTCGGAATAAAGTTCCATGATTATGCTGAAAGGCTACCTCATGCAGATTATTGTAATCATATGTTAAATGACTTAAATTCCCCTGATTATACTGGCAGGGCCAGAGAATCTTTGGAGCGATTGCAAGAGATAGAAAAGATACTCGGTTTCCCACGCACTTTGTCTTTTGGGTTGATGGGCTTGCCGGCTTATCTTGTTCAAGTTAAAAATTTTCAAGGATATAAATTCAAAACATTAAGAAGAGAATATTCTCTTCAGGATGATGATTTTTTGTTTCTAAGCGCGAAATATGGGATAGTGTGGGCGGAGCATGATTCATTTTTTGTTCCAGATTTTTATGAGACCATGGAAATGTTTTATCCTAGAGTGGGGTGGGCGGAGAGACGTGCGCAAGAAATGAGTAATCACAATAATCAAATTAAAATAAAAAAGAGAGGGGTGCCTTGGACTCCAGAAAGAAGAAAAGAACAATCCAAGATAATGAAAGAAAAATGGGCAAATCCTTTGTATGCTAATGAAAAAAGGAGAAAGCACTCCGAGATAATGAAAGAAAAATGGGCAAATCCAGATTTTGCTTTTGAGAGATCACAGAGAATTAGGGAATCTCTCACTCCGGAGATAAGAGCAAAACAATCAGAATCATTGCGAGCATATTGGGCAAGAAAAAAATCTTTAGAATTGAAGGCTGCGGAATAAACAAGCATGGAAAAAATTTTAAATGAAATTTCTCTGAATTTGACATGACTTTCTTCAGTAAAACTGCACTTGAAAAATACAGAGATTACAGAATCAATGATTTGAATTCAGACAGGTACAAGGATGAAAAAAGCAGAGGGATTATAACAAAACTTCAATCGCTTGAGAAACAAGTATGTAATGGATATGATTTTGGCTTGCCGTATCTTCTTTTGAGAAAAAATAATCAAGTAAATGGGGAAAAAAGTATCGTAGAAGAATTAAATCTTAATGTAGAAGATTTATACTTCCTTATGGTTAAATACGGAGTAAGATTCAGCAATGCCCGATTTCCTTATGATCCTTTTAATTCGAGAAAGAAACTTCACATACCTAAAAGTTTGATAGACGAGGGAGATATCACCTCGGGAGCTATCAGGAGAATCATTGAGGCATATGACATTATGGCTCCGCACGAAGATAATTATTCAAATTTGCTGATAGGGATATCGCAACGAACAAAAATCAATTCCGATGTTGTAGACAGACTTCTCAAAAAATATCTTGAATCCGGTGATGATTTTTTGGAGAGAATTGAAGATTTCAGGGATTTAAGAATTTTAGGCATAGACTTAAGTGGATTTCACGGAAAAGGAAGTAATAACACAAAAAAAATTGTTTTTGAGCTTCAAAAACTTGAAAAAAAATTGTGTAATGGATATGATTTTGGCTTGCCTTATTTTTTGTTGATAAAGAACAACATTGAAGGTAAGAGCTTAGAGAAATTTAAAACAGATTATAAATTGACACCAAGGAAATTAAACTTTATTTCATCTTATTTTAAAATCAAATGGCTTAATAGATCAGAATTATTAATAAAATACTGGACTCCTGAAAAAAGAGAGGAACACTCTAAAAAACAAAAAGTATTCTGGGGTACTTCTGAAAAGAGAGCAGAGCAATCAAAAAAAGGAAAAATGAGTTGGACTCCTGAAAAAAGAAATAATCATTCTGTTGCAATTAGTAAAGCACATAGTACTTCTGAAGAAAGAATGAAACAATCTAAGAGGGCAAAAGTACGTTGGGATAGGCCCGGTAATAAAGAGGAGCTCTCTGAAAGATCAATCAAATACTGGAGAAAACCCGGTGTCAGAGAAAAACATTCCAAGATGGCAAAAGAAATGTGGGCAAGAAAAAAATCTCTCGAACTGAAGGTTGCGGAATAATTTTATCACCAGAATTCCAGAATTTTTTTAGCGACGCTTTCTGCGTCAATTCCTGCCTGCTTGTGAATGTAACTTCTGCTTCCCCCCTTGATGTTGGAGGCATTTTCAAAATAATATTTATCTGGCATGGCAATAATCTCCAAGGGTTTTTTTGATTTTGACATTTTTCCAGCAATCATTTCTCCAATCCCTCCTGCTTGAAAATTTTCCTCAAGAGTCATTATTCTTGGATATTTTCCCACTATTTCCCAGAAAGCTTCTTCATTAAATGGATTTATTCTAAAAATATCCGCAATTCCTATTTCCGATGGAAATTTAAGACTTTCTTTTAGCATTTTTCTTGCTTCTAACGCAGTATGAGTTGTGTAGCCTGTTGAGAAAATGCAAACAGATTCTCCATTGCTATCAATTTCAGCAATTCCTTTTTCCGAAAAAGAATTGTCTCCGTGAATGTCAGGAAGGAATTGCCTATCTAATCTTATGTATCTTAATCCCGGGACTTCACAAGAAATTCTTGCAGCTTCCATTGCAGATTTTGAATCTGAAGGAGATAGTATTTCCATTCCTGCTATTCCTCTTGCCCAACCAGTCATTTCAGTCGTGTAATGCGTTGGTCCTCCTTCCCCGTAACCAAACCCACAACCAATTCCTATTATATTCATTGCAGGATAAATTCCTTTTTCATTTAATGATTGAAATCCTACTGCCGCAACTTTTGCTTGTTCCATTGCTCTTGTCATGACAAAAGAATCCATTGCATATGTCAAGACAATATTTCCTGTTTGAGCCATTCCTAGCCCCCAATTCATCATGGTTTGTTCTGAAATTCCCGTGTGGATAAATTGCTCAGGCAATTCTTCTCTGAATTTGTCCAATGCTATTGCCCCCAAATCTGCATTTAGAAATACGATTCTTTTATCATTTTTTGCTCTTTCATAAACATAATCTATGAAAACGTCTCTTGGCAATTTGTCTGACATTTTAATTCGTTATGTAATTAAATTTATTTAGCTCTTCTCTAAACTTTTTTTCCTGTTCATTATTAGGTATTCTGCTGTGCCACATAGGATCTCCTTCTATTTCTTTTATTCCCTTTCCTTTTAGAGTATCTGCAATTATTACAGATGGTTTGTGATAATTTTCATCTGAAGGAATTCTTGACATTATATTATCAAATGCACTCAGAAGTTCTGTGTATGAATGTCCGTTCACTCTTTGGGTAAACCAGTTGTAACTTTTCCATTTTTCTTCTAGAGGTTCATGAGCAGTTTTTGTTTCTCCGAGTATGGAAGTTCCATTATTATTCATTATGCATATTAAGTTTCTTAATTTTCTTCTTGTAGCCAAACTCATAGCTTCCTGTGTTGAACCTTCCCAGAATTCTCCGTCGCTTATTATTACATATACATTATTCTTTCTTCTTTCTGCCATTCCTCCACCTATTCCAAGCCCATGACTTAAGGAACCTGTCGGGCATTCGACTAACGGCATGCTTGGATCCGGATATTGTCTTAAAATTCCGTCGTGATGCGTGAATTTTTTTAATTCTTCTTTAGAAATATAATTTTTGTCTGCAAGAAAAGGATACATAACAATTCCCTCGTGACCTGGGCTTATTATTAATCTGTCTCTGTTTTCATCGTTAATATCAAAATTTGTAAATTCTCCGTTGAATAAACTGTTTACTATTTCAACAAGGCCGAAAGTTGACGGGATGTGGGGTCTTCTTGAGTCAATCCACATGCCAAATAATTCCAATCTGTATTTTTGAGAACCATCAATTAGATTTTTTATTATCGGATAATTTCTCTTCATGAATTTATCGAGATTCCCGTCTTTTTAAGAATTTATATTCCTGAAAAATTGTTTGAACAAACTACAGAAATTCTTTTAAACTCATATCATATTGTGATTTTATGAATTCAAAATCTTTGGATGTCTTGATTGTTCACCCTAATTTTTCAGGAGTTTACGGAGAACTTGCAAAAAAAGGATTTCCTGCAATAGAGCCTCCTTTTCCTGCAGCAGTTTCTGCCGATTTTTACAGAAATCAAGGGCATGGCGTAGCTATTCTTGATGCAAATCTGGAGAGGTTGTCTCCTGAAGAAACGGCACAAAGAATTAAGAATTACAATCCTAAACTTGTTTCAATAATAGGACACGGACAGCAACCTTCAGATTCAACTCATATGATGCACGCAATAGGGGAAGTTTCGCAATTAGTTGACGGAGAATATCCAATAATTCTAAGTGGGAATCATGCTTCTGCATTGCCTGAAAGAACATTAAGAGAAACTCCTGGTTTGAAGTTTGTTGCTATAGGAGAAGAGCATAGGGTTGTAGACGCACTTTTGCAATCAGGATTGAATTCAAACAATTTTGCAGAAATCCCTGGACTTGCCTATATTGATAATGGAGAATTTCACGATTCAAGAAAAAGCATCGGAACTTTTCCACTTGCAAATTTGAATAATGAATTGCTTGGCGTTGCATGGGATTTGCTTCCAGATCTGAAAAATTACAGGGCACATAATTGGCATGCTTATTTTGACGATGAAGATAGAAGTCCTTATGCTTCAATTTATACAAGCCTTGGCTGTCCATTCAAGTGTGGTTTTTGTGTTATTAATGTTGGATATGATCAATCAGGAAAAAGGGATATCAGGTATTGGGATTCTGACAATATGATAAAAAAGATTGATGACATAGCAGAAAAAGGTGTAAAGCATGTTAAATTTATTGACGAGATGTTTGTTCTTGAGAGCAAAGGAGAGGATAAAAGAGATATTAACAAATTCTTGGACAGGATGATTGAGAGAGATTACAAATTTAATATATGGGCATATGCAAGAATAGACACTGTTAAGAATCAGAAAATGCTTGATAGATTAAAGGCGGCAGGAGTTAACTGGCTTGTCTTGGGAATTGAATCTGCAAATGCCGATGTGAGAAAAGATTCAAGAAAAGGAGGATTCAGCAACGACAAAATAGATGAGCATGTTAGAAACGTTAGAAACGCGGGAATCCACATACTTGGAAATTATATGGTCGGACTTCCGAATGACACTCTTGACACAATGCAAGAAACTTTTGATATGGTAATGAAATATAGGGAAGAAACACTATGGATGAATGTTTATTCTGCCGTTGCTTACCCTGGAACTCCTGACCATGCAATGGCTTTGCAAAAAGGAATTATTTCAAAAGATTATCCTACAAAAGAGCAAGGAGGATGGAATGTTTATGCACACCATCACAAATCATTTAGTCCAACCGGAAATGAAAATTTGACTCCCGAAGAATCTTTGAGATTCAGAGATAATATGTTTAATGCTTATTTTTCTGACGGGACATATCTGGAATTTGTGAGAAGGCAATTTGGAGATAATGCTGTTGCACATCTTGAGAGTATGACAAAAACAAAATTACAAAGAGACGTTTACAAAAATCCCGAAGTTCTTCAAAGAGTTGATAATCTGAGATGTTTTAAGTAAGATTTTTATATCCCGATATATATCGTAGTTAATGTGGAAAACCAGATTCTCTGTTTATTACAATGAAGGGGTTTACGCTCCAAGAGCAAAAAAATTTGGTGTAGCTATCCATGGGTATACATTAAACTATCATTCTGATAAAAAATATTTTTATTACACTTCCTTGGCTTTTATTGAAGGAGATGAGAAATCAAAGAAAAGATTCATTAATGACCTAAAAAAAGAAAAAAGAATACACAAGATGGAAGTGCATGATGATCTTTTCATTTGTGTAATAAAAGAGACCGAAACCAAAGAAAAGAAAATGGGTATTAGCCTTTTCTATAATCCCTTACTGATACAATTAAAACCATTTATTATTCATTCAGATGGAATGGAGGAGATTGAGCTTGCATCTTTTGACAGAAAATATCTTGAAAAAATATTAGCACTTGCAGATAAAGAGTACAACATGGAATTTGGATACATTAAAAATGAAAAAATTGACAATTTAGGAGTAATAGGTGCTTTTCCAAAGATGACAAAGAAGCAGAGAACATCGATAGAGTTTGCCATTAAGAATGGTTATTATGAATATCCGAGAAAAATTGATGTTAAGAAATTGGCGAAAAGAAGCAAGTTGTCTTTTTCAACATTTCAAGAACATTTGAGAAGAGCAGAGAACAAAATTATCCCATTTGTCATAGGAAAAATCAAGTAGTGATGCCGATTTATATCGGTATAAATTAATTATACTGTTTTTTTGATATTTCTTTATGAAAAAAGAAAAAATGATAATTAGAATGAATGGCTTAGCCGTGACTGTAAAATTAAATATTGGAGAAAGAGAATAACAAAAGGTAAACAGAAAATGGCTGAGGAAATATTTTATAACGGCGAATATTTGAGAAATTTTGCAGATAGTTTGGTGGTAAGAGGTCATGGAAAAAGAAGAAAAGATAGAAAGAATGCTTCCGATATTTATAGATTTAGCCATCGAAATTTAAATAATCTTGTTATAACCGTTTCACAAAACTTGATTGGTTTTGGGGATATTATGACCTATGATGTAAAACTAAGCGGATCAAGAGAACAAATCAGAGAATTTATTCGTGCAACTAGTAGAGAAGTGGATAGAGAAATCGGCAGTAAAGAAAGCGTTGCAAGGCAAATGAAAGAAATCAAAAAATATGAGGCGGTCTTGAAAGAAATTGGATTTGATAAAATAGATAATTTTTTAGGGCAACCAGTATTCATGTCACAATTACCTTGTAATTCTGAGATTCCTACATGGGCATCTATTGGACATATTGTAGAAAGAAATTTTCACGAAAGATCTTTTTGGATAGAAAAAGGATTTAATTTAAAAAGACATGAAGGAGAGGATATCATCTTTCACCAAATTGATGGAGCAAAATATGTTGGAGGAGGATATTATCCTTCTAATTCAACGATAATATGTGATAATCGCGAAAGAAGAAATAAGCTTTTTCTTGTTGAAGCAAAATATTTTAGTGATATTATGGATAGGATTCAGGATGAAAGACCTGTTTTTCTTTCATAAATAATTTTAAATTAGTTTTAGTCAAATTCTTGACTAATAAAAAATGGCCCCGACGGGATTTGAACCCGCGACACCTGGATTTCTTTTGTTCCATCTCGTTTTCCTCGAGGTGCTTCGAAATCGCCCTTCCGTTTTGGAGGAGGGGTGACTTGTCAGGGGAACGGCGTTCCCATACGATAAGAGTCCAGTGCTCTACCAAGCTGAGCTACGGAGCCTTTTTTCATCAACGTAGCGAACCAATCGGTTTAAACGAATTCAAACCGGAAAGTGCGCGAGAAAACTTCGTGTTCTCGCTGAGCTACGGAGCCTTTAATTAATCTCGGAAAAATAGTTTAAAATTTTATCTATGTATATGTATCTAAAGATTATTAAACAGCAGAGTTCACAATCAATCTTATACTTCTCTGTTTTTTAAAGTTTTTAATAATTGTTTTTCTCAGAACTAACTATAATCTCTCCAAGTATGTTCACATTTCGGATTAGTACACTTGAAGAATTTTGTTTCCGCTTCATCTCCTGAACGCGTCTGAACAGTCCAAAAATAAGCTTCTTTGTTCTTGCATTTTGCGCAAGTTTCCGTTGTTATTGGCAGAGTTTGAGTGTCCTCTTTTTTGACAACCGCGACGGTTTTTCTTTCCTTTATTTTCTCCACCGCGTTTATCTCAACTTTTTCCTTTGTTGAATAATTACATCTTACACATCCAAAATTTTTTTTCTTTTTTACAAGCACTCCACCGCATTTCGGGCAAAACTTCATTATTACTGATGATTAACAATATGATTTAAAAAGTTTTCTTAAGGAAAACACTATTTGATTAGGGTAACTATTCACAAAATCCTCTCTCACTTGGAGATCTTTGAAATTCGAAGAAAACAAGCTTTATCCATCCAATATAAGGCATCAATCTCAAGGACGCTTTTCCAACTATCCTATCCGGCGAGATGTTTTTTTCAATGCTCAACTGCCCTTCATTATTATCACCGATTGTGGAAAAAGAGATTTTCCCGTCTATGTTTTCAACGTTTATTACTCGGTGTATTATGGGATTGTTTGTTCCGGCGTTGAAGATTATGACATCACCAATATGAATTTTTTCTGGCTTTGTTCCTACAATGAAAAGAATGTCTCCTTTGTTGAATCCTTTTTTTAATGTGAAATTTTCAAAATCTTCACCTGTGAGTTGGAATTCCGAGTATTTTTCAGAATTTGAATTCTTCCACTTGTCGAAACTCGACAACAAATTTCCTTCGTGATACATGCTGCATGATTCCACAATGGCAAGAGGGAGTGATGTGCCAGTTAACAAGCTCAGTGCTGGGAAAAAAATGAACTTTATGAATATGAATAGGAATATTATTGAGAAGATCCATCCCTTTAAAGAGTCATCTCTCCAAAAAAGAAACCAGAATTTTTCCAAAAATTTTTCCACATCCTTTAAACTCATTGAAGAAAAAAGAGAGATATGTTTTTAAAATGTTTTATTACAAAAATACATACAAATGCTTTTAAATTACTTCAAACATGATATTTTATGGTCAAAGAGGAAATTAAAAGGGCCGTAATTGCCGGAGCCGCTTCTGCATTGAATTACATAAGAAAAAACAAGAATGCTTCGCATGAGGATGCATTGAAGCATGTTGCAAAAGAGATGGGTGAAATCCTTAGGAACATTGAAGACAGAGATTAACATTAGCCATCTGTGCTTATGATTTTGAGAGTTTTTTTCTTGGTTCTTTAGATATCATTTTTAAATATTCATCAATACTTTTACCAAAATTTTCAGTAACTCTCTCGAAGTAAGTGTCTAACCATTCTTGGTCATATTCATTTTCTCCTACAAAACCCTTGCTCATGCGGGACAAACTTCCATCTTCATACAACTGAAGTCTTGGCAATCTCCATCTCTGTCCTTCATAAATTCCTAAAAGAGGTATCTTAAAAATTCTTGTCAATCCTCCTGCAACATTTTTCACAGACTTCAGACTTGAATGCGGAAAGTGAAGCATATGGGAAAATTCCGGAAGGTACAAGTAGGTATCTAGAAAATCTGGATCATCTAATTTGAAAAATGAGTAGAACAAAGGTTCTTCAGGCACTTGAAAATCGAATTCTCCTGAAAGTTCATTGATTTTGCATTTTAATGAATCTCCGTCGTGGATAGAATTTCCCAAATCATTTTTTCTTGGTTTTAATTTAATATCTCTGTAATTATGGCAGCCATTGTCCAGAAGCAATCTATTCACTTCTTCAATATCTATAACAATACCTTTTTTGAGAAACGATCTTTTTATAGGTAGCATGGACGAAAATGCTTTCTCATCTTTTTAATGATTTAGTTAATTCAATACAAAGCCAACAAAATAGAAATATTTATAAATATACATTTTATGTATATACTCAAGGTATACACATACCTCCTTTCAATAACCATGTGCAAACATGGTTTATAATCAAGACAAAATGGCAGACATATTTGACAATACTATACTTTGCAAAGATTGCAACAAGAAAATGCAAAAATCGCAGATTTTGAAAAATGGATTTATGCTTAGAGCAATGATTTGCGACAAATGTGGCGAGAGACTGATCCATCCTGTTGACAATGAAAATTATAACAAATTTGTAAATTTGCGTAACAAGGAATTCAGTGTCAAGATGAGATTGGTTGGAAATAGTTATGCCGTTTCAATACCCAAAGAAATTGTTTCTTTCATGAATAATCAGGAAAGAGTATTCAAAGATTTTGACAAAATGGTCAGATTATGTTTTGAAGAGATGGGGAAATTGTCCTTAAATTTTGGGAATAATGTTCATGAAAAAGCAAGAGTTGTAAAATCCCGAGAAGTTAAGATAGTAAAGAACAACAAGCCGGTTTTTCACTCAAAACAATTTTACGATTCCGCACATCCGGAAAAAAATTTCAAGACAGTAAAAAAAGCGCAGGAGGAAGAATAAAAATGGGTATGTTGGTATTGACAGAAGAATGGAGAGAAAGAAAAACTAGCAGATTGGGGGATATCTCCGCAGAATCTCAAGAAATTATTAATGTTGACTTTTCCCAACAACCAAAAATTAATTCGTCGAATAATTTTGATAAAATATTTGAATTATATGATTTTATTTTAACGCCAAGTTCTTTTGTTAGATATGTTAATAATCACCGAGATGAGATAAGCGATTCTGATTACTACTTTAACTCAACTTTTGCCTACACTTTTGAAGCTGTAAGGTTAGGCATGTATGGAGTTTTTGCGGTAATGCTCCCCCTTATTCCGTTAGGATTCTTAACGGCAGGATTATTAAGTTATTTATACTCAGCAAATAAAAAAAATAAGGAAAAAAATGAACGATAAAAAACAAGTGCAGCTGAAAGTTGATGAGGCTTTCCAGGACGACGTCCACAAAGGAATTGTAAGAATAGACAATGAGGTGATGAAATCCCTGGAAATAAAACGCGGAGACGTGGTCGCGATTCGTGGAGGAAGAGAGACAGTTGCGATTGCAGACAGGGCATATCCTGCAGACGTTGGCGAGACAATAGTGCGCATGGATGGAATAACTAGAAGAAATGCAAAAGCAGGAATAGGGGATGTTGTTTCCATTTCAAAGGCAGACATCAAGGAAGCAAAAAAAATAATGATTGCCCCTGCACAAAAAAACATTGTGGTTCAACTTCAGGGAGATTCCGACGGATTGAAAAGAGGACTTTTTGGAAGAGTTGTAACAAAAGGAGATGTTGTAGTTCTTGGAGGGGTGCAAAGACGCAAGGATTTAATGTCAGAGGAATTCGGAGATATGAATGATTTCTTCGGTGATTTCTTTGGTGGAATTGGGTTGGGAAATCTTGGAGGAGCAATTTCCCAAATAAAATTTGTTGTTGTAAATTCAACTCCAAATCAGGCGGTTAAAATAACTGAAAATACAGAAGTGACTTTGAATCCTAAGGCGATTGAAGTGACAGATGAGAAAATCCCGGAGATTAATTATGAAGACATCGGGGGTTTAAAGGAAGAAATAAAAAAAATCCGGGAGATGGTTGAAATTCCGCTGAAACATCCCGAGATTTTCGACAAACTTGGAATTCAGGCACCCAAGGGAGTTCTTTTATACGGTCCTCCCGGAACAGGAAAAACCCTTTTGGCAAAAGCAGTTGCAAATGAGTCAGATGCAAATTTCATTCTTCTTAACGGTCCAGAGATTATGTCAAAATATTACGGAGAATCAGAGAAAAAAATCCGAGATATTTTCGATGAGGCTGAAAAAACCGCGCCTGCGATAGTTTTTATTGACGAAATTGACGCTATTGCTCCAAAGCGTGAAGAAACAATGGGGGAAGTTGAACGCCGTGTTGTAAGCCAAATTTTGACGATGATGGACGGAATGAAGTCCAGAGGAAAAGTCATAGTTATCGGTGCCACAAACAGAGTAAATTCAATTGATCCTGCCCTTAGACGCCCGGGAAGATTTGACAGAGAAATTGCAATCAATGTTCCGGACAAGGATGGTCGTATGGCTATTTTGCAGATTCATACAAGAGGAATGCCTATTGCAAAAGACGTGAAACTCGACGAAATTGCGTCTGTTACTCATGGATTTGTAGGCGCCGACCTGGAAGCTTTGACGAAAGAGGCAGCAATGAATGTTTTGAGAAAGTATCTTCCACAAATGAATTTGGACAAGGAAGAGCAAATTCCCACAGATATTCTGGAGAAATTAATTGTTCACAAGGAAGACTTTTTTGATGCGCTGAAAAATGTGCGTCCCTCGGCTATGAGAGAAGTTCTAGTAGAAACTCCGAATGTTGAATGGAATTTTGTCGGGGGTTTGGACGAAGTCAAAAGAGAATTGAGAGAAGTTGTTGAATGGCCAATGAAGTATGCCGAGAGTTTTGAGAGGATGGGAATAAAGCCTGCTAAAGGAGTTCTTCTTTATGGGCCACCCGGAACAGGAAAAACCCTCTTGGCAAAAGCAGCGGCAAAAGAATCAGGAGCAAATTTTATCCAAGTGAAAGGACCAAGTCTTTTGAGCATGTGGGTTGGAAAAAGCGAGGAAGGAATGAGAAAAATTTTTGAGCGCGCAAGACAAGTAGCCCCTTGTATTATTTTCTTTGACGAGATTGATGCTCTTGCGGGAAGACGCAGTCCTGTTGATTCAGGAGGTTCAAGAGTTACAGAGAGAGTTTTGAATCAAATGCTTGCAGAGATGGACGGTTTGGAGGAACTTAAAGATATACTGATTATCGGTGCAACAAACAGACCCGACATGCTCGACCCTGCACTTCTCAGGCCCGGTAGATTTGACAAGATATTGTTGGTTAACGCACCAGAGGAGGAAGGAAGATTTAACATCCTTCAGATTCATACAAAAAAAATGCCTCTCAGTGTTTCTAAGGAAGAAGTAAAAGAATTAGACACAAAATTCAAAAATGCAAAAGAAAACACCATTTCTAAAATTGCTTCAGATGTGTCGGAATCTTCAGGAGAATCTAAATCGTTAAAAGAAGACAAAAAAATTATTTTCAAGAATTTGTCAGACAAGGACAAACTGATTTATCATCTTGCTAAGCAGACTCATGGTTACACTGGTGCCGACTTGGAAGCATTGACCAGGGAAGCGGCCATGCTTTCATTGAGAGAGAATATGGATTCAAAGACGATACGAAAGAAACATTTTGACGAGGCCCTGAAAAAAGTCAGACCTAGTGTAAGCAAGCCGATGATAGAAGTTTACAAGAAGATAGAAGATAACTTCCTCAAGAGCTCGAAAGCGGCTCTTCCATCCGGAAGCAGTTATTTAGGATAGTAACTATAAAGTGATAACAAATAGAAAGATTTAAAAGGTTTGGATTTATATGAATATCATCTAACTAAATAAAAAAATTACAATAAAATGACAAACTTATCAAAAATTCTTACCCCGGAAGAAGCTCAAGATCTAGTCGCTAGTAACAAAGCAGAGTATATGGATTATGGATCTAACGGCAAGTTTCTTTTATTCTCTGGCGATGATATTTATTATTTGTCGGGACGCGAAGAATACTCACTACTTAAAAAATAATTTTATATCATGACAAACGAGAGAAGAACAATTCTTATTGCGGATGACGATGAAAACTCTTTGTCGTCCCTTGAACTTTCATTTCCCATGTACTTCCCAGATTTTACATTAGAACTCTTTGAAAATGGCAACGACCTTGAGGCAAGAATAATTTCCGGAATGGAAGATGTTTTCCTTGTTTTTACGGACAATCAAATGCCCGGGATAAATGGGTCTGATGTAATAGAGAGATATGCCAAACAATATCCGGAAGTTTCTTTTGTTCTTCATTATGGGGGAAAAGAAGAGATAGGCAGAAGAGCTATTGAGAATGGAGCAAAAGGTTATATCATAAAACCGGGTTCATTGAATAACCTGAGGACTATTCTTGGATTATGATTTTCTTTGGACAAAATTATGCTGATTTCTCTAGCGGAACATACTCACTAGGTAATTTTATTTCATAAATAGGACAGCCGTTCCCCCTTTCTCCCGTTGAGTCTCCAAAATTTTTCTCTAAAAATCTTATTACAGATTTTTCCATGTCTGCAGCAATTGTTAATTCCTCGACGCTGGCGCGCGGGGCCGCGTAATTTCTGAGTTCATTAATACGAACACCCCTGAAATAATCTATCACTAAATCATCCCTTTCTTCATCTGATTGTTCTATACTAAATTCTCCTCTAAAGGAATATTGATTCCCATTAAAACCCCATTGTAAAGCATAATACCCTCCTGTGTTGCCGCTTCCAAATTCGACTTCTATTTTATAATCCTCAACTCTATCCTTAAATTCATTCTTCAGGGTTTTTTCCAGACTCTTCCCAAGATTTCCAACAAATCCACGCAGACCTTTGGAATTTGAATCAATCTCATACAATCCTTCCATGTCGGAATCAGAGACTCTCTATTTATAAGAATTGTTATCATCAAATGATTATTTCGTCGTTACAATAACATTATTCTTTTCAACCAGAATAGTGTGTTCTGTTTGTGCGACTTTGCCACCGGAACTTTCCATCAGGACAGGATAATTGTATACGTTCCCATTCTCTTCCAATTGTTTTATGGATATAAGCGATTTCAGTCCAAATTTTTTTACCAACCAACGGGAACAGAAAGGAAGTGTTTTGTATTCTTCGACTATAAACTTTAGTATCTCTCTGGCTTCAGAACTGCGCGGATTTTTTTCGCTTTGCAGAATGTAAGTTGCAGACGGCTTTCCATCTTTAACCCTTCCGACACCATTTGTCGCGAAAGGTTCTATTGCGTAAAGTCCTTCTTTTATTTCAGTCTCGTCAGAATTGTCAAAATTTGGAATTGAGATTCCTGCATGCAGGTCATAATTTTCTATACTGTGTCCGGATAAATTTACTATAGGACTAAAGCCAAATTTTTCAATTTCATTTTTCACCGAAGAACCTACATTTCTGATTTTTCCACCTTTCTTGAAATTTTTTATCGCAGCATCAAGAGCTTTTTCCGAAGCGAGGATTATTTTTTTGTTTTCTTCATCATTTTCAAGATCCAAAGAAAAAGCAGTGTCGGCAATCCATCCGTCTACATGCACCCCCATGTCTACTTTTAAAATTCCTCTTGCTACTGATTTATCATCATGATATGGGATGTAATGTGCTGCTGCATCGTCGATGCTCAGGCATGTTGGAAATGCAGGCTTTCCTCCTAACTCAATAATTTTTTCCTCGATTGCGTCGGCAATTTCAACCAATAACATACCGCTTTTTATTTCGTTTCTTATGGAATCTCTGACTTGTGAAGCTATTTTTCCCGCCCGCAAAATTTTTTGTTTATCCATTTTAACAAATTTATTTTTTATTTATGAAACTATATCCTAAACTTGCGATTCCAGCAATTATAAAAGTTATCGTAAAAGGATGCCAGTTTATATAAAATATGAGAATTATCACGGGCATAAAGATAATTCTTGCAAAATTAAAAGTTATTTCTCTTCTTATAATAAAATTAAAATAATTTTCTTCACGCTTTGCTAAATCATAACTATGGGCTTCCCAAGGAACTGCAAGAATTTTTTCGCTTATGTTTTTATATGAGTCTACTAAGAATATCTTAAAAAAGTTGTCTGCAAAAATACGTCCTATCCAAGAGATTGAATGTAAGAATGTCCAGAATTTTATCAGTTTGAATCTATTGTATTTGTCTGTAAGATTTCCCGCAATATAAAATCCACTTACCGAGAGAATTAATGAGAGTGTAATAACTAAACCTGTTTTTTCAAGAGATAAAAGAATAATTATGAGGAATATGGGCCATAATATTCTATTTATACTTGATTCAATTGCATATCCTGAAAAACTTATCAAATTTCCTCTTTCTTTTTTTGAGAATATTTTCTTGAATAGCCCTTCAACGTTGGAATTTAAAAATTTTCTATTGTCTTTTGTTAAGAATAAAGGAATTGTACCTAAGAATAAAATAGATGCACTTGTGATATAAAGAAATAAAAAACTTCTTGAAGCTATTAGCCCACCTATTAATGGTGCAGACATGGAAACTAAAATAGTTATGATCCCTAGAAAGGAGATTTCTCTTCCCCTATTTTTTCTTTTAGAATGTCCTATGAAATTTAGGTGATACCCATAATTGTAGAGAATAGTTCCAAGGGAAAGAAGAAAAGGTAGAACAAAGAAAATAACGACGCTACTTTCTATAAAGTTAAGCCCCAACATATAGAATATTAAAAAAGGCATTGCAAAAAGTATCGAATGCTTTATTCCTATTTTGGAAACAATTTTTGCACTAATATATGAAAAGATTACAAAGTAAAAAGATAGTAAAAAATAGAAGAAAAGAATCTGATATATTTCATAACCCAATTTATATAAATAGATTGGAACAAAGATACCTATCAAAGCTTCACCAAATGTTATTATTGCAATAGTTAAATAGAAGTGATTCAGTTCTTTGTCCTTAAAGAAATTGTGTATACTGTGGTGATTTAAAAGAGACATTCTTTAAAATAAGAAAATTTAGTTATAAAATTAACCCCTCTCTTTCAATCTGCGATTTTTTGGGATGAAATTTCCTATTTTTTCCTCAGATACTTTTCCCGTACCTAGAAAATCATCGCCGTGCTTTATAATCAAAAAATCTCTTTTTCCCGTTTTTATATTTAACTCGCGACCCATCATCCATTCCTCAACCATCTCTTCGGAAAGTTCAAACACATTTTTTCTTATTTCCTCTTTTAAAATCTGAGTTCCTTCAATACTCAAACGAATCTTTTCTCCATTCCCTGAAGGCATCATCTTCCCAAAATAAACTCCTGCCCTTTCCAGGTTTGTGATTTTTGAGATTTTTTCCATCATCTCCTTGGATAATCCTCCATTGTAAAGGAATATTCTTTCCTTGCCGATCATGATAAATCTTCCTTCAACATTCTTTATTCCAAACTGCTCTTCAAGAAGCCTAAGAATTTTCTCTCTTTCTTTGGTATTTAGAAATTTGAGGGTCATTTTTCCTTTTTTATTTTAGCGATGAAAAACCCCTCGGTATTGTTATCTTGAGGGTATATTCTCACGCATTTTTTTACTTCACTGGAATACTCCTTTCCGTTCCATTCTGTTACTCCCTGGCGAAATTTAAATTCATTTGGCAAAGATATCTTCTCAACTTTGATATTTTTAAAATTTTCCAGTGCATAATCTATAACTTCCTCATTTTCTTCGGGAGCGTGAGTGCATGTGCTGTACACCAACTCCCCACCATCCTTGAGGACTTCAATTGCAGAATGAATCAATCTTTTCTGTTTTTTTGACAGGTTTTTTATGTTTTTTTTGTTCCACATTAGGAGAGTTTTTTTATTGCTGATTATCGTTCCTTCTCCGGAGCATGGTGCATCAAGAAGAATTTTGTCGGCACCAAATTCCAGAGATTTCATCTTTTTGCAGAATACATCACTAGGGGATTTTGTTATTATTGCGTTCATGACACCCGAACGCTCTAAGTTTGAGGCAAGAATTTTTATTCTGCCGAGATTTATTTCATTTGCAATCAGTACTCCTGAATTTTTCATCTCCGACGCTATTTGTGTTGTTTTGCTTCCAGGGGATGCACATAAATCCATCACAATATCTTTTTCATTTGGTTTAAGCGAGATTATCGGGAGCATACTTGAAATATCCTGGATATAATAATATCCTAACAGATGCTCTAAGCTTCGCCCGAGTTCTCCGGGTTCCAAGTTTGATTCTACAATCATAATCTCCGGAAAATCTCTGAAAGGTTGTTTTATTTTCCATTTTTTCTCAATCAATCTCTCCTTGAGTTTTTCAACAGATATTTTCAGAGTGTTGACTCTTATCGAATTAAAAGATTCAGAATTCAAGGAATCAAAATATTTTTTAAATTCTTCTTCACCAAGCAAAAGTTTCATCCTCTCAATAAATAATGGCTTTGGCTCATAATTTGTTTTCATAGGGTAGACTCATTTCTCACATTTAATTATTTTCTTATATTCTTTATGGCCAGCTGTATCTGATTTAGAAAAATTTTTCTTTTTCTCATCCTTAAAATTCCAACAACCAGAATGGCAAAAAACAAAATTATGAAAATTAGTTCTCTTTGAGATGGCAGATTTAACGGGCTTGATATAATAAATCCTGTAAATTTATACCTGATAAAAGCCATTGATAAAAATCCCATTAACCCTATTGAACTTATTGTTATCAGAAGGTTATCTGTGTGTTTCTTTTCTTTTTGCAGCGCAGCCATTCCTTCCAAAGATTTTTCCAAAACACCTACGCGATCCCTTAAATTGGCAATTGTTCTTTTATCTCCTACCCCAAAATAATTTTTTAATGCAAACAAACCCCCCAAGACTGCTCCCGAAGCTGTTCCAAATCCTTCTGGATGATTATATGCAAATTCTGAAATGTCATAGCCCGAATTTTTTTTAGATTTATTGTGCTCGTCCTTTCTGTTAAAAAAATCTGTTATTCTTCCCACATTTTCCACTACCGGCTTGACTTCATCTTCATACACACTAATGATTTTCTTTGCCCCCCTTCCAATGGCATTGCCCACAATTCCAAGTCCCCCGACGTAAGCACTTCCCCATAATCCTTGCGTCAGAAATTCCCTTCTGGAATATTTTTTGCTCATTAATTAAAATAAATAATTTTAATTTAATTATCTTTCTAAAAAACTTTATAACCGAAGTATTCGTATTCATCAAATGCTGGAGATCTGGATTTATGCACTTGCAAGTGTTTTCATAATTAGTTTGATCTCTCTTGTGGGTATCTTTACACTTTCTGTAGAACGCGCGGCACTTTCCAAGGTGCTCATTTATTTAGTTGGAATTTCAGCAGGAACCCTTTTTGGAGGTGCTTTTTTGCATCTTCTCCCCGAGTTGATTGAGGAGCATGGTTTTGGATTGAATATTTCTTACTTGATTTTATCGGGAATTATTTTGTTTTTTGTTTTGGAAAAAATTGTTCATTGGCACCATCATCATACTGCGTCAAAAGTAGACAGAGTTCATCCATTCTCGATAATGATTCTTGTCGGCGATGGAATGCACAACTTACTTGACGGACTTATAATCGGTGCAACTTACTTGATCAGCATTCCGGCAGGTATTGCAACGACACTTGTAGTTGCCTTGCACGAAATTCCTCAGGAGATTAGCGATTTTGGAGTTTTACTGCACGGAGGATTTTCAGTATCAAGAGCATTAATCTTCAATTTTTTGTCGTCGCTAGCTGCGGTTGTTGGTGTAATTGTTGCATTAGTTCTTGGAGGATATGTCGCGGGAGTTCAGTTCATTATTGCTTCGATTGCAATCGGGGGATTTATTTACATTGCGGGCAGTGATTTAATTCCAGAATTGCAGAAGCATCCGAGTTTGAAATCCTCGCTGCTACAACTTTTGACTTTTATAATCGGAATTGTGATAATGGCTGCGTTACTTTTGTTGGAATAATTTTATAAACAAAATTTCTATTCATTCTTATGGCTGAAAGAATTGATTCTGGAAAATTGTTGGATTTGAGAGATTTGAATGGCATCGGAATGATTTGTTTGAAGTCTGGAAAGGAGTTTTATCACGGTGGCAGTTACTTTAACGCAATGGGAATGTTCCGAGCCGCTATGAACGCATTTCATGAATGCGATAATGAGCGCGAATTGGATGTTGTAATTGATTGGTTTGATGCGGCTTGTTGCAAATACTATAGAGAGTCTTCTTTGAACAAATTTCTTGTTTGATACATAAATATAATCAAATTTGATTTTGCGTTATTAATTGTAATAAAGGCGAGGCGAAAGCCGAGCGCAAATTTATTTATTATTAGTTATATACACGATTGTAAAAATTCTCAGTGTCAATACGGCAGATTAACTCTTCTTTCCAAAATCCCCCAAGCTTGTCTGGTTTTTTTCATTTATTATTTTTTCTACGTGAACATTGAATACATGAAAGATGTTTTCAACGGCAGGAAGGACTTGATGATTTAAGTAGTATTCAATATCATACATTCCTTCTTCCTCCGGGAGTTTTACTTTCTCACGGACAAGTTTTTTCTTTTCTTTTGTCTCTGCAATGTAATATGAGACCAACCCACCATCTCCAATAGGTATTTCCTTTTCTTTCATTTTTCTTGCAGCTATGACGTGAGGTGAAACAGCTACATATTCTGAGAGGGGTTTTTTCAATTGGGTTTTTATTATAAGTTCTTCTTTTAGAATTTTTCCCTGTTTCAATTTTTTTATTACATCTTTGACAGATTCCAGCGCCTTGGTTTCATTCCCTTCTTCAAGAATATGTTTTATCACTTCGTTTTGAAGTTTTCTTGCGAGATTGCACCAATCTCTTCTTACTGTCTCAAAACCGCGAATTTTTAGTTTGCCTTTGTAGTTAATCAGTGCGTATTTTTTCTTTGCCCCAAAATCTCCGGAGCGTTTTGTGACCCATATTCCTCGCTTGTAAAAATCCTCCAATTCAAGTTCCATTATTCCCGGAAGATGTGAATTTAGTTTCTCCAGAAAATCAAGTGTTTGTTTTTGAGTTTTTTTGTTTATCAGGAAAGCTATGCTATCGGTGTCGGAATAAATTGTTTTATACCCTTGTGCGTCAATTTTTTTTATTGATTCCTGTATAAACTCTCTGCTTATTGCTGTTGTTGCACCGGAAGCTTCAGGACAGTAATATCTTGCTCCAAAAAATCCTTGATATCCATAGGAAGCATTTGCCAAAAGCTTGAATGCATTGCTTCTTGCTTCCTTTATTGCATCAGGTTTTTGCTTAAGTTCTTTTTTGTATTTTTTTCTTAGCTCAATTATTTCATTTAGCATTTCGGGAAAAAATCCCGGAGTTTTTGAAAAATATTCTTTCTTCCCCAACACTTCCGCTACTGTTGAGTTTTTCCCTTTTTTTTTCAGCAAAGTTGATTTTGACAGATTGAATGTTACAATGATGCTGGGCCAAAAACTTGTGAAATCAAATATTACCACTTCATCATACAATCCGGGTTTGGGCTCAAAAACAAAAGCCCCTTCATATTTCTCCCTGCCCCTTCTCTTGGATATCTCATCATGCATTGGTTTTTTTTCCGGAATCTCGTTAAATTTTTCAAGATTGTGAATTATGTATGATTCAACGTTCTTTGACATTCCATTTCTGGAAATTTCAAATACCGGTTCAGACAGTATTCTCGAGAATTCTGTCAAATCAGGGAACATCTTGGAAAATAATCCGTATGTGAGGTATGAATCGTGGAGGTTGTACTCAAAGTATTTTTCCCATTCATTCTCGGGAATTTTTGAAGAATGCCTGAACTTGAAATCAATTTTTCTCTCGCCAAGAAATTCATTTGCCACTTCATTTAATGAGAGGGTTTCGGATTGCATATACTGTGAATATGCTGTTCTTATGAATTTAAGCAAGTCAACGTGAACTATGCCTTTTATTTTTCCAGTCATCATACCTTTCACCGCCCCTGATTTGAAAAATCTTGGTTGTGAGTCATCCAATCCGAGAGAGAGTTTTACTTCATTTTTCTCGGCACGAGCTTTTAGATAAGGAAGATCAAATCCGTCGGAGAAATAACCCACCAAGAAATCAGGAGAGATTCCGCGCACGTAATGGGTGAACTTTTCGATTAATTCAGATTCGTCTTTTACATACTCGACATAAGGTAATGATGCGTCTTTTTTTTCAGAGAATTTTTTCCAAGTGATTACTTTTTTGAAGTCTTTTCCATAGAGAGAAACCATTAATATTTCTCCCTTGCCTATTTGCAATTCGTCTGTTTCTATGTCATACGCCAGAACTTTTGGAACAAAGTTTTTATCGCCTGTTCTTTCCAATTTTTCCAATTTTATGCAGAGGTCTACGTCAAATGAAGAGTCAATGCCTCCAAATTCAATTGAGTTGTTTAGTAGCTCTCCATTGAGCGAATACCATTGCATTGGAATCATTTTTTTCTCGATTATGTAGTGAGTTACAAATCCGAGATCGTAGCCGCGTCTATTTTGAATTTCTGGAAAATCCATCTTGTCCGCTATTGCATGCAAGTCCTTGTAATTTGTTGCGAATACTTTTAAGGCCCTTACCTTCTTCCCGAGGAAATTTTTTTCCTTAACTTCAACTTTTTCAACTTTTGTTTTTCTTGAAGATTTTTCCTCTATTTTTATTTTTAGAATTTTTTCAATAAGGTTGTTTATCTTTTCCTTTGACACTTTATCCTTGAGAATTGCCCATAGATAAACATCGCAACTGTCAATCACGCAAATTCTCTTGCCTGAAGGATTCCGCCCTATAACGCGAATGAAATTTCTTCCATCAAAGTCAAAATAATCATAGTCAATCGGAATGAAGTCGGTTTGCATTTTAATTATAGAATTGGATGATATAAAAAACTCTCGGTACTTTTTGGAATTTTTCTCCGGCAAATTCATTCCTTCATTTGTTAAGGCGTAAAATTTATATACCACTAATTTGTAGTTACATAATGAAGTATAGAATCGGATTGGACCATTTATCCAAAAAAAGGGAAGAGGCGCTTAGTAGCAGAAATGCCTCGACTTATGCAGAACTTTGTGGCGATTTGGGAATAACCGGAGAAGATATGGAAGATATACACCTCGCTGAAATGGCTCTTGCAGATGAGGCAATTGCCAAGGCAGGAGGAACTTATGGAGATTTTGTTTGCACTATCGTACCTCCAAAACAAAAAAGAAAATCAAGAAGAAGACCAAAACCACTTGATTATGAGAGTGATGATAAAGCATTGGAATATGTTGCTAGAGTTGCACTGATGTCTTTTAATCCCTTGGAAAGAGGAGAGAGATTAAGAGTAGAAGAGATAAAAAAAAGAATGGGTTTGCTTGTTAAAATTGGTTGCTCTGATGAAAAAGATATCCCTCTTAATTACAGAAATATGTGCAGAGGAGAGGTGTGGAGATTTTTGGGAGATTTCCGAAACAAAATTGACTTAATGGCCAGGGAAAGAATCCCCGAAGTTTACGACGAAATTCAAAGGCAGAATCGCAAGTGGGCAGAACAGGATTTTTATCTCAAATAACTTTTTATATTTTCCATTCCTTGATTCTTTATGGGTTTGAACATAAGTGAAATAATTCCAAGAAAGGAAATTGAAATTTCTGACTTGAAGGGGAAAATTTTGTGCGTTGATGCTTTCAACACACTTTATCAGTTTTTGTCAACAATAAGGCAACCCGATGGAACGCCCCTTATGGATTCAAAAAAGAGAATCACATCCCACTTGTCCGGAATTTTTTACAGAAACACTTCGCTTTTGGCGGAAGGATTAAAGATGGTTTATGTTTTTGACGGCACTCCTCCCGAGATGAAATACAAGACACATTCTATAAGGAAAAGCGGGAGAGACCTTGCAAAAGAGCGTTATGAAATCGCAAAGCAGGATGAAAATTTGGAATCAATGAAGCGTTATAGTTCGCAGTTGGTAAGACTTAATGACGAAATGATAAAGGAAAGCAAAGAACTCCTGGAGGCGATGGGAATTCCAATTGTGCAGGCGCCCGGTGAAGGAGAAGCAGAAGCTTCTTACTTGGCGAGAATAAACAAAGACGTTTTTGCTTCTGCCTCGCAGGATTATGATTCGTTGCTTTTTGGAACGCCGAAACTTGTCAGAAATCTCACGCTGTCAAAGAGGAGAAAAACCTACTCAGGATACGTTGAAGTTAAACCGGAATTGATAGAACTGGACAAGGTATTAAGTTTGTTGGAAATAAATCTTGATCAGCTTATCTGTTTGGGAATTCTCGTCGGAACAGATTACAATCCTGTTGGAATCAGGGGCATAGGACAGAAGAAGGCACTTCAAATTGTTAAAAAATATCAGCAGCCTGTTTTGATATTTCAAGAAGTTGAAGAACAGCTCATGTCAATGCCTGAGGAAGAGAGGTTTGACTGGCAGGAAATCTTCAAACTTTTTCACAAGCCAGATGTTGTCGGAGCAGATTTTAAATTCAAAAGAATAGACGGGAAAAAAATAAAAAAAATACTGGTTGAGGAGCATGACTTTTCCCTTGAGAGAGTTGAAAAACAACTTGACAAATTAAAGGAAATACATGAGGAACGAAAGCAGAAAGATTTGGGGAAGTGGTTTTAGTGTTGTTTCTCTGAAATAGTAACATTTTAGAAAGATTTATAAAGTTGATTTTCGAATTTTTGATAATACAAAATGGAAATAAAAAACAGATTAACAGATATTGTAAAGAATCCATTAAAATCTGCAGGCAGAGCAGGTCTTTGGACATTGGAAAAAACATCGTCTTACTTGGCAGTTCCAGCAGCAGTTCTTTCAACAGCCCATACCGGCAACTATTTTGTCAGGGGATTAGAGGGATATTGGGATGCTCTGAGGACGATTTATGGTGTTTCGGAATCAGTAATAAAAAATGAAGGAGTAAGAACTTTTCTTGGCAATGGGGCCCAGCAAATAGGTTCTTATCTTACAGACATTGCATATAATTTAAAACATGATTCTGAGGTAACTGCTTACGTTGCAATAGGTACATTGGTCGCTGGAAAAGCAATCCCTTTTGTTTCACGAAAGACAAAAACCTTTCTTAGAAAAAGAAAGCAAAGGAAAACAATGACGTTAGAAAATTAAATTAAACACGAATCAAATGGTTTCAAAACAAGATTGGATAAATTATGGAATTTACGGGGCAAATTTTTTTTCGGGAGTTAATCCTATTTTAGCATTAATTGGGGCAGGAACGAAGGCATATGAAGATATCTTTGATAAAAATTATGACAGAAATTCTCATTATGTTGATTTGCCAAGATTGGGGCTGGGGTTTTTATCCGGACTTTCCGCTGTTGGAAGTGCTTCGGGAATTTTTAGTTCTTACGGAATTGATGATTCGCTTATAAATTTGTTGAATACTGTGGGAGATGCATCCATGGCATTTGCTCTTGTTACAGATACAAAATATTTTAAGGAAAAATCATTGACAGGAATAAAGGAAGATGTTAGCAAAGTTAAATCAGATTTGGAGAGGGTATTCTGATTTTTTATTATCTTAGTTTATCCAATTTTCTTTTGATGTCATCTAACTTTGAGTATTTTAGATGATTGATCTCTCTTTTAATTTTATCCATCTCGGAACTACCTGCACTATGTATACTAAGATTGTTATAGCGAGTTTCTAATTCTTTTATCTTGTTTAATGTTCTGCTTTCTTCATCTAACAAACTCTTTTCTTCATTTCTTATTTTTTTTACCGCTTTTTCTCTTTTCTTAACAATTTCCTGTTCTTTTCTTATTGCATCTTGCTTCTTTTTTTCTGCTTTTTGGGTTTCTTTCTGCCTTTTTATTTCTTCATTTTTTATTTTTTGCTCTTCTACTCTTCTAGCATTTTCCTCTCTTCTCTTTTGCTCATCTATTTGTTTTTGCTGCTGTCTTCTTTGCTCTTCTTCCTGTCTTTTTGCACTCTCTTCACCTTGTTTCTGTTCTCTTAGGGCTTTTTGTTTTTGCTCATACTCATAATCGGTTTGCTGTTTTCTCAATTTTTCATTGCGCTTTTGTTCTGTTATTACTCTTCTTTCTTGTTCTCTTCTATCATGCTCCTGTCTTTTTCTGTAAGCCCAATCATCAACACCTTGAAATTTTCCTGTTCCCAGAACTCTTCCTGTTGCTCCTACACTTCTCCTAAAAAATTCGGGCCTGTGTTGTTGCGCCTGCCT
The DNA here is from genome assembly GCA_035283785.1 of Candidatus Nanoarchaeia archaeon. Lineage (GTDB taxonomy): Archaea > Nanobdellota > Nanobdellia > Pacearchaeales > GW2011-AR1 > DATETG01. The sequence continues at coordinate 39,774 of DATETG010000015.1, forward strand.
CTGCGCTTTCCAGTCCGAATACCTTTGGGAATAGCCCCTACTTCCAGAAGAATAACCAGAACTCCCTAAATTAGGTTTTTTTTTACGTATCCAAAGAAATAATCCCCCTACAAATAGGATAAGTCCAATTACTAAAGTAAATCCCTTTTCATAAATCAGATCAGTGAAACTCACCCCTAAAAGAAACAATCCCAACACCGTCAATGTTGGACCCAAGCTGAATTTTATCACAGAGAAAATCAATCCTGCCAGAACAATTAGAGGAATAATGTAATACAGAATTTCCTCGGAGATTCCTATAAATCCGAAGATTTCATAAAAGAAAGAATCATAGTCCCATCCTGTTCTGTGTACTCCATATGTTGCAAGAAGTGAAAATGCAATTGCCGCCATTGAACCTCCCGCCCCACCCTGTCCTTTTGTGAATCTTGAAATTGCAAAATTGCTGAAAAATAAAAATATCAAAAACAAAGCTCCTAAAACCCATGTTGATGCATCAACGCTGTCGAACAAGTTACCTATTGAAAAATCCCCGTAAAATTGCGCGCTTGCAAAATTTGTCATCAATAGAACTCCCAAGACAGAAATCCAAGCTGCGCCTCTTTTCATTATTTTTTCAGGTAAAATATGCTTATAAATTTTCTCGTGTTTCTTCTTCATCAAGAAAAGTTTATCCCACTGTTCATCTTCCCTGTCTGCCTTGAAGTTTGTACTCGAATAAATTCTCGCGATTTGTTTGGAATTAATACTAAACCCTACGATTATCACTATAAACTTTAGATTCTAAATTAGCACTTCATCAATAAGTGCGTGCTACCCGTATTCGGGGCGAACATATTTAACAATTATTAATCCTAATAACATCCGTGTTAAACTTTTAATACCCTCGTTGCTTTTTGTAATTATGAACAAAAAAAATGTTTCTTACGACATTCTTGGAAACATTGCTCTGATTAAATTTCCTTTTGATATGAAACTATCTGAAAAGAAAAAATTCTCAGAGAAATTCCTGAAAAAAAATCGTTCTGTCAGAACAATTCTCGAGAAGGTTTCCAAATTCCAGGGAAGACTAAGGAAACAGGAAACAAAATATGTTCTCGGCGAGAAGACAAAAGAAGTTATTTACAAGGAAAACGGATGCGTTTTCAGGTTTAATATTGACTCAAGTTATTTCTCTCCAAGATTAAGCAATGAAAGAAAGGAAATCTCGAAAAAAATCAGAAAGAATGAAGATGTTTTAGTGATGTTTTCAGGAGTAAATCCCTACGGAATTGTAATAGCAAAAAACTCACTGGCAAAAAAAGTTTATTCGCTTGAAATCAACAGAGAAGCGAACAAGTACGCAAAACTTAATGCCCAACTGAACAATTTGAATGACAAAATAGAAACGATTCAGGGAGATGTCAAGAAATTTGTTTTGAAGGCAAGAAAAAGATTTCCAAAAAAATTTGACGTGATTGTAATGCCTCGTCCGCAATTGACAGAGACATTTTTGAAAGAAGCGTTTTTGTTGAGTAAAAAAAATACACGGATTTATTATTACGACTTTTGCGAGGAAGATGAAATACCTGAAGTGAAGGAAAAAATTTTTCAGGCAGGAAAAGAATCAGGCAGAAAAATAAAAATCCTTGAAACAAAAAAAGCCGGAGAAATTGCCCCATATAGATTGAGGGTAAGGGTGGATTTTAAGGTTGTTTAGAAAGGTCTTCTGACTCTATTAGGCATTATTGAATCTGTATGTTTTATTTCAGCAAAATTTATCACATTGCTTTCATTAACCGGTTGAACAGTTTTTTTTATCAAGCCGCTTGATGGACATACACCTATTTTTTCTTTGTATATCTCTACTATTCTCCCAATGCCATAAGGGCAGTTACCTGCAACTGAACATGGTAATATTTCTATTCCTAGAGAGTCTATTTTCTCTGAATTTTCCGGCAAATACCTGCATTTTTCTTCCATATCGTTTAACATATTTCTTTCTTAATTTTTAGGACTTTTTTATTTATAAGTTTTTTCGTTGAATATTTACTTAGAAGTGATATCTAAACTTTTTTTTCAATTCTCATCGCTGTTGGAGCTTCGCCCCCGTGCCATGTGAATCTTGGACGCACGCGCATAGGATAAATTCTTTCGGAATTGTCGTCAAGAATTATTGCAGAACCCTTTTCATTTGGAAGATCATCCATGTACTTTTTTATGCTGTCAAGAAGATAACTTTGCATGATGTATCCCAATGCCTGTAAATCTGGTAAAGAAGTCACCCTGTGCGAAATTACTATGTCTGACTGGCTCATTGCGTCCCTGTGAATTTGTCCTGGCTGTTGCGTTGCCAAAACAACGGAAATTCCTGGCTGACGTCCTTCGCGCAACAGCTGTACCAACGAATCTGTTGCCGTCGTCTTGCCATTCAATGGAAGAAATTCATGGGCCTCATCTATGAAAATCCAAACCAAAGGGTTTTCTTTTTTTCCCTCAGATGAAGTGAAGGAGAATCCTTTTGACACGGATTGCACTTCTTCAATTTTGCGCGCAGACATTCTTTGCTTGAAGATTTTTCTCGTGACCAAACTTATGACCAATGCACGAACATTAAATGTTCCGACGGAATTGTAAACACTCAGGTCAAGTACAGAGGTCATTCCTCCGGAAACCAAATTTTCAATCCTAGTTTTTTCCTCTTCTTCCGAGGCAAATATCCCCCATGTTTCCGCGGCTTCGAAAAGACCTATTGCCGCGAGCTTTATTTCATTTGAAGTTGTTTCATCCATTTCTAGATTTTTTATGATATCCTTTATCGTAAAATCCTTGCCATCTCTCAGTCTGTTAACAGTTCTCTCAATCAATACAGCAACAGGGTTTATCATGTCCAGATTGAACGTCAAAATCCAGTCCTCCGCATTCATTTCCGTTACGTCAAGGGCAAACTTCTCGTCGGCAATTATTCCTTTTTCCAGATAATCATCATAATGCTTCCACGGCACGAATATTCTTACAGGGAGATTTTTGGATTTTAGATTCCATTCATATAAAAGCGATTTGTCTTTTTCATTTTGGAATTTCATTGTCCAATAAATTCCCATGGTATCAAAAATCAATGATGCTATGTTCTTGCCTATTTCTTTTGGCAATGAAGACAATTCTTCTGCCAGAACTCCGAGAGTGTAACTTTTTCCCGATCCTCTTTTTCCTGCGACGAGAATAACATGGCTTCTGACTACATCGATGAAAAGATTGTTGCTTAATGAGTTGTACTGGCCCATTTTTACATAGCTTTTTCCAATATAAGCAAAGCCCTTGTTTCCGAACAGTTGCTTGTCGGAAATATTTCTTCCTATTTGAATATCAAAACCCATATATCCTAAAAACACTGAACGGCGATTTCAAATTGCCCACGAGGAAATCGCAAAGGTTTCAAAAAGCATCCAGCCCTCCTTTTTGGTTTCATTATCAAAATAAGAAGAAGAAGTTTTTATGTTTTGTTGTTTATTAAAAAAGAAAAATCTTTCAAATTGGCCGAGGTTTTAATAATCCTTCTTTTAAAATTCCTGCCAATCTCTTTTTTGTGTCAGGCAGTCTCATGCAAAACTCCATGGCGTCCCAGAGTATGGAGAAATCATGAAAAGATTTTTTGTACTCCAATAAAAGATTTGAGAATGTTCTAACAGAAATGCTCTCGGGATTATTAATATCGACCATCCTGGGTTTTACGAATCCCTCAAAAAACATCTCATGTATATAAACATCTCCACTAATACCTTTTGTTCTGTCATGAATTTTCCCCCAAGAATATCCAATGTAATCAATGCCACCATCTCCCTTTATTGCTTCTGGGATAACCTCTAGGGTTGCACTTGGAATTAAGATTACTATTCCGTTTCTTCTGTGTTTTACAATGTCTTTGTTGATTAAATAATCTTCTAAGTCTATTGCCTCGAAAGGCACGACTCCCTTCATCATAAAGTAAAGCGAATCAACTTTTTCCATTTTCAATTCTGTTGCAAGTATTCAATTTCTTCTTCCGTTAGTTTGAGCTCTTTTTGAACCTCTGGCTTTTGAAGAATGCCCTTTATCATCGGAAATTCATGCAATGCGCGTTTTTCTCCTATATGGACTTTGGAAGCGTATTTTTCGGTAATTGATTTTCTTTTTTCAATTGCCCTATTGTTAATCCATATCTTCAAAATTCTGTCCGGTTTTTCATATCGCGTAAAATTTACATTAATTGTTGAATTTTTTTTTGATGCGGAAACGCCGTAACTTAGGAACGCATTTTCATAAACCAAGAATCTCCAATATTGCTGCTTGTATATTCTTCCCTTGAAGATGTCTGCTTTGCTCACCAGGTCAAAAGCCCGTGCGAGTTCATCGTTTTTATACTCAAGAGGAATGTTCTTTTCAATCCATAGCATTATTTCATCAAGAGGCATGTTCAGGGAATCAAATATATCAAGAAGTTTTGTCGAAGGTTTTGATTTGAATATTTCCTTAAGAACATTGAATATATCCTGTTCCTTGTTTCTTTCATCAAGATTGGCTGTTTTTGAATCTACTGACGCTTCTCTTTGCAGATCATTTATCGCCGCGCGCATATCGCCACGCGCATTTATGGAAATTTCATTTAAGACATCACTGTCAAGAAATTTCCCCTCTTTTTTCAGAATCCCCATGAGAATATTTTTTATTGCCCTGTAATCAACTTCCTTGAGCTTTATCATCTTGGCCTTTTTTCTTAATGGTGAAAGCTTTTTGTTCCAGACATCATTCGCGGTTATTATAACTGGATATGGGGATGCATCAATTATTGAAATGAGCTCACTTATTCCTCTTGATTCCGTCGAAGATATGCCGTCAACTTCATCTATAAGAATTATCTTTCTCTTTCCGATCAGTGACTGTTGTTCTGTTGCAGGTTTCAGGATTTCGTTGAGACTTGTTTTGTTTCTTATGTCGCTTGCGTTTAACTCAAAAATTTCCGACCCCGTTTCAAGGGCAATTACCTGAGCCATTGTTGTTTTTCCAATTCCGGGAGTACCATGCAGTATAATGGCCTTTTTTTTTGTTTTTGTCAAATTCCCAAGATAAAACTCTTCAATGAAATTTTTTATTTCCCACACCGCCGGTTCTTGGCCAACAATGTCTTGGAATTTCTTTGGGCGATACCTCTCTGTCCAGTTCATTTTGCTTTTTGAACTTCCCTTAGAAGAATTTCATTTTTACTTGTATCATAGACACTGATTACTTCATAAACCCCTCTTGTATATGGCTCACCCTTTCTTAAAAAATGAGATACCTCCAGAATTTTTACGTTCGCCAGAGGTCCAGATATTTCTCCATTTCCGTTTGTTCTTACCAAAGGTATTTCTCCCTCGAGAAAATAATTTCTTTGCCCCTTTTTTGTGAAAAAATGTTTTGTCCCAATATCCAACTCTTTCGGCAAACATTCTGAGGGCAATCTTCCTTCCTCCCCGAAATTTCTTAACGCCAATTCAGAATTGAATTCTACTTTAATTCCCATCTCATTTCCCCAAGCCGGCGAGGACAAAACTTGCAAGCAACGCTTGAAGTTGTATGAACGGGTCGCTGCCTTCGATTATCCTAAATTCCGCCTCGCCTGTTTTTTCCGTGAGCTTGACCTTCAACTCCGGTTCGACAGGAATGTTCCATATTTCCTTTTGAATCGCTTTGATTATGTCCTGTCCCGAAATGCTTTGCTTTAGCATTATTTCAAAAAGTTTTTCACGCGATTTCTGAAAATCTCCTGAAATTGCGTAGTCCAAAACCACTCTGAGGTCTTTTGGTTTTGCACTTGATATTATTGTTGTAATCAGATCAGGAGTTATCATCGGAGAAATGGATGCTGTTGACTGCAGGAGGTTTATGCATTTCCTGCAATCTCCTTCGCTGCCTTCATACAACGCCTCTGTAGCTTCAGGACTTACATTAAGATTCTCCTTTTCCGCTATTGTTTTTATTATGCGTTCGACGTCCTTTTTTTCCAGGAGCTTGAATCTGAACAAAATACAGCGGGACTGAATAGGGTCAATTACCTTGCTTGAATAATTGCATGACAGAATAAATCTGCACGTTGATGCGTAATTTTCCATTGTTCTTCTTAGGGCCTGCTGGGCTTCAGGAGTAAGTGCATCAGCCTCGTCGAGAAATATCACCTTGAAAGGAATTTTTCCCAGCGACTTTGTTCTTGCAAAATTCTTGACTTTCTCACGAACAATGTTTATTCCCCTCTCATCGGAAGCATTCAACTCAAGAAAGTTCTCCTTCCATTGCCCTCCATAAAGTTCCTTGACAACAACCAACGCTAATGTTGATTTTCCAACGCCTGCAGGACCGGCAAAGAGCATGTGCGGTATGTTTAATGTGTTAGCAAGAGATTTAACTCTCTTTACTATTTCGTCCTGTCCGAAAACATCTGAAAATTTCTGCGGACGATATTTCTCTGTCCAAATCTCGCTGCTCATTTTATTTTTAAAGTGGTTTAGGTTAAAAAGATTGTTATTGTTAAGATTGATTATTTTCTTCCATTTCCGTTTTTTTTGCCGTTAAGAATTTGATGTGCTTCATAGGCTTCCATGCCTGTGATTTGCATGTTTCTCAGGGAGTAATATATGTCATTCAATTCCCGTCTCTTTTGAGGATTTATTGGTCCAATGCCTTCGAGATTATGTGCCCTTTCCATTAAGGTTTTTAATCTGTTTGAAGAGCTATCATCAATGTTAATCATGGCCTTTTCACTACGTTGATAATTCCCATCACCTCTCATAAAAATTCTTAATTGCCGGAGTTTATATTTATTTTTGTTGTTAGGAATATAGAACGAGTTACTTGCTTCTTGTTCTTCTTAATTTACGCTTGCGCTTTTCCTTCTTGAGACGTTTGCGTTGCCATTTCCATCTCATCTGCCAGCGTTTTTTCCATCTTCGTGATGAACGTTTCATGGAAATTAAATAAGAAATCTATTTTTAAAAGTTTGCTTGCTCTTTCAATTCGCTTTTTGTAGGTATATACTTTAATAGCCCCCTTCTCCATAACAAACTGTATAATGCCGGCTCATTTGTTTCTATCTTTCCTCTCGAGCAACCGGGAAATCTTTCTCTGCAGGTTTTTAGAGGGTCATCACCATACCTGCTACGCGGAGCATTTGGAATTTTTGCCAATAATCCTTCTCTATACAATCTCATGTAGAATCTTGGGCAGATTTTTTTAATTGCTTCTTTTGATGCTCCATGAAGATACTTATAATACAGTTCCATTAGATAATCTCTTTCCACATGTTTATTGCGCGGAAGCATTGCCTCCAGTAATTCAGAATAATTTTCCGGCATATGCATTTGCAGTAACTAAATTATAAATCACTTGTGAAACAGAATTCTGTACTCAAGATCAATCTTTTATTTCTATCTTGATATTAACACTCTTTGGAATTTGCAGGCGCATGATGTTCTGAAGCACTTTCTCATTTGTTGGCAAATCTATGAGGCGGTTGTGAATTCTCATCTCAAATCTGTCAAAAGTTGCTGTTCCATCTCCGCAAGGAGATTTGCGAGTTGTTATTTTGAGCTTCTTAGTTGGAAGGGGAACAGGACCTCTAATCACGACACCCGACCTTTTTGCAATCTCCGATATGGATTTGCAAATACTATTAAGCATGTCTATATCTGTACTATTTAGCTTTACTCTTACCTTTGGCATGATATTTTTTGTTTAGAGTTGTTTTTAAATTTTTTGCTGAAACATTTTTATAGTTGGATTTTTTCACTTTTCAAAAGATGGTGGAAAGCCTTTTCGTAAATTTAAGTTTGGTTGTTTTACTAGCCGTTGCAATATCGTTTTTTATGAGAATTTTGAGGCAACCTCTTCTTGTTGGCTACATCATTACCGGAATAATCGTCGGACCTTACGCACTAGATTTTATAGGTTCTAACGAAGTGTTCGGCACGTTTTCAAGTATTGGTATTGCACTTCTTCTCTTCATGGTCGGATTAAACCTAAACCTTTCAGTAATAAAAGATGTCGGAAAAGTTTCTCTTCTTACGGGACTGGGACAGATAATTTTCACTTCAATAATAGGTTTTTTCATAGCAAAGGCTTTTGGTTTTAGCAATATTGTTTCAATCTACGTCGCTGTCGCGCTAACTTTCAGCAGTACCATCATAATAATGAAGCTTCTCTCAGATACAAAGAATCTTGATTCGCTTCACGGAAAAATTGCCGTGGGATTTTTGATTGTGCAAGATTTGGTTGCAATAATAGCCCTTATGGCGATTTCCTCGCTTTCTCAAGGTGGCGATTTATCGTCGCTAATCATTCAAACATTCCTCAAGGGATTTTTGGCGGTTGTTTTCATATTTTTATTCAGCTATCTTTTCTTTAGAAAAATGACCCATTTTGTTTCAAGGTCGCAGGAATTCTTGTTCCTATTTTCCATGGGGTGGTGCCTCGCACTGGCAAGTGTTTTCTTCCTTCTTGGATTTTCGATTGAAGTTGGAGCGCTGATTGCGGGAGTAACTCTCTCAATGTATCCTTACCATTATGAGATCTCATCCAAGATGAGACCACTAAGAGATTTTTTCATTGTGCTATTTTTCATAACTCTTGGTTCTCAGATGGTGTTCGGCGATATTGCAATGTACATTTGGCCTATTGTTGTATTTTCAGCATTTATCCTAATCGGCAACCCCTTGATAGTCATGATTATAATGGGGCTTATGGGATACACAAAAAGAACAGGCTTTTTTGCAGGACTTGCCGTGGCGCAGATTTCTGAATTCTCATTGATAATGATTGCATTGGGAATTAATGTCGGACATCTATCAAGTGATATTTTGTCAATGGTTACGGTAATAGGATTAATCACAATAGCAGGTTCAACTTACTTGATTCTTTATGCAAACCAAATTTATTCATTCATTTCAAGATACCTGTCAATATTCGAGAGAAAAGAAATAAGGATGAAAGCAAAAATAAAAAGAGAATATGACACAATTCTTTTCGGGTACAACCGTGTTGGATTCAACATGCTCAACTCCTTTAATAGAATAAAAAGAAAATATCTTGTTGTGGACTTTAATCCAGACACCATTTCCATGTTGTCAAGATTCAGGATTCCATGCGTTTACGGGGACGGGCAAGATACATATTTCTTAAGCGAGCTTGCCCTAGACAAAATAAAAATCTTGGTTTCAACCATTCCCGACTTTCAGACAAATAAAGTCATACTTAGCGAGACGAGAAAAGTCAATAAAAATGCAGTCGTGATATTGCGCGCCGACGACGTAAGAGATGCTAAAGAACTTTACAGGCACGGCGCAACCTACGTGCTGACACCTTATTTCCTGGGTGGAGAGTATGTTTCAAAGATGATTGCAGATTTCAAGGTAAACGGGGATCTTTATAAAAGGGAGAGAGAAAGACACTTCAAGATAATGGAAAATGTGGAAAAAAGAGACAGAAAAAATTCACAATTTATGTGAGTTAGTAATTATTCTTTTTATCATAGTCAGATTCATAATCTTCAACTTCCGTGTCCTCAATGTGAAGGAGAGAAAATATGAAGTTAAAAAATCTGAGGACTATTTCCATTATCATTATGAAAACCAGATAGATGAATATTTCGTCTATGAACATTGGCATTTCCGTTAACTTGCCTATTATCCTCTCAACGGAAAAAAATCCCGGAGTCAGAAGCGAAACTGCCAGGAAAGTGAGGGGAATAAGTTTTGCGAGGTCTTTTGCAATTTCTTCCCTGAAATATGCAGTTAATCTGATTGTTGCAATTATTGTCGCTGAAATAAGGAGAAGCGCGCTTGTGCTTAATTCTTCTGTCAGGAAAATCATCAGCAAGGTAAAGAGCGCGAAGCCAAGGAATATTATCAGAGGCAATATTATTATGTATTCTGTAAAGTAAAAAACAGCCGCCAAAAATTTTATAAGAACAGGGTGGTCGGCAGTGTTGTATTTGTTCAAATCAAGTTTTATTATGTCTCTCTTCGAAATTGACTTGTAGAATATCCATACAAATACCGAGTAAAGAAAAATCAGCAAAATAACGACGAAGAGGTTTGTGAATTCCTGAAGCCATACCGGCATGACAGACACAAATGTGTTGTAAGTTTCAAGAATTCCCGTACTCAGACCTTCAAACACCTCTTGGCTGGCCATGTCTGAATCAGGATTTTTAAGTTTAAAAGTTTTCTTTGAAATCTCTTGCGGGAAAATTACTTGCAGAATAAATTTAAATAATATGTCTCCCAAAATGATACATGATAGACATAAAAATTTTGAGGGAAAACCCCGAGTTGATTAAGGAGAACATCAGAAAAAAATTCCAAAATGAAAAGCTTGTTCTTGTTGATAACATAAAAAAACTTGACGACGAATGGAAAAAACTGAAGTATAAGGAAGATGGTTTAAGAAAGGAGAGGAATGACATCTCTAAAAAAATAAACCTCGCAAAAAAATCACGCGATGAGAAACTCGCCAAGGAACTGATGAAAAAAGCCAAGGAGATTCCCGAGGAGATTTCAAAACTAGAGGAAAAAAGAAAAACTATGGGGGCGGATATTGAAAATATCTTGAGAAAAATTCCCAACATCATGTCTTCAAAAGTTCCTCTGGGAAAAACAGACAAGGAAAATGTAGTCGAGAAAATTTATGGAAAGCCCAAGAAATTCGGATTCGAAATAAAGAATCACGAAGAAATCGTAGAAAATTTGGGAATGGCCGACTTTGCATCTTCTAGTAGAGTTGCGGGCACAGGGTTTTATTACATTGAAGGCGATTTTGCATTAATGAATCAGGCGTTGATAAGATTTGCAATTGACTTTATGGTAAAGAAAGGATTTAGATATGTTGAAACTCCCTTAATGCTGAACGAGAAAATCATCGACAGAGTAACCGACTTGAATGACAAGCAGCAGCAAATTTATCTCATAAAGGATTATGACGCGGCCCTTATAGGAACATCGGAACATTCGTTGATTGGAAGATTTGTCGACGTGAATTTGGATTCAAAGAATCTCCCCATAAAGCAAACTTCTTATTCAATGTGCTTCAGAAAAGAAATTGGCAGTCATGGAATAGATGAGAAAGGACTTTTCCGAACGCATCAATTCAACAAAGTGGAGATGATAGTTATTTGTCTGCCGAATGAATCCGAGAAATTTTTCGAGGAGCTTAAAAAAATAACAATTGACATTTTCAGGGAACTTGAATTGCCTGTGAGGGTTTTGAAAATTTGCTCGGGAGATTTGGGAGATTTGAAGCGCGAGCAGGTTGACATAGAAGTTTATTCTCCCCGAAGAAAAGATTATTTTGAAGTAGGTTCGTGCTCAAATCTTGGTGATGCACAAGCGCGCAAACTCGGGATTTCAACGAGGATAAAAGGCGAACGCGTAATTCCTCACACGTTGAACAATACCGCGCTTGCGACTTCAAGAGCGCTGGTTGCAATATTGGAAAATTTCCAGCAGAAAGACGGAAGCGTTAAAATACCGAAGGTTCTTTGGAAATACATGAGTGGGAAAAAGGTTTTGAAGAAAACTAGTTCATAAATCTTATAAACTGACAATTCCGAAGATTTTTATGAACTTATCTTTGGAAGATGGAATAAACTCAGGAATTTATAGAACTGCTTTTAGCCATGTCAATGGAATTCCTGAAATAAGGGAAGTTGATGATGAATATTCTATAAGAAAAATCTGCGATAAATTAATCAAGGAAGATGGAATTCAGGATATTCCCACAAGAACTTATTTTCCAACAATCGACGAATTTTTAGAAGCTTGGAAAACAGGGTATACTGAAAATAAAAGTCAATGGGACAGAAATCCTGCATACAGGAAATTTGGATTTGAAATGTTTTACATTAATTGGAAACCCTCAACAGAGTTTTTTGAGATCGGTAATCATAAAGGAATAAAGAATCTTAGAGAAAGAATGGATTTGAATCCCATAATGATTCTTGCAGATAATAACTGGATGAACGACTTGTCGTATCTAAATCTTGGAGTAAGTGATTTTAGAACCCAGAAAGTACTGATTTTTAGAGAACAAGATATTTCCAAAAGAAGAAGTAATGCTGTTGATTTAACCCCAAATACAAAAAAATTGTTGATAGAACAAGATGATAATTTTTCGTATTATGAACCAGGGGAAAATCGCGGTTTTCCACTTACTCCTCCAAACACTGGAAAATCTTACCTGAATCGATGGACCGCCGTCGGGATAAATCCCCTGAGTATTTATGAGGCAATTGAAAACATGGGTTTTGTTTTTCCAAAAAACCAAAATTTATAAAAAGATATTCTTTATTCTTTTAATGGAAAAATTAAATCAATTAAAATTCGGGTTTGCAGGGGCGATAACGAGCGGAGTTTTTGTCTTGCTCGCTGAGATTCTTCTCATGATTAAACTTGTTCCGTGGTATAATTCCCTTATGATAAATATCTACGGCGTTGCAGGATTATCCGGTTTTGACATATTCAAGATAATTTTTATTTCAGTAATCATTGCATTGGCAATCGGGTTTGCGTTTGCCTGGCTTTTCGCATGGCTTTACAACAAGATGCTGATGATAAGGGTGAAGTAAAGTTTAAAAGCGATATTGATAATTATTTTCTGTGCCTCAATGGTCTAACGGCTATGACGCTAGCCTGTCGCTGGTAAGGAAACCTAGGTTTCCTTGACCGTCAACCTTCCTATAATAGAAAGGAGATGGAAAACAGCAGAACGCTGGAGACCCGGGTTCGACTCCCGGTTGGGGCGTTTTTCCCTCATGGAATATGACATCACAATCTTATTAAATTCTTTAAAATTGACGCTTAAATGAAAGGTGTGATAAAATATGCCGTTATAAATTCATTGGGAACGGCGGCTTACATAGTGCTTGTCGTATCATTGATTTTTTTCTTTGGAAATAAATTTTCAGGAGGTGATGAAACAATACTCGCTCCTATTGTGATGCTTATGCTCTTTGTTTTTTCAGCCGCTTTCACGGGCACTTTGGTTCTTGGGCGTCCTATCGTTTGGTATTTGAACGGAAAAAAGCGGGAAGCTCTTTCGTTGCTGTTTTACACGCTTGGAGTTTTTTTAGCAATAACTTTAATTGCATTTCTTTTTCTCATCATAATAATGTCGGGAAATGTCAATACGCTTCCTCTGGTAGATAATTAATTGAGACCGAGATATGTTTAAACTTCATTACTCCTTAAGTTTGAGAGTTTTTAATTTTTAGAAATCACGAACATCCAATCTTTAGCAATTTTCCACCAAGCGTCCACGCCACAACAACCGCAAGGGCGCTGAACCACATCGGAAATACTTGATTTTCAATCATTACCTGCCAATCCATGATTATTCTTGCAAGATGAAGAACGCCCAAAACGACAAGAAGACCGCCTGCGACTATGATATAATTTTTCTCACCACCTCTCTTTTTCATACTCAAGCAAGGAACTTGTTATTTTTAAATTTTTTTAATTTGCCGATTTCATTAATTATTCACAAAAACTTAAAAAGTTTTGACTTTTAGATTAAAAATGGTTTTTAGAGACATATTCATCGTTGTTGTCAGCATTTTTTTGATTTTATCATTAACCTTTACGTCAATCGCATTAGGGCTGGAGATTTTTCTTTATCCGCAGGTTTACCACGAGGCATTTGAAGAAAGCAACGTTTTTGAAAAAATTTCCGAGTTCAAGGATGACATTCCCGGCGGAGAATTCGTGAAAATTCCAAACAATGATTTGCAAATTCTTGCCGAAGACCTGATTAATAATTCTCTTGATTATTTGAGGGGAGATGTTGATAAACTAAATCTGACCTTAAGCATTGACAGCGAGGAACTTTTATCGTTTTTTGAATCGCAGGCTGAAAAACTGCCCACTTGTGCCGAAGGAGTAACCTTTTCGATTGATGAAAATGTGTGTATTCCCGAGGGTGTTAACACGAGAGAGTTTGTCAAGGAATTTCTGGAAGAACAAAATGTCACGATACTTGACGAGGGTAAAGTTGATTTGAAAGAGATTTACGGTTTGGAAGAGGAGCAACTTGAAAAGGCAAGAACTTATGTTTCTTACTACAACTACACAAAATACGGATTGATATTGCTCAGCATGATTTTGCTCGGCATGATGTTTCTTGTTGCGAAAGATTCAAAGAGAGCATTCATATTTTCAGGAGTAAGTTTTTTTGTTTCAGGACTCATAATTATTGGAGCAATGATGTTTGCCTCGAACCAGAATTTTTTGGTAATGATTAATCTTGCATTTCTTGCAGATTTTGTCAACGCTCTTGTAAATTCATTTATTTCAAAGGAGATGTTTTATGGAATTTTCCTTACTCTCACAGGAGCCATTTTATTTGGATTTTCGTTTTTTATTAAAAAGGAAAAATCATGATTTTTATACGGCCAACTCTGATTTTAAATGGCTAAAAAATTTCTCTGCATTTCTCAAATCTTCCTCTTTTGGCTTTTCAGACTTTTTTGGAGAAGCCAGTTTTCTCAATACAACTTCTATGTTTTTTGCAACGACTTTTCTGCGTTTATCGGGAAAAATTGATTCTGCAGCATCTTTAATCACAGAGTAGACCTCTTTAATTTCGGAATCGACAAAAGAAGGAGAAGTTAATCTGTAAAGTTCCATCATGCGATATATGTTATTTAATCCTGTTGAATTATCAGGGCCTAATTCGGGATTTTGAATGCATCTTAATGCAATTTCCGAAAGCAGATATGCATTGTTTTTGTTGATTTGTCCTCTTGTTGGCTTTTGGTAGAGTGTCATTTATTATTGAAATTTAATAAACAAAATAATTTAAAAACATTTATGTGATTCTTTTTTTGTTAGAAGCCCGCATCGCACAGTGGTAGTGCACAGGCCTGGAGTGCCTGGCCCTTTGGGCTCGCAGGTTCGATTCCTGCTGCGGGCGTTTTTTGTGATTGAATTTGTGAAATCACATGTTAAAATTGCGAATCTGTGCAGGTTCGATTACTTTAAAATATACCTGTTTTTAAGTCGCCAAAAATTCTCCGAATTTTTTAGCGCCTGCTGCGGGCGTTTTTGTTATTTGTAATCTTGAAAGAGATATTTCTCCCCGACAATTTTCAAAACAATTTTAAACCATTTTCTCTTTGTTTGCCGAGAGGTAACATGAACTCAATCTGGATAATCTTGGCCGTCGGAATCTGGTTTTTTCTTGGCTACAAAATTTACGGAAGATTTATCGAAAAACAAATCAGGATAAATGATAAGAATAAAACTCCTGCAGTAACGAAAAAAGACAATGTTGATTTTTCTCCCTCAAAACAGCCGTTTCTTATCGGACATCATTTTGCGTCAATCGCAGGGGCAGGACCAATAATAGGCCCGATTCTTGCAGTGAGTTATTTCGGATGGCTTCCTGTTGTTCTGTGGGTTGGCATAGGAAGTGTTCTCATAGGAGCCATGCATGATTTTACTTCGTTGATTGCTTCGGTAAGAAACAAAGGAGAAAGTGTCTCAAACATTGCAAAGAAGAATTTGGGCTCAAGGTCAGGAATAGTTTTTGCAGTAATGATTTTGATAACTCTTGCTTTGATAATAACTGTTTTTTCTGTAAGCGCGGCAGACAGCATTGTCCACAAACCAGACCTCATAATTCCTTTGATTACTATTACTGTAGTTGCAATAATCCTCGGCATAGGGGTTGAGAAATTAAATTGGGATTACAAAATCTCCTCGGTGATTGCGATAATCATAATCTTTTTTTCCGTATGGATTGGGATTAAATTTCCCCTGACTTTTAGTTTGGACGAGAATTTGTTAAGGAATATTTCAATAACAGCCATTCTGCTTTATGCAGGGGTGGCGTCTGTGGCTCCTGTTTGGAGTTTGTTAAGGCCACGAGATTATCTGAGCGCGATTCAGATGTCGCTGATTTTGGTTTTGGGTATAATCGGAATACTTATTGTTCAACCGTCGATAAACGCTCCTTATTACATATCAAATCCCATTTTTCCACTTTGGCCAATTTTGTTCATAACAGTTGCGTGCGGTGCAATTTCAGGATTTCACGGGCTTGTTTCCAGCGGGACAACGAGCAAGCAACTTGCAAAAGAGTCTCACGGAAAAGCAATAGGTTACGGTGCAATGATTGGAGAAGCGACTTTGGCAATTTTGGTCACGGTCGTTGCAATTGCCGGCTTGAAGTGGGGCGCTTCCTTATCAGAACAGACATTTCAAACAGAACTGGGAAAAGGATGGATTGTTTTATTCTCTTCCGGTTATGGGAACATTGTCGGAGAAATAGGAATTCCTTTGATAACGGTTGGTGTAGCAGGATTGCTGGGAGCATTCATGGTGGATCAGTTTATTCTCACTTCAGTGGACACATCAACAAGATTAAGCAGATTCATAATTTCCGAGAGCTTGTTTTCAAAACTTAAAAACAAAAATATTCTTGTCACAATTTTGATTTTGATTCCTGTATGGCTTCTTGCGATTACTAATTCGTATGAAACTCTCTGGAGACTTTTCGGGACTTCAAATCAGTTGATTGCTTCGATAACGATGATTACTGTTGCATCATATTTTGTATCAAAAAAAATAAACGTGCAGTTCATTATTGTTCCTGCGATTTTCGTTTTAATCACTACAATGTCAGCTCTTCTTTATCTTACTTTTAGAGCAGGAGGATATTTTAGCGAGGGAAATTATTTTTTGGCGATAATATCAATGATTATGTTCTTCTTGGGATTTATTGTGGCTAAGGAAGGACTTCAGAATTTAAGAAATATCAGAAAAAAACACATATAATCTTTTAAACATCATAACACTCAATTAATTATGGACAGAAGGGGATTTTTTAGAGTTCTTTCAGCGATGGCAGCAATTCCATTTTTGGCAAATTCCTCAAGCGCAAAATCTAGCGAAAGAGATTATGTGGAACCTTTTGAAGGGTATAATGATTATATAAAAAAATTAACCGGACATCTTGAGGAAGATGTTTGTGTTCAGGATAATTTTGGAGTAATTGTTGGAGGATGTGGAATAACCGGGAAAGGAGACAGAAAAAAGATTACAGAATTAAAAAGGGTTTTAAGTGAAAATCAAGAATTGTTTCCCCACGAAATTTCATTTTCCGACGGTTTAACTTATAATCTCAAATTAGTTGCATCAATAACAAAATTGAGTGAGTTAGGATATAGCATAAGTAACGTAAGACCTGAAGCAGAAGCAGAAACTACTTTATACCTTAATGTACCTCGTCAAGAAGCTCATAATGAGGCAATGAGAAGACATCATAGATATACTGATGAACAAGAAAAAAGATTTGGTTCTCCCTGGACAGCTTAGCTATTTATCAACATCGCCTGTTTTTTTCCATTGCACATAATTTTTTTCCAAAATTCTTACAATTTCGCTTCTTTGCTCTGTTGTTCCGAGACCTTTCCAGTCCAAAATAGCGAAGTCAATTTTCTCATCTGTTTTGTTTAAAGATTCAAGAAGCATTTCCTCAGTGAACGGAAAGTTGTACTGTGCAATCACATGCGAAATTGCAACATTTGATTTTAACTGAATCTTGTTGAAGTTTGGGCAATAATGAGGTCCTCCCAAGGCAATTGCAATTTCATTGTAAGGATTTTCTTCAAATCCTAAGATAGTGTCGTTGATTGTTTTCGCAACAATAAATCCTGCTTTCCGATTTTTCCATTCTTCTTCTGTTGGACCTATCTCAATGAAAACGCTCGGCTTCGAAATCAAAGGCCCATGGTGCGTGGCTTCGAGGGTAATTTCATAATCCTTCAAATTAAAATTGTCGGCATTCATCTTCAGATTTTCAAAAAGTTGCTTTTGGAAAATTGCAGAGGTTGGTGATATTTTTCCTGTCTCGCCACCAAAATCTGCCTTGCGAAGATTTCCAACCGAGTGAATTGTGAGTGCCTTTTGTCTATTTGGAGAT
>DATETG010000016.1:0-11529 GCA_035283785.1 Candidatus Nanoarchaeia archaeon
ACACAAATGGGACTTACACAGGCACACACTTCAACCATTCAGCAGGAGGGGGTGGGGGAAATCCTGCTGGAATAACTGTATATGATAATTTCTTCTGGATAGCTGATATTTCTGCTAATTCTGAAATATACAAATACTGGACAAATGGAACCTACACAGGCACAAGCTTCGACACGGCAGCAAGCGGTAATGGAAATCCTCAAGGAATAACTGCATACAAGGGAAAATTTTGGGTAGCCGATAATACAGATAGTTTATCTTATCAATATCAATCAGGTTACATTCATTATGAATTTAATAATGTAAATGCCTCAGATGGTAATAACCAAAACTGGACGCTGGAAGCTTACGATACTGGGTCAAACAAAGGCACTACAGAAACAAGAACCTTCAATGTTGATGCAAATGCCCCCCTGATAACATACAGCACATTAACAAAGGCAAATAATACTGTAACCTCAAACAACTGGGTTGCGTTAAATGTTTCCATAACAGAGGCAAACAGAGATACAACAACCTTCAGATTGTTCAACACTTCTGGACAGGTAAATAAAACTCATTATACCACGGCAGTTAACAGAATTAATTTTACAGGACTTGCCGACGGAACTTATAGATATAACGTTACTGTCAACGATACTTTTAGCCGTGTTAATTCAACAGGAACAAGATATATAATGTTGGATAATATTTCTCCGGAGATAATTTTGACGGCACCGGCCAATAATACTGCTCACACAACAAGCACGATAAATTTTTCAGGCAATATTACAAGCAATATTGCAATAAAAAACGCCTCACTGATAATTAAGGGGTCTATATCGCAGACAAATTCGACAGAAATCACTCCGAATAGATTAACGGGAACTTATTCTGGAACAAGCTTTGACACGGCAGCCAGCGGGAACATCAATCCATACGGCATAACAAATAACGACACGTTTTTTTGGATAGTTTATGATAATTCGACTCAGGCAACTAGTTATGGATGGGTATACAAACATTGGATGAACGGAACATACACCGGAATAAGATTCAACCATTCAGCAGCAGCTGCGATTAATTCTCCATCAGGAATAACAAATAATGGAACTTTTTTTTGGATAGTGGAGAGAGTTGGTAGTGTGGACGAAGTTTACAAATACTGGATGAACGGAACATACACAGGCACAAGTTTTGACACTGCGGCGAGCGGAAATACAGAACCATCAGGAATAACAAACAATGGTACTTTTATTTGGATAACTCGAAGAGACCAATTTGACTCGGCATCTGATAGTGAAGTATACAAATACTGGATGAACGGAACATACACTGGCACGTCATTCAATCATTCAGCAGGAGGCGGTACTGCAGACGCAACAGGAATAACTTTCTACAATGGTTCCCTTTGGGTATTAGATTCAACTTCCATCAATAAAGTTTATAAATATACTGTAAGCGGAACCTACACTGGAACAAGCTTTGACACGGCAGCCAGCGGGAATGGTAATCCCCTTGGAATCACAGTGTATAATAATGCATTCTGGATAACTGATTATGGTGATGATGAGGTCTATAAATATTCAGCGACTAATGAAATTTCTTACAAATTCAATAATATCGCGGTATTAAGTGGGAATAACAACTGGACATTGGAAACGTATGATGTTGCAGGGAACAAGGGTACAACGAAAACGCGAATATTCAGTGTTGAAAACACTTGTAGCTGTCCGACTTCTGGAAATTGGGTTATAAGTGACGGAAGCAGTTGCTTGCTGGACTCTGCCTGTTCAATATCCCCAAATTCAGTGAGAGTGATGAGTGGAACTCTGAAAATATCAAACACGGGTTCTCTTCAGGCAAATGGCTGCTTTGTTGCAGATGGTGCGAAAATATTTGTTCAGGACGGCGGAAAATTTTTGTGCAAGGGATAATAAATTAATATTTAAGAAAATTTAAATACTATAGTTGTTCTATAGTTTTCATGGTAACAACTATACAGCTTAAGGAAAATGTGAAAAAGATTCTTGATGGGTTAAAAGATGGAAAAGAAACTTATGAGGAGGT
Source organism: Candidatus Nanoarchaeia archaeon (assembly GCA_035283785.1). Lineage (GTDB taxonomy): Archaea > Nanobdellota > Nanobdellia > Pacearchaeales > GW2011-AR1 > DATETG01. The sequence continues at coordinate 2,050 of DATETG010000016.1, forward strand.
CATTCTAAAGATAATAAACAATTTAGAGGAGCAAAAAAGGAAAAATGTTGACTTTATGATTGAGGGGGCTAAAGAAACAGCAGAGGAAAGTTTGAAGATAACAAAGAGATGGGAAGGGGCTTTATTGGACGGATTGGATAAAAATGAAAAATGGTAGAAATCAAAAGAGGAGAAATTTTTCTGGCTAATTTGGAGCCTGTGAAAGGAAGTGAGCAGGGAGGAAAAAGACCGGTCGTGATAATCCAGAATAATATATACAACAAATACTCTCCGACAACCATTGTCGCTCCAATAACATCTAAGTTGTATCAAAAAGAGTATCCAACAAATGTCAGACTATCAAAAAAGGATTCAAAATTAAATAAAGATTCAACCATTCTTCTTAATCAGATAAAAACAATTGATAAATCAAGAATTATAAAAAAAGTTTCAATACTAAACACCGATATTATTAATAAAATCAATCTTGCAATAAAGGCAAGTTTATCACTGGATTAGTTGGGAAAATTTTATAAACTTTTGACATTTAGTTGATAAAAATCAAATAATCCTGAGTTCCTTGTTGAAGTACTCTTTTGCAACTTTTTGCAGTTCAATTAATCTGCGCTTGTTTTTTCCAATCAGCGCCGCTTTGCTTTGAATACCTGCTGTTATGATTATTTCATTGCCTTTTATTTCCAAATTCCTGAATGTCAAAGGATTAACTATGAAACCCATGAATTTTCTTATATCTTGAGGTCCGAGTGGCATGGGAATGACTTTTATTTTTCTCCCGAGGATTTCACCCATTTTCTTTACGTTTTTTCCGTTTTCTCCTATCGCCTTGGAAACAAGATTTTTTGGAACGCAGAAAGTTATGAACTCATTGTACATGAAGCAGAATCTTGTGCTGACTCCTGTCATTTTGGAAAAAAGATTCAAATATCTCATGTCCTGCATGCTTATTGTGCTTTCCATTTTTGATTATAAGTTGAATTTTATTTGAAGTGATTTGTGCTCGTTCTCCTCGAAAGCCAATGGCGCGCACAATTTATTTGAAGATAACAAAACTCCTGCAAGGTTAATTTGGCTACTATGGTGATTTGCACGGCTAATAACATTTCTCGTCGGTTTTTGTTTTTCTTCTAAATATTCAGTTTCCATTTTAATCTTTAAATCCCTTTACTTCACATTTGGTTAATTCAAACAACCCTTCTTTATATGCTCGATAAACCGCGCTTCTTTTAGTAGTTGCTCTATAAAATCTTTCATCTTCAATAACTCCTTCGTCTTTTCTAAATTTTCCCGTGACTTTCCAAGTGTTAACATAAATTATTTTATCATCCAAACTGATTATCTCTCCCATTATTTTTTATGTAACTTATTAATTTTTATCACACTTCTCTTTAGATTTCATTCCGTGACTTTCCTTACAATTTTTTCTTCGGCAGTGATTTTTTCAGAATCCTTTTTCACAAGTTTTCCGACGACTTTTACCATCAATCCCGGCAGGCCTGTTCCAACGGGAACCGGTTGGTTTAAAATTATGTTCTCGATGACGCTGGCTAAACTGTCCTTACTGCCTTTTATCGACGCGTTCACAAATTGTTTTACCGGCGTTTCGAAAGTTGCCCTCGCCAATATCGATGATTTTTGTGCGATTATTCCCATTCTTGTTATTCCTTTTATTTCTCCGGTGTTTGTCATTGCGTCTGAAATAAGTTCCAGGTGCCTCCAGTCAATGTCCAGTCCTTGCGTGTTGAGGACTTTTTTTATTTCCTCGACGATCATTTGTCGCGCAACCTCTATTCCGAAGACTTCCGCAACTTCATGCAAATTATTTGAAATTGTTCTCTCGGGATTTATCTCTTTGAGCTCAACGATTTTCCTTAAGTTTGTTCCGAGCGTGACAATTAGGTAATCTTTCTCGTTTTTCAGAACCATCACCTGTTCAACTCCTTTTATTCCGGAGAATATTGTTTTCTTTATTTTTTCCTTTAGTTTGTATATCTCTCTGAAATTGTAATCTGACGCGTTTATTATTATCGAATCGGCGCGTTCACTTACCTTGTAACCCAAATCGCCGAGCATTCCAACAACTTTTTTTGTGCCTACATGCGCTTGCCTTAATCCCTGCTTGTCTGTTTTTATTTCAATGTTCTTGTTGTTGAAATTTATTTTTATCTCGGAGGCGATTTCTTCCACCTTCGTTTCCTTTATTTTTTCCGCGAATGTTCTTGCATCATTTTCATTGTTGAATTCTTTTCTTAAGTGAATTTCCATCTGCGGTGAACTGGGTTTTTTTCTGGCGTCAAAGATTTCAATCATCCTCGGCAATCCTGCGGTAATTTGCATTTCCTGGACTCCCGCGAAGTGGAAAACGTTCAGGGCCATTTGAGTGGAAGGTTCTCCAAAACTTTGCGCTGTTATTATTCCGATTGCCTCTCCGAAATCCATTTTTTCTTTTGTGTGGAGTTTGGAAACATCCAGGCCGTCATAGCCGTAAACAAATTGAATTATGTTGTTGTTGCTGTCCCTTATTGTTCCGTCGTATTCCAGTCGCAAGTCCTGAATCGCATTTGCCAATCTTCTGTAAAGGTATCCTGATTTTGGAGTTCTTAATGCAGTATCCATCAGAGAGTCACGTCCTGTTATTGCACCGAAGAAAAATTCATCGGGTCTCAAGCCGCGCATGAAGGAACTTTTTATGAATCCTCGCGATATCGGTGAATACTCTCCTTTTCTGAAAAATGAAAGTGTTCTTTGATTGTATCCGATCTCCACTCTCTTTCCCCAAAGTGCTTGCTGCCCGACGCAACACGCGATTTGAGTTATGTTAAGAAGGTTTCCCCCTCCTCCCGAGATTATCATGTGATTCACGGGATTGTCTTTAGGGAATTCTTCCTTTACAATCTCCCCGATTTTTGTTCTTACTTCGTTGAGAATCTGGAGTATTCTTAATTCTCTGGATTCATGGGCATTTTTTCCAGGGATAAGCTCAAAATTTCCATACTCAAAAGCTGCGATTATCTCTTCTGTTTTTCTGCTCGCCTTTTCTATTATCTCCTCTGACTTGGCTATTGCATTTTCATTGAGGTCAAGATCCTCGAGAGAAATTGTGATTCCTCTGTTTGACAGGTATTTCACTCCGAGATTGAATGCATCGCGAATCGCCCTTATTGTTTTCGTTCTTCCTACGGTTTTGTCCAATTCCATTATCAACTCTCCGTTCTCCTCGCCGAAAATTGTCTTGTCCACTTTCCCTCTTGTTATTTTTCCGTCTTTTATTGTCAAAGAGGAATTTGAAAAGTTTATTTTTGGCAGGAACTCGGAAAAAATTTCAAGTCCTGTCGTGTTCTTTTTGGAAATCGTTGCTTCAACTCCGGAACTGTAAAGAAGCTGGTTTGCGCGGTCGTTTTTTATTTCGCTTAATCCGAGAAGATAGTTTCCCGTTACTGCATCTTCGTCAAGCCCGAGGAAATTTGTGTTGTTCTTAGGAGAAATGAGATTTTCCTTTACATCCAGGAGTATGCGTGCCTCTGCTCTTGCCTCTTCTGTCTGTGGTGAGTGAATGTTCATTTCATCACCGTCGAAATCTGCGTTGTATGGAAATGTTACAGAAGAATGCAGTCTGAATGTTTTTCCTGGAAGCACGCGAACAAAGTGGGCCATCAGGCTTCCCTTGTGCAGGCTTGGATGACGATTGAATAATACCACGTCGCCGTTTTGAAGATGCCTTTCAACTCTGTATCCAGGAGATATTTCATTCATGATTTCTTCCTTCAAATCAGAGGATATTTTTTTTCTTTTTCCGTCGGGTCTGATAACATAGTTTGCTCCGGGATAGTCTTCGCCGCGCTCTATTAATTTTTTCAATTTTTCTATGTTTAAGTCATTTACAACCTCGGAAACAGTTACAATTTTTGCTATCTCATAGGGAACTCCAACTTCGTTTATCTCTATCGACGGATCCGGAGAGATGACTGTTCTTGCCGAGTAATTAACTCTCTTTCCCGCCAGATTTTTTCTTATTCTTCCTTCTTTTCCCTTTATTCTTTCTTCTATTGTTTTCAACGGCTGTCCGCTTCTGTGTCGAGCAGGAGGAATTCTTGCAACAGAGTTGTCAAAAAAAGTTGTTATATGATATTGAAGCAAATCCCACAAGTCGGTGATTATCACTTCCGGCGCTCCGGCATTAAGATTTTCCCAAAGTCGCTGATTTGCCCGGATTATGTCGCTTAGTTTGTGTGTCAAATCGTCTTCGCTTCTTTCCCCTGATTCAAGAATAATGCTCGGTCTTACTGTCACGGCAGGAACAAGCAAAAGCGTGAGAACAGCCCACTCAGGTCTTGCCGCCTCGGGATTTACTCCGACTTTTCTTAATTCCTCGTCGGGAATGTTAACAAGTATTTCTCTTACCTCTATCGGAGACAATCTTTTTTTCCCGATGTAAAAACTTGTCGGCTTGTCAAGCTTTACTTTTTCATGCGCAGCGTTGCAGTAAGGACATCTCTTTTGGTCCTTTGATTTTTTCACACGCTCGCTCGGAGGATATTTTTGGAGGTCTTTTTCAGAAAGCATGAGTTTTCCGCATTCATGGCAGAAGCATCTCAATCCCATTTCAATTAGAGGAATGTATTTCAGGTGAATCACAGGGCGTGCAAGTTCTATTCTTCCCGGATGTCCAAGACATTCTTTCAATCTCCCTCCGCATGTACGGCATCTAACTCCGGGATCTATTGCCCCCAATCTCAAATCCATCAATCCTCCGTCGACAGGATATCCGTCTATGTCATACAACTCAGGAGTCACTATTTTCGCGACAGAAATCTTGCTGATTTGTTCAGGACTGAAAAGTGAAAATCCTATTTCGGAAACTTTTTTTCTGACTTGTTTGTTCATTTTAATCTAAATTTAAAACATTTAATTTTAGTGATAATCCGAGGAGGTACAATGTGCTTCTACCTTCTAATATGCTCTCATCCCCTAATTCAAACTCTCTTTTTATATTCTCAAATCTTCTTTTCAGAATTCTCTGAGATTCTGCATAATCCTTTGTGTTATATGGATTCTCGTTGTTCATTTTAGTTTATTTTTTTCCAATCCAAAAGTTTAGTTAATCCGTCTTCCCATGCATGTGCGATTGCATTCACATCGCCCGTGGCCCTGTACATTCTCTCATCGGTTTCTACGTTTCCGTCTTTTGTGTACTCTCCTGCTATTAGGTAAACACCTTTCACGGCTTCTTCTTTTCCATGGGGCAAGATGCTTTCTCCGTCGTTAATTTTTTCTACGCTTTTCATTTTATTCATATTTGTTTTTTAACTTTAGACTTGTTTTTATGTGCATTCCTTGGAGTTCTTCAAGCAGCAATTTGAAGACATACGAAACTTCTATCGGTTCGTTGTCCTCAGAACCGCAGATAGGACAGTAGACTCTTTCTCTTATGTTGTCTTCGACGGCAATTGCGCCACAGTGTTTACAAACGTAAAGCGTTACCTTGTCTGAATCGTATCTTTCTTTTAGCAACAGCGACGCACCGTGGGCAACAAGTGCCTGCTGTTCCATTTCACCCAATCTTAAAGCACCCCCTCTCGACCTTCCTTCTATTGGCTGTCTTGTAAGAAGCGCGATTTTTCCTGATGCGCGTCCGTGAATTTTGTTTGCAACCATGTATTTCAATTTCAGATAGTAAAGATTTCCAATGAAAATTCTCGCAGTCATTTTCTCTCCTGTTATTGGATTGTACATTGTTTCTTTTCCGTCGTATCTGAATCCTAAATTTTGAAGATTTTCTTCAAGTTCTTTTTTGCTTTCTCCGGAGAAAGGTGTTGCATCTGCACCTCTTCCTCTGATGCATGAAACTTTTCCGGCAAGCAATTCAAGCAAATATCCGACGGTCATTCTGCTTGGCAGACCGTGTGGGTTGAATATTACGTCTGGGCGAATTCCGTTTGCAGTAAAAGGTATGTCCTCTTCCGGAACAACCGCGCCAATAACTCCTTTTTGTCCGTGAGGTGTTGCAAACTTGTCGCCTATCTCCGGGATTCTCATGTCTCTTGTTCTTACCTGCACGATTTTGTTTCCTTCGTCGTCTTTCGTTATGAAAACAGATTCAACAATTCCTTTTTCTTCCTGCCTCATTGTTACAGAGGATTCTTTTTTTGTCTTCACGGAAATTTCCCTGGCTTCCGAGAGGAATTTTGGCGGCGAGAGTTTTCCTATAAGAACTTCATTTTCATTTATCTCCGCTTCGGGATAGACTATGCCGTCATCTTCTAAGAATCTGTAACTCTCCTCTGTTTTGTATCCAGATGTTCCCTTTTCTGGGATTGTTATTTCATCTTTCAATCCTCCTGCATAATTCATCTCCACAGCAGAGTGCGGACGGAAATAAAAGCTTCTTCCAACTCCCCTGTCAAGAGAACCCTTGTTGAATACAAGAGCGTCTTTCATGTTGTATCCTTCATAAGTCATTATTGCGACGACAAGATTCTGTCCTGCAGGATAAGCGTTTAATGTATCGTAGACAAAACTTCTTACGATTGGTTTCTGAGGATACTGAAGAACTGAAACGTCCGTGTCTAATCTGCATAAATAATTTGCGGCGTACAATCCAAGCGCCTGCTTTTGAGTCTTGCTTCCACGATTCAACCTCGAGCTCTGGTCGTGATTTCCGTATGGAACCAATGAGGTTACAACTCCAAGCAAATCCATGGAATCAATTTCAAGATGGGTGTGCTCAGGGCTTAGTTCCTCTTGGTTTAATGCAACGAGGGCATTTTCTTCTTCCGATGTATCCAGATATTCCATAATTTTTTCTTTTATCAAATCACCCCATTTCATCACGTTGTTCTCAAGATTTTTCAGATGCTCTTCTGTCAATCGGGGAATTCCTTTGTCAACAATAATCAACGGGCGCATTGCCCTTCCCGCTTCTGTTGAGATTATTATGCTTTCAAAATCATGCTCATCTCTTATGCTTAATTCAATAGGAAGTTGGGAGCTTCTTCTTTTCTCCCTTATTCTGTTTACAAATTCTTCGTGATTGTCGGTGCTTCCGATAAATTTTCCGTCGAGGAGAATGTCAGTTTTTAGATTCTCCTTTGTGTTCATGCCTTCCCGCTCAAGGATTTTTATCAGTTCTTCGTCGTTCATGGATATTCTTGTTGAAATTTTGCAAAGTATTGCCAGGTTTTTTCTCAATCCTATTTCTGTTCCTTCAGGAGTTTCAATGGGGCAGAATTTTCCATAATGTGTCGGGTGAAGGGTGCGCGCCATTACATTTTCCTGTTCGCTTGACAGCATTGATGATACTCTCTGCAGTTGGGAAATAATCGCCAGATGATTTGTTTTGTCCATGTTTTGTGTAACTCCGCTTCTTTCTCCAACCCAGCTTCCGGTGGCAATTGCGCTTTCCACACGATGGGAAAAAAGAGTAGATTTTGCAATTGTCCTTATTGAAAATATTTTTTTTCTTTTTGATGATTTTTGTAATGAATACTGGATGTCTCTTATCAAAATTCCAAGATTAACTCTGAAAAGATTTGCCATCAAATCCCCGGAAAGTCTGACACGCTTGTTTGCATAATGGTCCTTGTCGGTTCTTAGCAACGGGTTCTCTTTCGCGGTAAGAAATCTTTTTATCATCTTGCACAAAGTTATCGCTTTTTTTATTCTGTCTTCTTTTGATTTTCCTATGTGCGGGAATAAATAAGCATCAATTCTTTGTTTTACCCTGTCGAGAATTTCTTTTTTTGTTCCCTGCAACGAGGATTTTTCCGCAATGTGCATCATTGCATCTTCCGGCGTGGAGATGTTTGCGAATTCATACAAATTTACTATCACACTATCTGTTTCTTTTTCTATATACTGCGCCATGTCGGATTCCTTCACCATTCCCAGCGCCTTTAAAATAATTACAACCGGAATGTCCTTGAATCTTGAGAAAGAGATTTCAAATATTCCTTCCTTGTTCTCGGAAATCAGCGTCGGTATTCTGTAAGTTCCTTTTGAAGAAAAAATTCTCAGTGTAAGATTTCCTTTGCTGTTTTTTTCTATGAACGGCTGGTTTTCCGCCAGGTCCTCAAGCATGACCATGACTCGTTCGTTTCCGTTTATTATGAAATATCCTCCAGTATCAAGCGGATCATTGTAGTTTTTTATCAAATCCTCTTTTGACATTTGATATGTGTTGCAGATTTTGCTCTTAACCATGACGGGAATTCTCCCGATTTCAACAACTTCGGATTCTGTGTGGTCGTCCTTTCTCACATTTATTTCCAGATATATCGGTGCGGAATAAGTAAGATTTCTCAGCCGTGCCTCGTAGGGCATTATTTGTGATGTGCTTCCATCAGATTCTGTGAGCTCCGGTTTCCCAACCTCTATTTTTCCAAGTTTAATTTCAAAATCCTCGCTTGCAATCCCTTCGGAAATTTCATTGACTATTTCCTGCATTCGTTTTTCCATGAAATTATTGAAAGAGACAACGTTTGATTCAACTAGCGAGTGTTCTTGAAGATACTTTTTTACAACTGTATGTTTATTTTTTTCCATGGGTATTTTAGATGGTAAATTTCCTTTCAGTATGCTTTGTTGGATTATTAAACAACAACTCTGTAATAAAAGAAAGATTTACCGTCGGGAGATTTTCTCTCGATTTTTATTATGTCGCCGATTTCGCACATTCCGGAAATTGCAGGATCGTCCGAATATATTTTTGGCAATTGGGACTTTGAGATATTCATCTTTTTTAACAACTCGCTTGACTCTTTTTCATTGAGTTTGGAATGTTTTGGTTGTAGTATGTGCATTTGGCAGAATTTGCATTACAATTTAATGATAACACGACTAAATTTTGGTTTATAAATCTTTCGTGTAAATATGAAAGATTTATGCTCGGGAATTTAAAAAGATAAACCGGTAATTTCTCCCATATAAACCTTTGATTTTGTGCTTGTCAAAATATGTTTGTGTTTACAGATAATTTTATAACTCTTTTTATTGTAAACTGAACATGGAAATGAGAAAAAATACTTCTCTTTTATGGAATGAAAATGTTTGGAAAGGTTTCTCTGAGGAGGAAGACAGATATCATCTTGAGAAAGAAAGAAAATCAATTCAATGGAGGAGAATCAAAAAAAGAGTTCTTGAAAATTTTGGGACATTCAAGGGTTTGAAAACAATAGAGATTGGGGCTGGAAGAGGCACTATTTCTTTACTGTTCGCCTTAGAGGGCGCAGAGGTCAGTGTTTTGGATTATTCGGAAAAGGCAATAGAATCGAGCAGGGTTTTTTTCAGGAGGCATAATGTGAATGCAAATTTTATCACGATGGATGCCCTGAATATCGATAAAAAATTTGAAGGGAAATTCGATGTCTCAATGTCTTTTGGTACAGCGGAGCATTTTCTTGGTGAAAAAAGATTAAGGTTCATAAAATCGCACATTGATGTACTCAGGGAAGGAGGAATTACATTCATAGCTGTCCCAAACAAGTG
>DATETG010000017.1:0-28668 GCA_035283785.1 Candidatus Nanoarchaeia archaeon
GGGGATGTTCAAAATACCAAACATCTTTTGTTCCTCTGGAATTCTTTTCAAAAAATAATAAATTTGTTCTTATTCCAGTATATGGGCTAAATACTCCATTTGGAAGTCTTACAATAGTATGTAGATTGAATTCAGTTAGAAGTTTTTCCTTTATTTTAGTTTTTACACCTTCCCCGAATAAGAACCCATCTGGAAGGACTATTCCGCATTTTCCGCCATCTCTTAGAAGTTTCATAATCAAAACAAGGAAGAGATCTGCTGTTTCCCTTGTCCTAAATTCTGCTGGAAAATTATTTTCTATTCCATCTTCCTCAGCCCCGCCAAATGGGGGATTTGTTACAACAACATTAACCTTATCTTTGTCCGTATAGTCTATTAAAGGGCGGGATAGGGAGTTATCCCTTCTTATGCTTGGCACTTCTATATCATGCAAAATAAGGTTGGTCATGCAAAGAAGATGGGGCAATGGTTTCTTTTCTATTCCTCTTAAAGTTTTCTCTAAAATTTTCTGATCCTCAACCGTTTTGATATCTTTCTTAAGATGGTTTAGTGTAGAAATTAAAAATCCACCTGTTCCACAAGCAGGATCTAAAACAATATCTCCTAGAGTTGGATCAATCATATCCACTATAAACTGGGTAACTGGACGAGGAGTATAAAATTCTCCTGCACTTCCTGCATTTTGCAGTTCTTTTAAAATTGTTTCATAAATATCGTTGAATAAATGTCTATCTTCTGCTGTTGTAAAATCAAGTTCATTTATTTTATTTACTACTTGTCTTACCAAAATACCGTTTTTCATGTAATTATAAGCATCTTCAAAGACTTGCTTTATAATATACCCTCTTTGATCACTTTTCTCATCTAGTTTTAAACTTTTTAAGGTTTTGAATAGATCATTATTAATAAAATCTAGGAGCTCATCTCCAGTCATTCCTTCAGGATTAACAGCCCAATTCCTCCACCTTATCTTTTCTGGCAAAGGAGACTTATACTCTTCATTTTCTGCTTCCCTTTCTTCTTCCATTGCGTCAAAAACCTTTAAGAAGATCATCCAGACCATTTGAGAAATACGCTGAGCATCTCCATCTACTCCCGCATCCTTTCTCATTATATCCCTTACAGACTTTACAACTCCACCTAAGTTATGATTATTTCCGTTTCCATTATTAGGCATGCCTTTTTCATAGCACCACGATATAAAAACATTACTTAGAACCAGTAGGGGTTAATCTTCTTTCTTCGCTTCTTCTTTTGTTACCATAAATCAATCAAGAAAAATCAATTTTAAAAATCTAGTGTAGACTCGAAGGTTTGCTCCCAAAATACTGAAACGGTTTCCCCTGGTTCTTCTCGGTTCTGCAACCCGCCAAGCACCTTGTCAAATGTTTAGGGCTGCTCCGATCAAGGCCTGACCCAATTCGCATCTGCAAAATCAAGACGGACAAAACGTCAGCGTTGAAACAAAGACCTTTTCAACACATTGGTCACTCGCCTTCTTGCAGTCTGCCTAAAGCCCGTTTGCAAATAGCGGAGGGCTAGCCCGCCAACCTAGTCTACAGAAATCCGAAGGAAAAAGGGTTTTTAAGATTTATGAATTGAGCATTAGTTAGGAAAGTGCCAAAGTGGGCAAAAGATTTACCCTATGATCATCAAGGGATTAAAAGAGTTTGGAGAAAAAACGGATTGGAGATACCTTCAAGATAATTATTGATTATAATCACCCCTCATTGTAATCGTTAAAACATATTCCCTGCATATTGAGTATTCTTCTTCTGTAATCTTCCCGACAATTTTCCTAAAATAATCATCATCTTTGTTTAATCCAGACCTCTTAGAGATATTTTCTTTTAATCTATCCAAATTTTCTGAGCCCTTAATTAATTCAATAAAACCGAAATATTTTTTTTGGATAACAATTTGTTCGAGCCCATCACGGATAATGTCTGATTCGGATTCGCCCCTCAGTACAGATAATATTTTTATGGAGTTCCCTAATCCTGGATAAATTCTAAAAGCTTTTATTTGACTTCTGCCTTTTGTCATTTTATCTAAAACCTCTCACGAACAGCACCAATGCAATTATTATTATCAGAACCAATTCTCCAAGCAAAATCCATATGAGGAATTTCCCAAAATCAAATCCTCCTTCTTTCGGCTTTAAGGTTTCTATACCTCCTGAAACCCCCTTGTCTTGAGGAGATGATGGTTCGAAAAATGTAAGTGAACCCTTGCTGCCTTTGCTCTTTCCTTTTTTGCCGGTATCATCATCGCTCGGATTCAATGATACTGATATCGTCTTGTCTCCTGAAATTGTTGAGCTTCCTGTTTTTTTGTCATAACCGTTTTTGGAAACTTCCCAATTGAAAGTTCCTGGATTTGAATTGAATAAAACTTCCCCGATTGAATTTGTGGTCCCTGTTTGCGAACCGAATTTGACTTTTGCACCGCTTAACTTTTGAGATGTTTCTGAATCAGATACTACGAACTTGACTTGGAACATATTCGCGGATTTCACGAAAAATCCCAGTATTGCAGTATCGGCAAAATTGTCCTTCCCCGTGCAAAGCGAACTTTGTCCTTTTCCTGTTACTTTTATGTTGAAACTTCCTCCGACATCAGGAGTCCACGATATTGAGACATTTTGCGGCGTTACGCCGTTTGAATTTGCCGAAATTATCTGACTTTGAGAGTGCACGAGATTGTCATTTGAATCAGTTATTTGCAATGTTATGTTTGTAGGAATTGTAGTTTTTGAAAAATCATCGTCGGCAAAGTTGCTGATTTTGTTGAATTTTATTGTAACGACTTCGTCTTCCGTAGGGAATTCCGGAGTTGCTTCCAAATCGTTTACTATTGTATAGCATTGGTTTTGCGGACGCTCAGGAAGGACAGTGAATTGCTTTTCGGAGAATTGCTCGAAACTGCTCTGGCACTGGCAGTCAATCACGTTTGTTTTTACATTTGCTGTGTAATCTCCGTCGTCATCAGGAGTCCATGTGAACTGGACATTCTGCACTGTGTCTGCCAGGATTTCATATGTTTTGCTTTCCGTGTGAACAACATCGCCTTCGCTGTTTAGAACTTCAAGAGTTATTGTTGTTTTGGCAGAATAATAATCTTCAAATCCGGGAGGTATGAATTCCAAAAGAAGGTTTGTAAATGCGCTGTGTGCGTCCGCCTCAAGATTTGCCTGAATATCTATAACAACTGGCTCGTTGACAAAATTTGAATTTGTAATGCTGAAAGAATCAATTGGTGAATGACATGAGGTTGCTTTTTCCAGTTCGTAAGTCCATGCAAATGTTCCGCCGTCGCCGAAATTGGTGTAGCCGTCCTCGTGAGGAAGGTAGCATGCCTTGAACATGTAAGCTCCGTAATTCAGATTTTCAGTTGATGCGTATTCATAACTTACGAAGTTGTTGCTTCCCGAATTCAAATTCTGAACTTGAGAGATTATTGAACTGCAAATTGAATCACTGCAAGTGTACAAGAGAAAGTCAACTCCCGTCAATGAATTTCCCGTAGCTTTGTCCTTGAAAGAGATAGTATCAACATTTCCTGCGAGAACAAATGTAAGTGCAACAAATACAAAAAGTATTCCAAGAAATATTTTTGGTTTTTTATGAATCATTTTATTTTGCTCCTGCTCCTGAACCTCCGCCACGTCCTGATTGTCCTGCTCCGGCTCCTGCTCCTGTTCCAGCCGCACCTGTAGCTCCCGCACCTCCTGCACCCCCAAAGTCAACCCCTCCAGTAATTGCAAGTCCAAGAAGCATGTTCAAATCATATGCGACAGTTCTTTTTCCTGTTTCATGAGATGGGGTGTGTGCATCGTAATTTCTTGTCACGTAATGATTTATCATTTCTGATACAGCGATGTTTTCCGAGATTTTCTCGAACGCAATTCCTGTGTCTAGAATTCTTCCATTATAAGAAATCTTGGGTATCGTTTTTGGATTTTTTCTATCATAATCATTGTGAAAACCTGCTCCTAAAACGCTCATTGCAGTGTAAAGCCATTCTGATTGCGTTAGTTTGTTATCCTTATTGAAATCTCCTCCTGCTGATTCTATTGCTTGTCTTAATCTTCCGTCAGCCTTGCCAAAATAAACTCCTCCGACAAATTCTACAGGAGTGCCAAATATCTTTGGTTCATAACTTACTCCAATTTCCTTCGTTAATTGTTCAAAAGGTACTGTGGTGGATTCCGGGAACGCATTTATTATGCCTGGAGCATAAGTATATGCTGTCTTTTTCAAGCTATCAATTACAACGGGTGTTTTTTCTTGAGTCTTAAACCCATTCAAAAAATGATCAACATAATTCTTATTTAAAGAAGACGATTCGCATGCAGTCATAAAAATCGGAACAGCTCCCGCGAGAAAAATCTTTTTTATTAATCCCGAAGTTCCATTTCTCTCGTTTTGTTCTTTTTGTACCATTTCATTTCCATCACCCCTGTTACAATGTAACTACTTTAGAGTTTAATTACACTATTTAAATTTTTCTCTTTAAAAAAATAACCAACCATTTTGGAGCTAATAACTTTTCCATAGGACCAATTTTTTTTCTTTGTCTCTCAGAAATAAAGTGTCTCCTGTTTTTGTTAAGACATAACTTTCATCTCTCCAGTATAGAACATCTTCACTATTTGTTTGGTTTCCTACAATTATCTTGACATCGGATTTTTTATTCAAAGAAAATTTTGGAAAAATAAATTTTTTTCTTCCTTCATCTTTTATTTCCCAGTTTTCCAAATTGCAGTCAAAGTTGCAGATATTTTCCAGAACGATTTCATCATTTTTGTAGTCAAGATTTTTCAGCACAACACATTCACCGCATTTGTTTTTTGATTTTTCGCAGAGATTCACGTTTTTTTCGATGCATGATTCCCAGGAACTTTTGAAATCATCGTAATAAACATCTTTTCCAGATGGAAAATAAAAATTTGCAAGTCCTGCATCAACAACTCTCAAGTTTACATTTTCTTCGTCAAGAAAAATATAAGCAAGATTTCTTCCGTATCTGTCTGTTTTTTCTTCCCCGAATTTTAGGAAAACAGTTTTATTTAGTACAATCCCTTCCAGAAATTCTTTTGCTTCTTTGTAGTAAACTTCTCCACGTTCAGGAGTATTTATCCCGAGTAATCTTGTGGACTTTCCGTCTATAATCACAGTATCGCCGTCTATAACCCTCTCAACGAATCCTTGTTCATCATAAACCAGAAAATTTTCAAGCTTTTTGTCCAGAAAACTATAATTTATCATGATAAGCAAAAGAATCATAACGGACAACGAGATTATCTCTTTTTTATTTTTCATTTGCCTTTTTTGAAGCAATCAGATACATGGTCGTTTACAATTCCCACTGCCTGCATGAATGCATATATTATTGTGGTTCCGACAAAACTGAAACCTCTTGATTTAAGGTCCTTGCTTATTGCATCCGAAATATTTGTCTTTGAAGGAATATCCCCCATATTCTTGAAATTATTTTTTATCTGCTTTTCATTTGTGAATCTCCACAAATAGTTGGAAAAAGACCCGAATTCCTTCTGCAATTCAAGAAATTTTTTTGCATTGTTTACGACAGAAAGAATTTTCAGCCTGTTTCTTATTATTCCTTCGTTTTTCAAGAGGTCGTTTATTTTTTCTTCGCCGTACATGGAAATTTTTTTCGCGTCAAAATTGTCAAACGCCTTCCCGTAATTCTCTCTCCTTTTCAGGATAGTGCTCCATGACAGTCCTGCCTGCGCGCCTTCGAGGACGAGAAATTCAAAAAGTTTTTTGTCATCTTTTACTGGAATTCCCCATTCCTCGTCATGATATTTCTCCATTAATTCTCCAATCGCCCAAGGACATCTTTTTTTCATTTTTAAATTTCTTGATAAATTTTTTCTATTTCTTTTTCCCACTCGCCAGAGAGATAAACATAACTATTGACACCAGGATGTTCTACATCATCTTCATCTGTGATGTATACGCTTTCATAAGTTATCTTACCCTCATACCCCACATAAATGACACAAGTATCAAGTGTCGGATAAATGCATTCTATCCTTAACAATATACCTAACAAATCTCTCTCAAAACAATTTGCTTCAAAATTATCGAGCTCAAAACTTTTTCCCTCTCTTGAAAGTTCATGATTTGCAACTATTTCCATGCACATTTCTGATAAATCTTTTTTATTGGTCATTTAAAAAATGCGGGAGGGAGGATTCGAACCCCCGAAGGCACTAAGCCACAGGATGACTTATTCTAAGCATCCCAACTTAAATCGTCC
This sequence comes from Candidatus Nanoarchaeia archaeon, assembly GCA_035283785.1. GTDB lineage: Archaea > Nanobdellota > Nanobdellia > Pacearchaeales > GW2011-AR1 > DATETG01. The sequence goes on from DATETG010000017.1 coordinate 6,289, forward strand.
TTGTTAGAACGACCGACATCTTAAGTCCTGCCCTTTTGACCACTCAGGAACCCCCGCATGAATAAGACAAAAAAACACAACTTAAAAAATGTTTGGAGACATAAATGTTTATTAATAAGAACAAATCGAAATATTAATGCCATATGATGTTGTCTTAAAGATAATGAAAAAGCCTTCAGTGCTTGATCCCGAGGCGAAAGCTGTTAAAAATATTCTTGGAAAACTTGGTTTTGAAGTAGAAGATGTCAGAATGGGGAAAACACTTTCCTATGAAACTTCTGCAAAAACAGAAGAAATTGCCCGCGAGGAAGCAACCAGAATTTGCGAAGAATATCTGTATGAAAATGGATATCTTACCAACAATAATGTGTTTGAAATTGATATTAGAAGAAAGTAGATTTCATCAAAAACTTTTATAAACTATTTTTTAAATAGATTAAAATGGCCAAGGAAAGTTCTCTGGACAAAATAAAACGTCTTGTTCAGAGCCAGAAAAATATCAGGAATGTTGCCACGAGTGCGCACATTCACCACGGAAAAACCGCCTTTACAGATAATCTTCTAGCAGCAGCAGGAATGATGGCTGCAAAAAGCGCGGGAAATTTGGATGAAGGCATGGCGACATGGCAACATTCTGACGAGCAAGAGCGCCTTATGACTGTTGACGCTGCGAACGTCTCCATGGCTCACGAATATCAAAACGAAGAGTACTTAATCAACCTTATTGACACGCCCGGGCACGTTGACTTTGGAGGAAACGTGACGCGAGCAATGCGCGCAATCGACGGAACTTTTGTTCTAATTTGCGCTGTTGAAGGGATTATGCCTCAAACAGAAACTGTTTTGCGTCAGGCATTAAGAGAAAGGGTAAAGCCGGTTTTGTTCATAAACAAAGTTGATCGTTTGATAAAGGAAGTAAAACTTTCTCCGGAAGAAATGCAAAAAAGATTTGTGAAGTTGATTGATGATTTTAATTTGTTGATAGAACAAATTGCAGAGCCGGAATACAGAAATAAGTGGAAAGTTAATGTTGCCGACGGTAGTGTGGCATTTGGATCGGCAAGAGAAAACTGGGCATTGTCTGTCCCTTTCATGCAGAAAAAAGGAATAAGTTTCAAGGATATCTATAAAATTTACGAACTTCCGGATGACGAAAGAAAAAAATGGGTTTGGGAAAAAGCGCCATTGAATGAGGTTATACTTGACATGGCGGTTAAGCATCTTCCCAATCCGGTTGAAGCGCAGAAGTACAGAATTCCAAAAATATGGCATGGAGATCTGGAAGAAAAATTCGGAAAGGATTTGCTCAGCTGCAACAGCGAAGGTGAATTGGCTTTTGTTGTGACAAGAATTGTAATAGACCCTCGTTCTGGAAAAGAAATTTCCGCAGGAAGGTTGTATTCCGGAACCATGAGAAATGGGATGGAAGTTTACTGCAACAATTACAAAAAGAAAGCAAAAATACAGCAGGTTTTGGTTTATAATGGGGTAAAGCCGGAACAGCTTGATTCTGTTCCTGCAGGAAACGTTCTTGCTATTAGCGGACTGAATGTTGACGTCGGAGAAACAATAACATTAAACGAGCAAACGCCATTTGAGGAAATAAAACACATTTTCCAACCCGTAATCACAAAATCCATTGAAGTCGTGAAAACAGCTGACTTGCCAAAACTAGTCGAAGTTCTGAAGCAAGTTTCAAAGGAAGACCCCTCGATAAAGGTGGAGATAAACGAACAGACAGGAGAGAGCTTGATTTCAGGAATGGGGGAATTGCATTTAGAGATTATTGAAAACAGAATAAAGACGGAAAAAAATCTTGAAGTTAAGACGTCCGCGCCGATAATTGTTTACAGAGAAACCGTCGGAAAGGAATCAAAATCTGTTGAAGGCCGTAGTCCTAACAAGCACAACAGCTTTTTCATAAGAGTAGAGCCCTTAGAGGATGATGTTTACAATGCGATAAATAATTCTGAGATTCCGGAGGGAAGAATAAAAAAAAGAAATCAGGAGGTTGTTGACAAACTTTCAAAACTTGGATGGAGTGGAGACGAAATCAGAAGCATAAATCATATTTACAAGGGTAACATTTTTCTCGACGAAACGCGCGGGGAAGTTCATATAGGGGAAGTAATGGGGATGGTTTTGGATGCATTCGAGATGGTGATGAATCAGGGACCTTTGGCAAGAGAGCCCTGCACGAAATTGAAAATTGCGCTGACAGACACGCGTTTGCACGAGGATGCAATTCACCGAGGTCCTGCGCAAGTTTATCCCGCTATTCGCGAGGCGATTGTAGAGGCAATGAAATCATCACAAGCATTTCTTTTGGAACCATTGCAAATTCATGTTATCGATGTTCCGGAAAATTTCTTGGGAGAAATAACGAAACTCGTCGGCGGTAAAAGAGGACAAATGCTTGACGTGACGCATGAAGGAGGATTGGTTAGCGTCAAGGCAAAAATACCTGTTGCCGAAATGATCGGGTGGTCAAACGATTTGCGTTCAGCCACAGAAGGACGCGGAACCTCTTCTCTTCTCGATCAGCTCTTTGAAAGAATTCCCCAGTCAATTCAGGACGAAGTCATCCGTAAGATAAGGAACAGAAAAGGTCTGGCAGAGAATCAATAATTTCTTCTATGTTTTTAGAAACACAAATCTTTTTAAAGTATGAAAGAAGATAAAACAAAATGGCTGAAGATAAAAGATACTGGATGGTTAGAAAGAGAACTGATGATCCTCGGGAATTTCTAAAAGTTGCAGGATATGAAATAGATAATGCAGGGTGGGGCGCTGATAATGCAGCTTCTTCTGACAAAGGGGAGGATGTTTATGTTGTTAAAGGAGGGGAAATTTATTTTAGAGACAATCACGGCGATAGCATTTGCGTAGGTCGTGTTTTTGGAGAAAGTGGAGAAAGAGAAGTTCTTGTTTATTTGAATAATGCTGGCAGATCATTAGATTATGCAGTTGATTTGGCAGAAGCCTTGCGAGAAAACGGATTCGTTTTTGATTATGAGCCATCAGTAGATGTTGCCAAAAGAACATTAGCCGATAAAATTGAACAGGAAAGGAAAATGTTAAGAGAATCTGAATTAGAAATGGGAAAATTGGAGAGCCTTGCACAATTCCCGCCAACTGCTTAGCCATTCAAAAGCTAAGAGTGTTTCACTTAAAGACTTTTTGTGCAAGAATTAAATCAAGCTACTTATTGTGCAAAGCCAAATTCATCAAAAATATAATTAAATAACTATATAAAAATCATTATACTGGATTATTTTGTGTGATTTATGAAAGACAACTCAATGTACCAAAAACTTTTAATAAAGGAATTTGATTACTGGAAAATTTATCTTCATGAAAATCAATTTTACCTCGGGAGATGTTATCTCTGGGCAAACAGAGAAGATGCTTTGGATTTCTTTGATATGACAAATGAAGAGATGCGTGAATATATGGGAGTTGGAAATTCATTAAGAAAAGTTTTGCGGGATGTCTTTAATCCGGATTTGTTAAATTATGCAACTCTTGCAAATGAGGCAAGACATTTGCACACCCACATAATTCCGAGATATGAATCTCCGAGAGAATTTGAAGGAATAACTTTTACAGACGGGAATTTTGGAAGGAATTTCGCACCATACAATAGAGGGTTTAAAATCCCTGAAGATGTTATAATTAAGATTAGGGAAGCGATAAAAAGTGGATTTGAGAATCAATAGAAAAATGCAGCAGCATAACCTAAAAAATAATTTTAAACGCCCGTCCAGAGAGTTAATCTCAGAATTTGTTACTTTTAGGAATGTTTATGATGTTATTTACAGATTTGCCGAAGATGTGATAGATTCATGTTCCACTAAAAATAAGATTGACACTAGAAAAGTTGCAGGTGAATACTCCGAACCTTATTTGTTTATAAGATATTGGCTAGATAAAAACCAGGGGTACTCCAAATTTTTTGAGGATGTTGTGGAAAACGGCTGCAACTATCTTAATAATCCGACATTAGTTATTTCATCGGGATATGCACTATTCATGTCATTAGTAATGAGCGGGAAGTTAGATGTTCTTGTTGATTGTGACAATGAAAAAATTTTAAAGAAAATTACATGCACCGAAGATCTGCCGCTTATTTCTTGTACTAAACAACGCATAGAAAAAAACGATTCAAGATTGGCCAGCTTTTATGTAACTCTCGGGAACAATGCTGCATTTAAAAAACCATATGGAAATCTGCATAGAAATGTAAGAGGAACGATTGATATTGTTGGAGAATATCCTGGCGTTATAAAAAATTTTGGAAGGAAAATAAGTTACGATGATATACGCCTCACACGTTTTAATGGAAAAAGGGAAGTTATGCCTTAAGAATAAATTTTGTCAATCATGCCAGACTTCGTGCGAAGTTTTGTCCCCAGTTAGGGTGTATGATTCTCCCATCCGATTTGTGATTATCATATTCTCTCCTTGTGTGGTGGCGTATGTAGTAGCGTGTTTTGGTTCTGAAAGAAGAGCTCCAACACAAAATCCCATAACCGACCCAAAAAGCAACCCTATTAATCCTCCGTACATATGTGATCTGTAAGACGCTTCAGAAATCCTCATTCTAGTTTCAGATTCTTCACGAATTTTCTCCAATTGTTTTTGATAATCCATTCTCAAAAGAGAAATCTGTTAATTTATAAACATTGCGCAAGTAACGCGTGAAAAATTAGAATGCACGTTTAATGTTTCTCCAGATAAATCTCATTTTTTCCATAAACAAGAATCATCTCATCCCCCAATGTTGAGTAATGTCTTGGTGTTGAGAAATAATTGCCCGTACTAACCCCAGCGAAAATTCCAGCCACCAACCCTATTAGCAACCAGTCAACACTATTTTTTCTACGGGAATTTTTTTCTTGAGCTAGATTTTCAAGAACTTTATTTTTGAGATAATTATTCATTTAATCGAAGATGATAAGCAATTTATAAATTTTTATGTAGTCAGTTTATGATAAAATTTCCCAATGTTTATAAAAACAACTTCTTGAAAACTTCATGACAAATTTGATAAACATTGTGCATCCTTACACACTTTCATGCGAATTTAATGACGGAGAGTGCACGTTTGTTTATGGGGGGATTGATAAGTATGAAGAAAAATACAAAAATATAGCAGATTTCCTCGGCAAATCCCTGGATAATAATCTAAGAGTGTTGAGGCATGACCTTGGTCCAACGGGGACTTTAAGGTATGCTATGATGGCGGGAGCAATTTGTCTATGCCCGTATCTGGAAGATGTTTTTTTGGATGATAGATTGATTAAAATTGCTACACTTGAAGATGGATGTCCTCGGGCAGATAAAAAGCCAGAAAAAACAGATGAGAAAATCTGGGGCGACTCAAAAGATTTGTTCATTTCACATTCCGAGCTGAAAGAACTGATCGGAAATCCTCAAAGGACATTTTATATTGGAGGTTTTTTTGAGGCATGCGTGAAGAATATGGCTTTTTATCAAAGATATTACTATGGCCTTGCAGGAGATATTTTTGTTATAGATGATCTTTGTGCTTTAACAAACGACGATAAAACGCAGGAAGTAAGGGACGGACTTAAATCAGACGGAATAAAAATAATCTCCTATGAAGAAGCATTAAAATTAATCCAGAAAAACTAATTTTATGAAATCAAAAAGTCCTTGTCGTGGTTTGTAGGACTTTTAGATACTCCAAGTGCCCACACACTAAAATGTGTGGTTTTTTCCCAGCACTTTGATATCAAAAAATTTATAAAGGATTATTTTTATTAATCAATACTTAATTTTCTTACGAAAATTATTTATCTTACAATGGCTAAAGAAAAACCAAACATGAACGTCGTGTTCGTGGGGCACGTCGACGCTGGAAAGTCAACAATAGTCGGGAGATTGATGTTTGACACGGGCGCTGTTTCTGAGCAGGAAATGACAAAGCTCAAGGCAGAGACGGCAAAATACGGAAAAGCAGGTTTCGAGTTTGCTTATGTCATGGACTCAATAAAGGAAGAGAGGGAAAGAGGAGTCACAATAGATTTGTCGTATAAAAAAATTCTTACTCAAAAATATCAAGTCACAATAATCGACGCACCGGGACACAGAGACTTTGTCAAGAACATGATTACTGGTGCATCACAAGCAGACGCAGCCTTCTTGGTAATTGCAGCTCCTGCAGGTGTGCAGCCTCAAACAACAGAGCACCTGTGGCTTTTGAGAACAGCAGGAGTCAAGAATATCGTTGTTGCGATAAACAAAATGGACGATGTTAAATACAGCGAGGAAAAATTCAATAAGAACAAAGCAGATGTCTCAAAATTGTTGCAGCAAGTAGGAATTTCCCCTGACAAGACAACTTTCATTGCATGCTCGGGATTGCAGGGAGATAACATAGCAAAAAAATCAGACAAAATGCCTTGGTACAAAGGACCTACAATTATCGAGCAATTTGACTTACTGCCCGCTCCAGAGTCCCCTGTAAACTTGCCTTTGAGAATGCCTGTTCAAGATGTTTATGAAATCACCGGGATAGGAACAGTGCCTGTTGGAAAAGTTATTTCAGGAGTCATGAAAAAAGGTTCAAAAGTTGTGGTTCTTCCTGGAAGAACAGGTAAAGGTGTAGAAGGAGAATTAAAAACAATTGAAGCGCACCATGAGCAATTGGATAAGGCGGAAGCAGGAGACAATGTCGGAATAAACATTCGAGGAGTTGGAAAGAAAGACATCGCGCGTGGAGATGTTGTCTGCGAAGCAAGCAATCCTGTTCCAATCGTCGAGGAATTCATAGCTACAATCACCGTCATAAATCATCCAACTGTTTTGGCGAAAGGATACACTCCTGTTTTCCACATTCACACTGCTCAGGTCCCATGCCAGATTACGGAACTTGTCGCTCAAATTGATCCGAGAACAGCAGAAGTTATAAAGGAAAACCCAGATTTCTTGAAAAACGGGGATACTGCGCGAGTCAGGATTGTCCCAAAAGGCAACCTTGCTTTGGAAACAATTAAGGACAACCCTTATATGGCTAGATTTTCCATAAGGGATGCCGGCCAGACTGTTGCAGCAGGAATGTGCACTGAAATAACAAAGAAAAAATAATTTTAATAATTTCATAATGGACGAAGAAGACGATACAATGGAAGAGGATGAAGAAATTGACGAAGATGAAGACGTCGAATCATCTGTTGATGATGACGAAGAAGATGTCGAAGAGGATTCATCCAAGGAATCAGACGATTCAGATAGTGATTAAACAAACAGATTCAAAACTTTTTCTTTTTTTATTTTTTTGAGTAATAAATATGTCAAATATGAATTAATTTTGAGAGCGCAATAAATTTATATAATTTCCACGCGATTATTTAAAATGTCATGGAATGCATTTTTTGGTTTTATCTTTTTCCTCATAGTCCTTGTTTTGCTTGGGACTTATTGGTTCCTCCCGCTTGGAGAAATTGATTTTTCACCATACGTGTATAAAGGAAATTCAAATATTAGTGTGGGTAATTTCTCTGATGCCGAGCAATTCTATGACAACATGAGATATCAAAAAAAAGTGATTTCATACTCAATAAATGATTGTCCTTTGAGCAAGCAGGACGAAATGGAGCGTGCATTTGAGATTGTTTCAAATCTCACTGTGCTGGAATTTTATTCAGTGAATTCAGGGGAGGAAATTTCCGTGACTTGTGATAGCAAAACAAGGTTTGACGAGGAGAAAAGATTCATAGCAGGGGAAGGAGGTCCAAGCAAGATAATTCAGTCTGGAGATTTTAACGTTATTCTAAACGGAGACATCTTGCTGATAAGGGAATCAAAATGCCCGAGGCCGAACATAGCAATTCACGAGCTTTTTCATGCTCTTGGTTATAACCATTCGGAAAATCCTGGAAGCGTAATGTATAGCGTGACAAATTGTGAGCAGGAAGTGGAAGATGATTTGATAAAGTCGGTGAATGAGATATACTCTTTTCCGTCAAATCCGGATTTGGTCTTTGAAAATGTTTCTGCAACAATGAACGGAAAATATCTGGATGCAAACATGACAATAAAAAATATCGGATTGATTGATTCCAATGCAGGAAAAGTTGTAATCTACGCGGATGAAAAACAAATTCACGAGGTGGAATTGTCTGTCATGGGGGTTGGGAGAGGATTCACCATAAGCGTATGGAATGTTTACGTCCCTAAAATTTCAATAAGTGAAATAAAATTTGCCATAGTCTACAACCAAGAGGAACTTCAAAAAAATAATAATAAAATAATCTTAAAAATAAAAAAATAAATCAATCAAAGTCTAAATCTAACGAATCAACTGCGTCGTCAAAATCGTCATCAATCTCTCTTTCTTTAGGAAGAAAGTCGTCTTTCATTTTACCTCTTTTTGTTTTTAATTGATTGTTTTTAAAAGAGAAAACCTCTTTTTAAATTCTTCTATATTCAAGGATACCCTTGTTTTCCGAGGGATTTTATTAATCAAGCAGGAACAAGTTCTTTTTTTAATCCTTCAAACCATGATACAACTTTTTTTTCGTTCTCTTCTGAGATTCTGTGACCTCTCGCAACAAATAATTTGTTTTTATCAGGACGGCCGTTATAATTTAAGGTTGTATCGCGGTATATTCCTTCATTATATCCACTACCGGTAAAGTAAGTTAACCAAAGGTCAATATTTCTAATTGCATAGCCATTCTCCAAGAGAAGAGGCATGAATTTTTCTCTGAAATCGTCAAAACTTCTTCTAGAGCCGTAATGAGCGTCAATGTCAGCATGAATCTGGTATATTTTCCCACCTTTCAATAAACTTCTAAGGGATTTTTCATTATCGGGGATTACACTTCCTCCCCTAAATGTGGCTTTGGTAACGAAACTTCTTGAGCTTTCAGAATATTCAAATCCCAAAAAAGAAAAAGGTATCACTCCATTTTTATTGCACTCTGCTATATACACTTCTTCTCCTGTTGTTCCTCCTGGAGCACCAGAAGAGAGTACAATGCCGTTTGCAATAAACTCAACATTTCCGAAATTCGGGATTATTGGGACAGTTTCTATTGTTTTTTTTAATAATTCTTGAGAAGGCCTTTCGATGCTTAATTCTTCATTTTTCTTCAACGGCATAAGAATCTTACTTTACTTTGATTTAAAAGAATTACTGTCATTAAAAGATACTTTTGCTTTGATAACAATAAATCCCCCCGCCAAGATTCGAACTTGGGGTCTTCCGGGTTCAGCTTCTGCTTGTCGCGCTTCATTCTTTCCTGAGGGAATGTCCACGTTAGTTCTCAGTCCTGAACCATCCTTAAAGGAGGTTGACTGTCAAGGAACCTTGGTTCCTTACATAAACTACAGCCAGACGCTTTAACCACTAAGCTACGGGGGGATTGCTAACTAAAGAAACATTTTGTTTTTAAAATTTCTTGTTTGTCAGTTTAACTGAAAAAGTTGCGCTTTTGTTAACACCCGTCACAAAAAGATTAATATCCTTCGACGTCGCCCTTTCTTTGCTCTGCGATGAAGAATGCCCTGTTTGACTGTGACTCATGGATTTTTCCGTCCATCTCGTAAATTGCCGTCGCTGTTGGCAGCGCGAACTTTCCAAGAACGCCTATCTTTGAATAAATTACATAACTCAAGACACGCGTTTCGCCTTTCTGAAGCGAGTTAAATTCCCATTCAATCCTTCTTGTCTTCTCATTTACCCTCTTCGGTTTTTCGCTTCCAAACCTTTCGTAAATTTTTACAAGAGGAGGAACTCTGTCTATCACGCTTATTTTTTCAATTTGGTTGTTCGCAGTTGCGCTTATTGTAATCTTTAATGCAAATTCGCCGCCCTTTGCCTTCACGAACGAAACCCTTTTTCTAAGCGAAAGATTTGTTTTTGTGTACTGCTTTGCCAAAATGACAGAGACAATCACAAAAAGCATTATGACAAGAGGAAGAGTCCAGTTTGTTTTTATCATAACTTCTGAACTTTCGCCAGGTTTTATTTCATTCGCCCATGTGTAATAAATGTCAAATCCGTCTCTCTCAACAATGTCCGGCTCAGGGTTCATCGTCGTGAACAACCTTGAGATTATGTTTTTCTTGACAACTGTTTCTGAACCGACCATCAAATTTCCTTCATTTGTTTTCTTTATTGTTTGTGTGTTTATTATAAATCCGTCGCTCTCTTTTGTTGTTTTCAGCAAGTCCTTCTCGGCGAACTTTATTGTTCCCTCAAGATTTGTTTTTTCATCGTCGACTTCAAATTCCGCTTTTAGTGTGTAAAATCCGGCGGTAAGCTTGTTGAAGTCCTGCTTGTTCAACTCTATTTCAAATTCCTTCCTTTCGTTAGGACCCAAAGAAAAAGTTTTTTCGAATTCAAAAAATGGTGACTCAAACTTTGCCTTTACTTTTTCAAAATTATGGCTCTCTCTGTTGTGCACGTAGATTTTCATTGAATTTAAATCAAGATTTACTTCTCCCGAGCCGATTTCAAAAGCGTCTTTTAAGTCAATTACTTTTATTGTCAAGTCATATGCTATTTGCGTTCCGTCCTGACCCCTTATGAAATATTTAAATGTGTAAAATCCGCGATATTGAAAATTCTCCGTTGGATAAACCAAAAGCTGAATTGTTTTTTCTTCATTAGTTGTGAAATAAACCGTTCCTTTTGGAGCCATACTGAACCCAAAAAGGTTATAAAACTGGAGATTTGCAGGGGCGCCGAGGTTTTTTATTTTTAGGTCAAAAACTGCGGGCTGGTTTACTCCTTGAATTATGACATTGCTTACATCTTGTTTTTCTACGTCAAGATTTATGGCAATTATTGACGGGAGAATTAAAATCGCTACAAAAAGAAAAAATATTTTTTTCATATGAAAATAATATATGACTTATATTTAAACATTTTGTCAGCCTTGCTTTTTGCCTTCCAGGTCGAGATATGCCTTTGCCTGCGCCAAAAACTCATCCGACTCCACTGAAATTTTCTGTTTTATCTCGTCAATCCTCGACGGGATAACCCATCTTTCATAAATCCCCCTTAAAAATTTTGAAAACGCATCCTTTTCGAATTTCCCCTTGTAGTCTTTTACTATTACGCTGGAAATTTTCATTTCAATTTGGCCCGTATTAGTCTCAATTTTTTCTTTTTCCTTGACTATTTCAACTTTTTTCAAACCACTAACTTCCATGGTGATTCTTGTATCAAACCTGAAGTAATCCGTGATTTCCTGACCGCCCTCCCACTTGACTTCTATTGATTTTGAATCTCCAGAAATTTTCTCGGTGTATTTTGTTTCTTGTATGCTTAAACCGGCTTCTTCCGTAAGCCAGCGATAACAGAAATTGTAAAAATCAGAGAACGAAAAAATGCCTTTGTATTTGATTCTACTCGAGAACACATCTTCTTTTTCAGCCATTTTATATAATAAGAAATTTTGTTTAAATATTTTTGGTAATTTTATTTGTTCCAAAATAAGGTTGCGAAAAAGTACTATTCGGGATAACCTTCAAGAATCATAATTTTATCCGTTATTTTGAGTTTTTTTGTTAATTCAGGGAAGGTTATCACCTCTTGTAGTTCCATAATTAGTTTGTCTATGAGTCCTACCCCCGGGTAAATTTGCAGAAGATACGGCAAGAAGAAATATAGAAGATATCATGAAGCAACTCAGCAGGAATTAATTTAACACAACAAATTTTAAATACAAGACAAATTCTCTAAAATTATGACAGACAAGCCGTTGATTTTAATGCCCGAAGATATCCAGAGAATTATGGGAAAAGATGCGCAGCGCAATAACATCGCCGCGGCAAAAATGATTGCAGAAATTGTTAAGACAACTCTCGGCCCAAAAGGCATGGATAAAATGCTGGTTTCCCCAACTAATGATATAATCGTGACCAACGACGGTGTGACAATTTTGGAAGAAATGCACATTGAGCACCCTGCGGCAAAAATGATGGTCGAAATAGCAAAAACGCAGGAGACCGAAGTCGGCGACGGAACCACTACCTCGGTGATGATTGCGGGGAAACTCCTTGAAAACGCTGAAAAACTTCTTGACAAAAAAATTCACCCCACTGTTATAACAAAGGGTTACAGGATTGCCGCGGAAAAATCTCAGGAAATTCTCAACGATATAGCATTGAGGATAACGCGCGACGACGATGAAATATTAAGGCAAATTGCAATGACTGCCATGACGGGCAAGGGGGCAGAGGCGTCAAAGGAAAAATTTGCGGATATAATTGTTCGCGCAGTGAAGCAGATATCTTCTTCAGAGGACAATTTCAAGGTTGATTTGAATGACATAAAAATTGAAAAATCAAAAGGCGACGGCATTGAAGACACAGAACTTATCTCGGGAATTGTTTTTGACAAGGAAAAAATCTCACATGAAATGCCTTCCATTGTCAACGGCGCAAGGATAGCCCTTATTGACATACCGATTGAACTTAAAAATCCTGAGATTGATACAAAAGTTTCCATTTCATCTCCTGAGCAGTTGCACGGATTCTTGGAACAGGAAGAAAGGGAAATCCGAAAGATGATTGACACAATAAAAAGTTCCGGAGCAAATGTTGTTTTTTGCCAGAAAGGAATAGATGACTTTGCAAATTATCTTTTGTCAAAGGAAGGAGTTTATGCATGCCGCCGCGTTTCAAGAAGCGACATGGAAAAACTTTCGAAAGCCACAGGAGCAAGAATCATAAGCAATTTCAGCGAACTTACAAATGCAGAACTTGGATATGCAGAAATTGTCGAGGAAATAAAGCACGGCGAGGACAATCTCACCTGCGTTCGGGGATGCAGGAATCCAAAGGCATTGACAATTTTGATTCATGGAGGAACAAGTCATGTAATGGATGAAATAGAGCGAGCAATGAGAGACGGTTTGGGAGATGTGATATGTTCTCTTAAGTATGGTTTAGTTGTTCCTGGTGGAGGCGCGGTAGAGATAGAACTCGCGCGAAGATTAAGGGAGTTTTCACAATCATTGAGCGGGAGGGAAAGGTTGGCCATAGAGGAATTTGCTTCGGCATTGGAGTCGATTCCGATAGCATTGGCGGAAAACGCAGGCTTGGATCCGATCGATATCCTGACAGAATTGAAATCTCGGCATGATTTAGGAGAGAAAAATACTGGATTGAATCTTCTTACTAACAAGATAGAAAACGTTCTTGAGTCGCGAATCATCGAACCATTGAAGATAAAATCACAAGCGATAAAATCCGCTACAGATGTTTGTGTCATGATACTCAGAATTGATGATGTTATAGCTTCCTCGGGAAAAAGCAAGACTGACAATAAAAGCATGAGCCAATATTCAGGGGATTTTGAGTAATCTTGCAATTTTGCCGTTAAGTTTTTTCAAGGAGTTGAATAAAATGCGCGAGCCGGGATTCGAACCCGGGTCACAACGTTTTCGCTTCGCTCTTCTATCTTTGCTCTTTTAGTTCTTTGAGATTGGCAACGTTATATACTAACCACTATACTACTCGCGCTTTCTAAAAAATAATATCATGAGTTTAAAATATTTGTCATTCAGAAATTTATATAAATCAGTTTCAATTAAAGTTAAAATGAAAGAGGCTAAACCAGTTAGTCTTGTAACAGGTGCATCTTCAGGATTGGGGAGAGAGCTCGCAGAAATTCTTTGCTTCAATGGACACAAAGTTTACGTTGTTGCGAGAAGGAAAAATCTTCTCGAGGAATTAAGCGCCGAATGCAAGAATCACAGTGGCGAGATAATTCTTTTGCCGGGAGATTTGTCAAAAATTGAATTCAGAAAAAAAATAATTCCGACGATAATAAAAAGGGAAGGTAAAATTGATTATCTTTTCAATAATGCAGGATTCGGAAGAGCAACTCTTCTGGAAGGCATGGAATCTGAAGAAATAAGAAACATGCTCGAGGTTAACGTAAATTCGTATATTCATCTTGCAAACGAGGCATTGAAATATATGAAAAAAGCAAATCAAGGGAGAATAATCAACGTGGGTTCTGTGGTTACTTTTACACCTCTTCCATACTTCACGGTTTATAACGCCACAAAATCAGCAGTTTATTCATTTAATCGCTCGTTGCGCTACGAACTCAAAAATTCTAAGGTCACTTCAACAGTTGTTCTCCCGGCAAGAATGAAAACAGATTTTGCAAAAACGGCTTTTCACTGTAGCGACAGGGAAACGCACATGCAGTGTGTCGAAAAATTCAACAAGATTGCTGGAAGTCCGAGGAAAGTTGCATTCGTGATTGTAAAAAACATGGACAAGGGAAAGGAAGTAATCACCCCAACATTCAAGGCAAAGATTTGGTATTTTATGAGGTATTTTGGTTTCGCCGTGGACTTTGCAATGAAAAATGTCCTTGGACCAAAACAGCTTAAGGATTTGAAGAGAATGCGATAGTCTCTTCTTTAAAATGTGGGTTGTTTTGCGAAGGTAAGTGACGCAAATTTTTTAAGGTTGACGGAGAATTTGTATTCGCTTATTGTTGATCTGTGAGCGACTTTGGAATAAACATGTTAAAGTCCGCGATAATTCCCAGTGTACTTTTTTCTATTACAATAAATCTTTTTTTCCGAGACCTTACAACATCTGCCATCATAATCCAAATCTCCTTCATCACGCATTATCAAGCCTCCGCAACATTCTTTTTCGACGTCTTTTTCTCCAGGAGAAGATGAAGCTGAATTTTCAAGATTCATATTTTTCTAAAGAAAAATAAATTTATAAACTTATTCAAAGCAAACATCGCAATTTCTGGGAATTGATTTATCCCGGGATTTATGTACTGTGCAGATTGTTTTTGAATCGCGAAGAATTTTGCACAAATCATAAATAACCCTCGTGACGTTCTTTTTTTCAAGCAATTTTTCAGCTGATTTTTTTATAATTTCCGACTCCTTTTTTGAGAACTTTATTCGGGAGGCGCGTTTTTTATTTAGGTACTGAGAAACAGCGGCCTCAGTCATCCCCAGAATTTCCGACACTTTTTTTTGGTTAAGTCCATGGTCTGAAACAAGTGTTCGCGCGAGTTCTTTTCTAATCGCGGGAATCAAATACCAAACCTCAATCTCTTGAGGCATTGTTGTTTTTTGCATGAGATACAAAGCCAATATGTAAATATAAGGTTTTTGGGGTTTTGAAGGAAAATTATAAAATACATTATTCTTTTTAGAGTTATGGCAACATTCTACCTTGATATAGAAACCACCGGACTAAACCCTGAGAAGGACAAGATTATTACAATCCAATTTCAGGAATTGGACAGATATACGGGGGATGCAATAGGGGATTTGACAATATTAAAGGAATGGGAATCTTCTGAAAAAGAAATAATAAGCCAGTTCATAGAAAAATCAAACATACTTCATGATTATGATTTTAGTTTTGTTCCCATAGGATATAATCTCGGTTTTGAGCATAACTTTCTCAAGTTAAGGAGCGAAATCAACAACCTCCCTTCTTTGGATATTCTTCATTGCCCTTTCATAGACTTAAGAGCCATAGGAATCCTAATGAATGGAGGGCAATTTAAAGGATCTGCATTGAGCGACATAACCGGCAAAAAAGGAACAGGAAAATTAATACCTGGATGGTACGAAAACAAAGAATACGACAAAATCCTTGACTACATAAAGAACGAGACAGAGGAATTCATAAAATTCAACAAATGGCTTTACAAGAAAATGCCATCCCTGCTGGCAGAGCTCCGAAGCCACACAGGCAACAACTCCTAGAAGAAGAGGTTAATCACAGAGATAGTAAAATAATCATTAAGGAAACAGAGAAAGAAATTAAAGAGTTATTAGAAAGGTTTAATGAGTTAAACAAATTGGTAAAGTAAAACAATGCCCCTTAATCCAGAAAAACAGACGCCAGAAGTGTCGCCGATTTTATTTTAAAGGATAAAAATATTGTAATTTAATGATAGAATTATGTGTTATTGCTAATGACATTATCGGCTTTAGGTGGATGGTAATTGCACTCATTGGAATGGGTATTTTAACTTGGAAAACTTTTAATTATTATTTTGCTGGCGCAACCACAATATTTGGAATTGCAACATTCTTAAGATTAGTAATTTGTGTCTAAATCTCCAAAAACTTAACAATAGTTAAGTTTTAAAATCCCTGGACTTTTGTCATTGCATGCAAGAACAAGAATCAAAATTCAATCCCGAGGTTTTCAATTCACGGAATCAGGAGTCGTTGAAGTTTAAATCCGAAAAAGGATTAAGCGAAGAAGTTGTAAGGCAAATTTCCATTGACAAAAACGAGCCGGATTGGATGTTAAACAAAAGATTGAAATCCTTGGAAATTTTTCAAAAGAAAGAAATGCCTTCTTTTGGACCAAGTCTTGAAGAATTGGATTTGAATGAAATTCATTTTTACATGAAACCAAGGGCAAGTAAAAATTCCAAGCAATGGAAAGATGTTCCAATAGACATACGGCAGACCTATGAAAAACTCGGAATTCCCGAAGCTGAAAGAAAATCTCTTGGAGGGGTTGGTGCACAATATGAAAGTGAAGTTGTTTATCATAGTTTGAAGAAAGAACTCAAAGACAAAGGAGTTATATTCCTGGACATGGATGTTGCTGTTCATGAATGTCCTGAACTTGTGCAAAAATATTTCATGACAAATTGCGTTTCACCAAGCCTGCATAAATTCTCCGCATTGCATGGGGCCGTGTGGAGTGGAGGAACTTTTATCTATGTGCCAAAAAATGTTAAGGTTGAATTGCCGTTGCAGGCATACTTCAGAATGAATTCTCCTAAGGGGGGGCAATTCGAGCACACCTTGATAATTGCCGACGAAAATTCAGAAGTGCATTACATTGAGGGTTGTTCTGCACCGCTTTACTCTGAAAATTCATTGCACGCAGGATGTGTCGAAATACACGTCCTAAAAAACGCAAAAGTCCGTTACAGCAGCATTGAGAACTGGAGCAAAAATGTTTACAATCTCAACACGAAGCGTGCAGTCGTCCATGAGAATGGGGTGATGGAGTGGGTAAACGGAAATCTTGGAAGCAAAATCACAATGTTATACCCATGTAGTATTCTCCTCGGAAAAAACTCAGGAACAGATTATCTTGGAATTGCCTACGCATCTTCAGGACAATATCAGGACACTGGCTGCAAGGTTTATCATCTTAACTCAGATACAAAGTCTCACGTTATCAGCAAAGGAATCAGCGTCGCTGGAGGAACAAGTTCCTATCGGGGATTGATTGAAATAAAAAAAGGAGCAAAAAACTCAAAGTCGTCTGTTCGTTGTGATGGTTTGATGCTGGATGATGAAAGTCGTGCAATCACATTTCCTGCGATGAATGTCGCTGAAAGCGATGTTGAAGTTTCACATGAAGCTGCAGTAGGAAAAATTCAGGAAGAGCAACTTTTTTATTTGCAATCTCGAGGATTAAACAAAAAAGAAGCGACGAAAATGATTGTCTCCGGATTCATAGACCCCATCGTCAAGGAGCTCCCATTGGAGTACGCTGTTGAACTAAACAGATTGATAGAGTTAGAGATAGAAAAATCAGTGATTTAAATGAACCATAAAAAAGATTTCCCAATTTTCAAGAACAGCAAAAATTTGATTTATCTGGACAATGCTTCAACGACACAAAAACCACGGCAGGTGATAAAGTCAATAGTTGATTCTTACGAAACAACAAACGCAAACATTCATCGTGGAATCTATGACCTGAGCCAAAAGGCAACTAGAAAGTACGACGATGCAAGAGCATTAATTGCGAAATTCATAAGCGCCTCTCACGAAGAGATAATATTCACAAGAAGCACTACGGAATCTTTAAATTTTCTTTCATACGTTTTGGATTCAATAATTCCAGAAGGAAAGAACGAAATCCTTTTGACGGAAATGGAGCATCATAGTAACTTGGTTCCGTGGCAGCAATTAGCTCGGAGAAAAAATATGAAATTAAAATTCATAAAAATGAAAAGTGATTTTACACTTGATTTGCAAGACGCGAAGAATAAAATTACCTACAAAACCGCAATAGTATCAATAACGCATGTTTCAAATTCATTGGGAACAATAAATCCCGTGAAGGAAATCTTCGAGATGGCAAAAAGAAAAAACTCAATGACGATTCTTGACGCGGCACAATCTGCGGGACACATGAAAATTGATGTAAAGAAAATTGGCTGCGACTTTCTGGCATTTTCAGGACACAAGGTTTACGGGCCAACAGGAATAGGGGTTCTCTACGGAAAGAAAGATGTTCTGAAGATAATTCCCCCATTTCAGTTTGGAGGAGACATGATAAAGGCCGTTACATTTAACGGAGCTGAGTGGAATACAATTCCTGAAAGATTTGAGGCAGGAACACAGAACATAGAAGGAGCAATAGCTCTAGGCGAAGCAATAAGGTACGTTGAGAATATAGGACTGAAAAAAATAGAGAAACATGAAAGAGAGTTGTTGGCTTACGCTTTGGAAGAAATGAAGAAAATAGAAGGGATAAATGTTTACAATCCCGGAATAAAAAATTCTTCAGGGATAATTTCATTTAATATTAAAGGTGTGCATAGCCACGATGTTATTTCTTTGCTAGACGATTGTGAAATTGCAGCGAGAGGCGGGCATCACTGCACAATGCCTTTGATGAAAATTCTAGGAATTCCCGGAACTGCAAGAGTAAGTTTTGGTATTTACAACACTAAAAAAGATGTCGACGCGCTAGTCTTAGCATTAAAAAAAATAAATGGGAAATTTAATGGAAAATGAATCACAATAATTTTTCAGAAAGGATGTACAGAGAGCATATTCTTGAACTGTACCGAAATCCGTCAAATTTCGGGAAGATGAAAAATCCGACGAAAAAGCACACTGAACACAATTCTTTTTGCGGCGATGAAATAACTTTCTACCTGAAAATTAAAGACGGAAGAATTAAAGACGCAAGTTTTGAAGGAAGCGGTTGCGTTTTGAGCGTTGTTTCTTCGTCAATGCTTGCCGAGAAAATTAGGAACATGAATATTTCAGATGTAAAAAAATTTGGGAAAAAAGATTTGATTGATTTGTTGAAGATAAAAATCTCTCTGGCAAGATTAAAATGTGTTCTTCTTCCATTAAATGCGGTTGTAGGAGCGTTGGAAAAAAATGCTTGAAGTAAAAAACCTAAGCGCGGAAATTAACGGGAAAAAAATCCTTAAAGACATAAACATAAAACTAGAAAAAGGGAAGATTTATTTTCTTAGCGGAAAGAACGGATCAGGAAAAACAACGCTCGCGAATATATTGATGGGAAACCCCAAGTATAAATCCTCGGGAAAAATATTTTTAGACAACGAGGACATAACAAAGCTTGCCGTTGACGAGAGGGCAAGAAAAGGAATGCTAATGGCTTTTCAATTTCCAAACGAGATCCATGGCGTAAATTTTTTCAATTTTTTAAGAACATCTTACAACTCTTTGAATAAGAAAAAACTCTCATTTCTTGAATTTCAAAATTTTTTGGCAAAAAAAGCGAGATTTCTTGGGATAGATGAAAAGAATTTTTTTGAGAGAAACATCAACGAAAATTTTTCAGGAGGGGAAAAAAAGAAGGCAGAGATTTTGCAGATGCTTGTTCTAAATCCCGGAATTGCAATCATTGACGAGTTTGATTCCGGATTAGATAGCGATTCGCTTGAAAAAATATCCTTAAAAATAAGCGAGTTTTCATCTCCTGACAAGACAATTTTGATAATAACCCACAACAAAAATCTTTCAAACTATATAACTCCTGATAAAATTATTGAAATGAAAGACGGAAGAATTTCTAAATTTTAATATTTCTAAGTAAATTGGCGTTTGTTACGACAGTTATTGAACTGAGAGCCATTGCAATTTCAGCTATCACAGGATGCAAAAACCCTGCGACAGCGACGGGAATTGCTACCGTGTTATATGCGAAAGCCCAGAACAAATTTTGCTTTATTTTTCTGAACGTGGCTTTGCTTAATTTGATCGACTGAACAACTCCCGTCAATGAACTCCTGGCCAGCACCAAATCCCCCACTTCAATTGCAATGTCTGTTCCTGTTCCCATAGCAATGCCAACATTGGATTGTTTTAGTGCAGGCGCATCATTTATTCCATCTCCGACAAAGGCCACCATACCTTCTTTTTGCAATTCCTCAACTTTTTTTGCCTTTTCCTCGGGTAGGACATTTGCAATTGTTTCCTTTATTCCAACCTGCTTTGCAATGGCTCTTGCCGTTAGTTCATTGTCCCCCGTGATCATGATTGTCCTATAACCATCTTCATTTAACTTTTTGATTGCTTCAATTGAATCTGATCTTACAGCGTCAGCAATGGCGACGATTCCAATAACTTTTTTGTTTTCGGATATAATCATTGTTGTTTTTCCATCATTTTCAAACTCGCGGATTTTTTCCTCAAAAGAATCAACAGAAATTTTATTTTCCCTCATCAAGGTCTTATTTCCTATCAGTATCTCTTTTCCCCAGATTTTTCCCTGAACACCTCTGCCCCGGAGAACTTTAAATCCCGTCACACTTTTGTATTTTTTAAGAGAGGCCTTCTCCACAATTGCTTTCGCAATAGGGTGCTCGCTAAACTTTTCCAGGCTTGCCGCGATTTCCAGCAATGTTTTCTGTTTTGCCTGAGGATAAATGTCGATGACTCTCGGTGTGCCTAGAGTGATTGTTCCTGTCTTGTCAAATACAATTATTTTCACTTCTTTCATTGTTTGTATTGCCTCTCCCTTTCTTATTAATATCCCTCTTTTTGCACCCATCCCCGAGCCGACCATTAATGCCGTCGGAGTTGCGAGTCCCAGAGCGCATGGGCAGGCAATGACTAAAACAGAGATGCTTGCGGCAATTGCCCTGCTTAAATCTCCAGAGAAAAACCACCATCCAAAAAAAGTGATTACAGACAAAATTAAAATTGTTGGCACAAAAATAGAAGTCACCCTGTCTGCAAATTTTTGTATGGGAATTTTTGTTCCTTGCGCTTCCTCAACAAGTTCTATTATGTGCGACAAGAAAGTATCTTTTCCTATTTTCGTGGCACGGACAAATAATACTCCGTCTTGATTTATCGTGGCCCCAATGACATTGCTCCCTTTTGCCTTGTCAACAGGAAGAGATTCTCCTGTAACCATTGATTCATCAACGCTGCTTTCTCCGCGGACAACAATACCATCAGTGGGAATTTTCTCTCCGGGTTTTATGATCATTATGTCTCCTATTCTTACTTCCTCAATGGGGATTTCGATTTCTTCTTTGTTTCTTAAAACTAATGATTTTTTTGCGCCAAGTTCAAGAAGTTTTTTTATTTCTCTGCCTGCTCTGCCTCTCGCTAATGCCTCGACATATTTTCCCGTCGTAAAGAAAGTCATGATCATCGCCGCCACGCCGGAATAATCCTGGACAATTCCCGTGTAGCTTAGTATTCCTGTTAGAAAAGCAATAACAGTTCCGAGGGCAATCAGAGAATCCATGTTGAAGTAAAAAGTAAACAGCCCTCTTATGCCTCCCCTTATCGTGCCCCACCCGAAGATAAAAATAACTGGAAATCCCAAAATCAAAATAACGGGTGCAATAAAATCTTCCGGCAAAAGAAAAAATCCGAACAATCTTTCGGACAACATTAAAATTGCAATTGGAATGGTTAAAACCCAACTCCATACGAGTTTCTGTTTCCAGCTTTTTATTTCGCTATCTTCAACAGGTTCGTCATGGTGATGCCCATCCATGTTTTCCATATCGTGCATTTCGTGATTCATCTTATTTTTTTGCTCATTGATAGTCTGTCTTTGTTTATTTTGTAGCCTAATCTTTTGTAGAAGTTGACTGCCGGAGATTTTTTGTTTGTCTCAAAATAAATTCGTTTGACTTTTTTGTTAATTGCATATCCTTCAATAAACTTCATTAAATCTTTTCCGACATTATGTTTTTGAGATTTCCTCTTAACCACCAAATCCTGAAGTATGATAACGGGACCTTCCCACCATTGCTCAATTTGGAAAACAAGAAGTCCAATTATCTCATTATCTTCTTTTGTGAAATAGATTTCTCCATTTTTATAATAAAAAATTAAACTTTTCAGCACAGATTTTAGAGAATCATTTTCATTAAATGGTGGTTTTGAAAGTTCTTCTTTCATTAATTTTCCAATTTCTCCAATATTCTTCTTCGTCGCTTTCTCTATTTTCATATTATCTCTCAATTCCCGCCAGTTTGTAACCGGCCCTCTCAACGGCTTTCTTAAGCTCATCGTCGGAAATTTCTTTTTCAGATTCAATCATCCCTTTCTTCAACATTAGACTGACGTTTGCCTCCTTTACTCCGGGAATTTTCTTAAGGCTTTTTTCCGTGTTTGAGGCGCATGA
>DATETG010000018.1:0-11262 GCA_035283785.1 Candidatus Nanoarchaeia archaeon
GTTTTGAAAAGAAAGAAAGCGTTGACGACATCCTAAAAAAATATTCCAGTAAAATTGAAAGCCAGATTAACACAGAAGGAAATCTTTCCAAAGAAGGATACAGCAGAGAGTATCAGACGTTTAAACAAGAGAGAACACCCATTCTTTCCGGATATGAACGCTTATGCAAAACTCTTGGAAGCGTGATAAAACTCAACGTCTCTAAAAAAGATGAAGAGAAGATAAAAGGATATTTGGATATTGCTCATTTGGACATAGAACCTTGGCAGGCGTTGACTTTGAGTGTTATGTCATTTGTCGGAATTTTTTTGATTGGAGTTTTTATTTCCATTGCAGTTGTTTTGATTAGTGGAAATCTTGCGTCTTTCCCATTTTTGTTTTTCTTCCTTATGATTTTCGTAGCATTGTTCATGTTTTATTTTGTCAACGCTTACCCTCAGAGGCTGGCAAATTCTTGGCGCTTAAAGGCGAGCAGTCAAATGGTGCCGGCTATTTTGTACATTGTTGTCTACATGAGACATACTCCGAATCTTGAGAAAGCAATTGCCTTTGCGTCACAACATCTTCAGTATCCGCTGGCATTGGATTTCAAGAAAATTTTTTATGATGTGGAGATAGGAAGATTTTCAACAATAAAGGAAAGTTTGGACAATTATCTTGAAATTTGGAGAGACCACAACATAGAGTTCATAGAATCGTTTCATTTAATTGAAAGCAGTCTTTTTGAACCGAACGACGTGCGGAGAATATCCACATTGGAAAAGGCACTGCAAGTGATTCTCGACGGTGTTTATGACAAAATGCTTAGATTTACCCATGATGTCCGCAGTCCGCTGACAAATGTTTACATGTTGGGGGTGGTTCTTCCGACTTTAGGATTGGCATTGATTCCGTTAGCTTCGGCAATGGTTGGCGATTTTTTGAAATGGTATCATGTTTTTGTTCTTTATGCCATGCTGCTTCCGTTTGTGGCGTTTTTCCTCACCGACAAGATAATGTTCCTGCGTCCCGGAGGACACGGCGAAACCGATTTGCTCGAGAGAAATATTTTTTACCACAAATACAAGAGCACTTCATCATACAGAAAAGCACTTTTTATTTGTCTCCCTCTTTTTTTCATCGGACTTTTACCATTGATATTTCAGACAAATTTTCCTTCGTGGATTGGGTTACAGCAGGATTATACTTACTCTGAACTCGGGATTGGAATTTTTGGCGATGATAAATTTTTTGGATTTATTGAAACAGGCACGGGAGTTAAAGGACCTTTTGGAATCGGGGCGTTGGTTTTAAGCATGTTCATTCCTTTGGGGTTGGCGCTGTTTTTTTCTTTATCGTACAGGGAGAAAACAAAGGATTTGATTAATGAGAGAAACAGGACAAAACAACTGGAGTCGGAGTTTAACAATTCGCTTTTCCAGCTTGGAAACAGGATTGGCAACGGAACGCCTCCTGAAATTGCATTTGGGAGAGTGGCAGAATCTTCGCGGGGACTTGCAACAGAAGATTTTTTCAGGCGAGTTAATTACAATGTAAGGCAGAACGGGATGAGTGTGGAGAAGGCAATTTTTGATTCCCGGAGAGGAGCAATAAATTATTATCCGTCGGAACTAATCGCGACGAGCATGAGGGTCCTTGTTGAATCTTCAAAAAAAGGATTGAAAATTGCAGCAGTAAGTTTGATGAGCATTTCAGAATATGTTAAGAACATAGGAAAAATCACTCAGAGATTAAGAGACATGCTGGCCGAGATTATAAGCGATATGAGAAGCAACATGACTTTCCTTGCACCGTTGCTGAGCGGAATAGTCATCGGGCTTGCAGCCATGATAACTTCAATACTTGCAAAGCTTAGTCTTTCTGAAGTTGGAAGCAACGCTGCCGGACTTGGAGGATTTGGAAACTTGGTAGGAATCTTTGAGATTACCAAAATGATTCCTCCTTACTATCTGCAGATTGCAGTTGGAATTTATCTTGTGGAGATGGTTTTCATACTCACCAACACCCTCGTAACAATTGACTCGGGAGAAGACAGATTGCAGAGAACAAACCAAACAGGAAAAAATCTCAACAGAGGAATCCTGCTCTATTTTATAACTGCGCTGATTTCAACATTATCCCTGTTTTTGCTTTCGTCAGTAGTTATCGGAGGAATTTAAGTTCAAAAACATTTATTAACAATATTTGTTTTTTTCCAGAATGAACAGAAGAGGAATCATTTCAGACTATCTGCCATGGCTTGCAATTGCCATAGGGATGCTTGTGATACTTGCTCTTGCGATTTTTATTCTAAGGGAAAAAGGACTTAGTGTGATTGATTCAATTAAAAATCTTCTCAGCTCACGATGATAGCCATAAACGAGATGATAAAAATAATACTTGGAATTGCAGTGATAGTTGCGGTGCTTTTCGGATTATACTTTTTTGGAAATTATTTCACGGATTTTTTTGAGAATTTAGTTCCCGGAAATAAAATTTTGCTCGGGTTGATTTAACAATGGGAGAAAAAGGTTTTTTGCTCGCCGAAGAAACATTGAAGATAGTTGTTTCGCTAATTGTAGTGGGTTTTTTGGTTTATTTCCTGTACTCACTGTATTTTTCCAATTCTGAAAACAAAGAACTTCAACAGGCAGAAGCATCCCTGACTTATTTGAAAAATCAATTGGATTCCGGAAACACCGAGGCAATCTTGTTTAATCCTGAGGGATGGTCTCTTCTTTCATGGCCTTATGAAAATGAAATTCCAAATAGTTGTAGCAAAGAAAATTGGAAAAATTGCATTTGTATTTGTAATAATCCTACGTTTTTAACAAGTGGAAATTTTAAGGACAATTGCAATAATTCAGAAAAAGGAGTGTGCTTAGAAAATACAGGGAATTTTGAAGTAACTCAGGACAACATCCAACTGCCGATAAAAATTGAAAATCCTCCAGTAATATTAAAAATTGAAAACAAGAAGATATCCAGAAAATGAACATCGAAGAGCTGATAAAATATATAACATGGATTGTTTTTTTTCTAATCACAGCAGGAGCTTTGTATTTTGCCTTTCGTAAAATGGGGCTGTTATAAAAAATGAAATCAAAGAACAGAAAAGCTGAATTAACGACGCAGCAAATTGTCGTAATAACCATCTTGGTTGCAAGTTTTGCCGTGCTACTTTTTTTCCTCATCAGATTAAATCTGGGTGAAGAGACTCAAAAAGAGATATGCCACAATTCCGTGATTCTTAAGGGAAAAGGTTCTACAATTTCAGGAAGTGGGACGCTAGATTGTAAGACAAATTATGTTTGCATTTCATCATCCGATAACGGAGTTTGTAAAGATTTTGTTTCTACAGAAATAAAAAAAGTAAGCCAAGAGAATAAGAATGAAACATTAAAAACAATAGCTGACGAGATGGCTGGGTGTTGGTGGATGTTCGGCGAAGGGAAAATTGATTATTCGGGAGCCAAGGTAAGCAGAGCATGTACAATTTGTTCCGTCATAGGATTTGATAGCATTAATCAAGAAATAACCTATACTGATTTGCAGGGATTTTTAAAATCAAACAGTCTCTCGGGAAAACAGGAAAAATATTTTGATTATTTATTCAGCGGAGGAGTGCCAAAGATATTTGAAACCGGGGGAACAATAGACTACACAAAAAAATATTATGTGGTTACTGGAAGAACAGATAGTGTCAAGATTCCGTTTATCGGAACTAGCGTAAAAGATGCAACCGTTATCCCTGTTCATTTTGTTGACTCCGATGAACTTACAAATTTGAAATGCGACAGTTTTATAACAAAGGCGTAACCTCAGATAATTTTATTAATAATTTTCCTTTAGTCATTTCATGAATAGCAAAAGAGGACAGATTCTCCCAGAAAATGTGATTTTTATTGTTTTGAACTTAATTTTTCTGACAATATTAATTCTTTTTATTTATTCCAAGTCAGGAGGCGAAGCGGTTTTGGAGGAGAAATACGCGAAGCAAATTGCACTAATAATTGATTCTGCAAGACCTGGCATGGAGATTCATCTAAACATGGAGGATGCATTTGAAAAAGCGGATAAAAACGGATTCTCCAGAGACAAAATTATTTCCATAGAAGAAAACCTCGTAACGGTAAAACTGCGAGAGAAGGGGGGAAGTTCCTACTATTTTTTCAACGACGTTGGTTTGTCAGTGTACTATGATAGCGAGTTAAAAAAAGATTATGTCATAATAGCGGGGAAATACAATTAGCATGATTTCAAAAAACAAAAGAGGTATGGAAAAGATTGTTTCAATTTATTGGTTTGCCATTTTGATAATTGTTGCAGGAGGAATTATTTACATGGTTTCAATTTTTTACGGAGATCCCTACGATGTTCGGGCAATTGAATCCGGGATTTTAACAGACAACATAGCGGAATGTCTTTCTGAAAATGGCAAATTAAAATATCCTCTTGATGACAATCTAAAGGGCAATTTTGCGAGTTTGTGTCATTTAAATCTAAAAACGAATGAAGAACGACAAGAGTATTATCTCGAAATATCATTTTACGATTTTAAAACAAACCAAAAATTGCCTTTGGAGATAAGTGAGGGAAATATAAACCTGAAAAAATCAAATGCCCTTTCAAGATATGTGTTTTTTAATTCTGAATCTTTTTATGCCCTTGACAGCGAAGGCAAAGGAATTATTACGAAGGTGGATATATCCATAAATAAGGACGAGGAAAATGTCAAATAAAATATTTTTTGGCAAGAAAGCGCAGGCATCGGATGCGATAACGTGGATTGTTGCTACTTTGATAGTTGTGGTAGTTTTGGGAATTTCTATATTTGCGACAACATTGATGGGCAAAATCCAAGACAGAAAAATTTTTCTTGACGACAAACAAAAGGATTTTCTCGCCGTTAAGTCAATAACAAGCTTTTTGTCAAATGATGCAAATCTGGAGTTGGCCAAAAATGCAAATGAGGGCGAGATAAGCAATTTTTTGAAGACGGTCCCTGCAAAAGGACTGAATTCTCCAAGCGGAGGATGGAATTTGGCCATTGAAAAAGAAAATGAGACTAAAGAAATTGCAACTTATGATGTTGTGGGGGTTGATGTTGGCGGCGCAGGTCTTCCCGCATTTGAAATAAATTTTGAATCAAAAACAAATCATCTTAAACTAAAATTTTGGGCTGAATGCCATGGAAAATGCAAATAAAATGAACAAAAAAGCAGACATCTCGATAGCAATTCTTGTGCTTGGTGTTGTGGCTTTGTGCTTTTTGGTTTTGATGAGTTTTTTTTATCAAAGTTCGCAGATTAGCAACAGTTTTTTGGGGGTGGGGCTTATTGAAACAATAAAGGCAGTGGATGAGGAACAGCGTTTCTTGGAAAATTCAGAATTCAGGACCAATTATGAAAACAATTTTAACATGAAAGGAGTTTCCATAACAATCAGCGACGATGAAATCCTAGGAAGATATTTTAAGGGAACACAAAATTTTGTAAGAGATTGTAACGATGAGAATTGGAAAATTCTTGCAGAGTGCAAAAGCGAAATTGTAAAAGTCATCTATAAAAGACAATAACATTTTTAAACAAGATTTCCTTTTAAACACGATGAACAAAAGAGGACAAGGATTGAGTGTTAATGCAATAATTCTCATAATTCTCGGAATTGTTGTTCTTGTCGCGTTGATTTGGGGATTTACAATAGGTTCAAGCCAGATAAAAGGGTTTTTTACGACGAACAACGTAGAAAGCATCGTAACATCTTGCACTACGGCTTGTTCAACGGCAAACCAGTACAATTTCTGTACTTCTCCAAGAGATTTGAAAGATGCCGAAGGAAAGGAGATAAAAAAGACGACATGTTATTATCTGTCTGAAAAACAAGCAAAGTACGGGGTTGCAAAATGTGCGAGTGTTTCTTGCAATACAGGTAGTATAATATTAAGCACACAAGAGTCGGGAGCAGAGACATTTGCCAGCCAAGCAGCGCTTAATGCTAATGCAGGTGATAACAGAGACAGCGGAGTTTGTGCCGAAGATACAAATAAGGGAAAGACAGTTTATGTTTTGAACACCGTAGGAGATGAACTTCTTAGTGTGACATGCAAGCAGGCAGAATCAACAACTCCTTCAACTTCCACCAGCGGAGGCAATTAAACCTCAACTATTCTTTAAAAATGGCACGCGCCGATTCGGAGAGAAGAAACAAAAAAAAGGACAAGAAGAGAAACAAAAAAAAGAATCCCTACAAGAAAGGTGGCAGACAAAGAATTATGAAGGTTTAACACTAAGCAAATTCTCGTTATTAACCACAAATAATTTATCTCTGGAAAATATCCCATTTATATTAACTCTTTAGTGATTACACTTTAGAAACATTTAAAAAGTTTGGTTTTGTGAGATTTTTATGGCATTGGTTAAAGAAGGAAATCTCTTTTTCAGAAAAAGTGGAAGACAATCTGCTCTTGTAGTGCCAACTTACTCGCAGATAGTTAACGGAGAAACCGAGGTTAATCGAGGGGACATGAGAGCATTTTTAGATTTAGAAGATATTACACTCAGTTCAAAATATCTTCCCCAGTATCAAGAGAGAATAAAATTATTCAATGAAAGAGCAAGAAAATCACTTGATATATTCCCGGACAAAAATGGAATTTTGGTAGGAAGCAATTGCTTTGCGCCATTAGTTCTAAGAGAATTTTTGCCAAAAAATTCAAAGTTGGCTACAATGTACGATTTGGAAAAATTAGGGGGAGAAAATCCGGAAATTTTCAAAGGATTTTACATTGATACAGGTTTGTTTTTGAGAACGCCTGGTGATAGTTACAAACCAAATGATTTACTTGCGAAAGATCTTGCAGAACAATTAAAGCATAGAAGTATCAATTTAGAAACTCCAAAAGTAATTTACTTTGGCGCTCTTGATTTGGATAAAAACCCAGAATCTGAGTATGGCTTGACTTACAGATTAAACGAAAGAGCAGAGTTTGGAAAAAATATAATTGATGCTCCTGAACTAACAAGTGATTCCATGTTCAAGACAATTGACGAAAGAGGAATTCCTGTTCAAGATTCTAAAGGAAATAGACAACTTTACACAAGAAGAGACGGTTTGTCTAGGTTCAGTCTGTACTGGTACAGATACTCCAACGTGAATTCCTACGACAGGGACTTGGCGGATTCCTACGACAATGGTCAGGTGGTGGTTTTGGACGCCGAAGGCGTCGCGTTGAAAAATGCGCTGAACAGATATTCTGCTAGAAGAAAATAAAGTTTAAACAATATTTTATAAACAATATTTATTTTTTTGATTTATGTTAGAGGTGGTTTTTTTGTCTGCTTTGGCTTTGATATGGTTGCTTTTTGCGAGTGTTCAGGATTTGAAAAGCAGGATTGTTGCAAATTGGCTTAGTTTTTCTTTGATAACCTTTGTGTTAGGATTTAGATTTTTTTACTCCATTTTCTTAGGACAGGGCTTTTCTTTTTTTTACGAAGGGATTATTGGACTGGGAATTTTCTTCATTTTGGGAAATGTTCTTTATCACGGGAGATTTTTCGCTGGCGGAGATGCAAAGCTTTTCATTGCCTTAGGTCCGGTATTGGGATTTTCGGAGAATTTCTTTTCCAACATCGATACTTTCTCGCTGTTTTTTGTTCTCTTTCTTTTTTCAGGGGCTTTTTATGGACTTGTATGGGGTGCGATTCTTCCATTAAGAAATTTTAATTTATTCAAAACAGAATTTAAATCACAGATGAATAAGAACAAAAAAATTATGGTCTCAATGGAAATTTTTGCACTTGTTGTTCTTGTTGCGGGATTTTTTAACGAATTGTTTTTTTACCTAGGAATTTTGCTTTTTATTCTCCCACATTTGTATGTTTACACAAAATCCATAGACGAGTCCGTAATGATTAAAAATGTTAAAGTGGAAAATCTTGAAGAAGGAGATTTGCTCTACAAAAACTTGAAATTTTCCAATGGAAAAATCATTAAAAAAAATTGGAAAGGGCTCAACGCTTTGCAGATTAAAGAAATCAGGAAAAAGTTGAAACACGTTAAGATAAAAGAAGGAATCCCATTCGTTCCCGTTTTTCTAATAAGCTTTATCTTACTATTGATTTTTTATTTCAACGGAATTGAATTCGGCGAAATTTTAAGATTGTTTTATTAGGGAAACCTTTTAGGAAGCCATAAATCCGCACTTTTGATTTTTGTTTTTTCTTTCTTTGGCTTTGCAGGCATTGGTTTTTCTTCCGCTTTAGTCAGGGCTTTTTGATTCTGCTCCAATTCCTCTTTAGTGGCTCGGCGTCTTTCCGAATTGAAAGTTTCGTTTTCATATACGGGGATCAAATTCAAAACACCATGATTGAAAAGAGAAGTTTTTCTCTCAATAATTTTCTTCGGAGAGAATTCTTTTTTAATTTTTTTTGAAATATCTGAAACCAATGACGAGATCTCGGTCGGAATTTTTTTTAATGTTCCGTGATTTTTAGGTATTATGATGGAATTGCCGATTGATATGGGATTTATGTCCAAGACAGCCAAAGCTGAACTTATTTCAGATATAGGGTAAGAGGGAATTTTTCTGGACACAATTGAACAGAAAATGCATTGTTCTTTTGAATTTCCGCCATCTAAATTTTCAAGCATGCCATTTTTTCTTAAGAATCCTTCCAATTCCTCGGGATTCATTGTCTCTATGTTTCTCCTTGCAATATCCCTTGTTTCCTCGGGAAAAGTTGATTCAACATGCTGAATGAGCTGTTTCTTTATCGATTCAATTTGTTCTTCCGGTAGCATTTATCCATGAGGAAAAAAGTATTTTTATCTTTTCCTGTATCCTAAAAACGAGCGCCAATCAGCATCGTTTTTCTGATTATAGTGTTTTTCTTATGTCAATCAATTCCACAGAACTTACTTCCGGAATTTTTTCGAGTTCTCTTTCGATAGGTTCAACCTCAATGTCCTCCTCGAGAAAAAATTTTGCAATCAGAGATTTTAATCCAAAGGCGATTGGCTCTTCCTCAAATGCGAGGTTTTTTCCTTTGTTTTTTTTGATTATTTGTTCGCATTTTTTCTTTATTTTTTCAAAATCCACATCAGGAGATGAGGGCATGAGTTTGATTTTTAGCACAGCTGTCATAAAAATTCCTAACAAAAAGAATTTATAAATATTCATGTTTGCATGACAATTTTTAAAAACACTTCTTATTTTGATTTCCCATGGGTGACGCCAATTACTACAGTCTTGTTGATAGAATTTCCCGTGCCTCGGGGTTGTCAAAAGAGGAAATAGAAGGCAAGGTTCATCAGAAAAGAGAAAAGATTTCCGGATTGATAAGCAAGGAAGGAGCTGCACAAATAATTGCTGCCGAATTGGGAATAAGGCTGGACGGTGAAAGAGTCAAAATAAAAGAGATTCTCTCAGGGATGAAACGTGTTAATGTCGTCGGAAAAGTAGTGAACATTTTCCCGGTAAGAAATTTCACGCGAAACAGTCAAGAGTCAAAAGTCGCCAATCTTGTGATTGCCGATGAAACATCAAACATAAAAGTTGTCCTTTGGGATTTGAACCACATAGGCTTGATTGAAACAGGGCAGGTAAGCGAAGGAAGCATAATCGAGATAACAAATGCAAGCACACGGGGAAGCGAGATTCATCTGGGGAGTTTTTCCGAGCTTAAATCCAGCGATGAAACAATAAGTCAGATAGTTACCGAGAAGGTTTATGTGGAAAAAAAGATAAACGATTTTGAAGTTTCCGACAACGTTCAAACCAGGGCGTTTGTTGTGCAGGTTTTTGAACCAAGGTTTTTCAATGTCTGCCCTGAATGCAAGAAAAAAATTGTGCCTGCAGGAGATGCATTTCTTTGCGGAGAGCATGGCAAGATTCTGCCGGAAAAAAGGGCTTTGATGAACATTGTAATTGATGATGGAGCAGCCACGATAAGAGCCGTCTTGTTTCATGAAAAACTCTCAGAATTCGGGGTTGAAAATCCAGAAAGTATTTCCGAAGAAAAGAAAAAATCCTTCCTTGGAAAAGAGATGATTTTTTCCGGCAGTGTAAAATTAAACAAGTTCTTCAACAATCTTGAGTTTACTTTGGAATCTGTGAAAGAAGTTGATGTGGATCAGTTAATATCAAGATTGGAAACTAAATAATATGGTTCTTAAAAAATCAGTCAAACTTCTTGGATTTTTTGTTCCAATAATCCTCGTGTTAGTTATTCATTATGTTTTTTTGTTCTTCGGTTTTTACAGCAGATTTTCATGGCTGGACATTCCAGTTCACTTTTTAGGAGGGTTTTCATTTGGAATTGCATACTTTTTTGTACTGTTGGAATTGGAGAAGAATAGTAAGTACCTTAAACTGAACAAGGTTTCAAGATTCGTCTTTGTTGTCGCGCTTGTCTCACTTACCGCTGTTTTTTGGGAGTTTTATGAATTTTTGCTAGAGTACTACACTGGATTGAATTTTCAGGGGACTATCAATGACACAATGCTTGATTTACTCATGGGAATTCTTGGAGGAGTTTCTATCTCGATTTTGCTTGAAACAGCAAACTGATTTGAAGGATATTCTTGAAAATATATCTGCAAATTGGACAATATTTATAAAGAAGTTTAAGATATTTTGTTATGGAAAAGCCGAAGAATTTGTTTTATAGAACCAACAATGTTTCAAGGAGTATTTTAGATGAAGTTATTGGAGATATGGACAAAATTGCGGAACTCCCTCCAAGAGAGGGCATGGATTTTGAAGACCCAAATTTTTCAAGAGAGGTTGAATATGGAGATGCTTCTGCACACAATGAAGGGTTAAATATGAGTTTAAGATGGAAATCAAAAGCAATAAAATTAAACAATGAAATCGGTGGCTACCTAAAAAAATATTTGGTAAAGGACATTCATCTAGGCAATCCTAATGGAAAAGAAAAAGTAGTTTATACTTGCTACTTTGGAGAGGGAGATAAAATTAAACACATAGAGGATGGAGCACACCCATATTATTAAAATGGTAAAAAAAGATTCTTCTTCGGAAACTGTCGAGATTGCAAAATCAGAACCAAAACTTTCTGATTTGCCGGGAATAGGACCTGCTGCTGTTGCCAAACTGGAAGCAGGCGGAATTTTTGATTTGATGACCTTGGCCACTAAAACAACGAAGGAACTTGCAGATGTTGCGGGCGTAGGTGAAGCAGTTGCACGCAAAGCAATACAGGCTGCACGCAGCATGCTAAATCTGGGATTCATGGACGGAGTTGAATATGCAAACAAGAG
>DATETG010000019.1:0-15443 GCA_035283785.1 Candidatus Nanoarchaeia archaeon
AAAAGGAACCGAGGTCACGACATGACCTGTATAAAAAGAAATCTTGTTTTCAGACAAGGACTCGTAAAAATTCCCGGAGACCTTGATAATCATGGTTTCTCCTTGCTTGAAACTTTCAGACATCTGAATTTCGGGAACAGCTAGGACAAAAGTCGTTTGGATAATAAAGACAGCCAAAAACAAAAAAAGTATTTTTTTCATTTTTTAATTAAGGAAAAAAGGTTAATAAATTTTGTCGCAGAATATTTATAAATAAGGAAAGGAATCACTTTCTATGGGATTTAAAGAATATTTAAAAAGAGAACAAGGAATAAGAAGAGGAATCGCAAAAAGATACTTAGATGGACTAATTGATGACGATGAATGGTACAAGGAGAATAAAGGGAAATTAATAATAGTGCAAGGATTTCCAAAAAAATACATTGTTTTTGGTGGATATGATGAAGTTTATGAGCAAACTGATCTTTTTGACAGAAGCGTTTCCATAATGTCTCCTATAAAAAGAGATTTTGATTCTGAAGCAGAGGATTTAATACACGAGATGTTCAAAAAATCCAAAATAATAAGAGACAGAAAAAAGGAATTCGAAAAAGAAATAAAAGATGCGGATGCTTATTTTCAGGAATTGTTGGGCAATGATAATTGGTATGTGCAACATAGGGAAGAATACATAGCTGTATCGGCACATCCAAAAGCGTATGTTACAGCACAAAATGAGATTGGACTAAAAAGTCAGGAGAACTATAAAAAACTCGGAACTTTCCTCCTGACCATAGTTCATAAAGACGAAAAAGAAAGAAGAAGATTGTACAGATCTCCTTTGATAAGACGGGAGACATCATTAGAAAGAGAGAGATTATCTGTATAAATCTAAAAATAAAAAAAGTAATTTATTTTATTGAGGATGGATTTAGCAACAATAACTTTTGGTGGTTTAATTGGTGTTTTAACAGTTATGTTCAGCTTGCTTGCAAAAATTGAATGGTGGTCAAATAAGAAAAAATTTTAAGAGAAAATCAACCGAAGGATTATCTACAATAATGATATTTATTGCTTTTAGTAGTTACACTTTATGGGTTATTCGCGGATTTCTAGAAGAGGAGTTGGTTCTGATATGGGGGAGATCTTTAGGAGTCTTAAACTCAGAAGATTATTCTATTCTAGGTTTTTTGTATAAAAAGAAACGGAATAAATAAGTCACTTCCCAATCTCTTTAAGTTTTTTCAAAACCTCGTCAATCTCGCTTTGGGATCGCGACTTTGGCACTCTGCGCTCGTGATTTCCTCCTGAGCCCGGAAGAATGCGTCTTTGAGGAGGAATCCTTCTCAAGGGTGTAAATCCAGAAGGAGGAGCACCGCTTGGTCCTGGGGGAGGTGATCCTGAAGAAGACTTACCACCAAATCCCTTGAAATTTCCGAATCTTGATTTTGCAATGACCCAATAATGCCTTAATTTATCATGGAAGAATATTCCTACTGCAACCAGAACTATCAGAATAACCAGGAACCATATCCAAAAATAATTTGTTCCCGAAGAAGTTTTTTGAACACAACAAATGTCGCTGCTGAAACTGCATTGCTTGAATGATTTTTCCTCTCCTGAAAGACACGAGTTAATTCTGCACTCTCCTCCGGATATTTCGCATTCTGAAAGTGCCGAACCTTGAGACGTTGATTCGGAGCAGGTTCCTTCAAGACAACAAATCTCTCCTGAATTAAGATTTGAAGCATCAACAGTTAAAGAGCCTGTACCTTTGCAAGTCTGACCTGAGTTGCAAATTTCCCCTTCCTGCTGTGCACATGTCAAAACTTCCGGCTCGGTGCTGCAGCAAACAAATGCTCCAGAGCAAGCATATCCCGGAAGAACATTTCCCTTGCAGCGAATTTGTGACGTGCAAAAAAAGCCTGACAATTCACACGCACTTTCTGAAGAGGGAACACTTCTTGGAGATATTGAATAAAGAAGAAAAGCGTTGCTTTTTATGTTTCCGGAATCCCAGCAGCCATCGCTTCCTTGGGCTTCATTGAATAACCAAGTTAACGAATCTTTTTTTTGAATTGGCTCTTCAAATTGAAATGGCAACAGGGCGACGGCTGTTCCGTAATACGTGTCCTCTTTTGACACCCACCATTTGTTGTTTATCTGCTTACTCAAAATCAAATTCTTAAACTCGTTATTTCCAGTCATAGAATACAAAAACGCTTCTGGAAGCAATTTCTCATTTTCCGAAGAGAAAGTAATTAAGTAAGGAAGATAAGAAGTGACATCTCCTCCCAAAACGCTCAGTGAAAATGCCGCCCAAAGAGTTCCTTCGTAGTCGCATGAGTTTGAACTCGTTGAAAAACACATTGATTTAACTTTTTCCTTTGTTTCTCCACTCGCAGATGCGGAACTTGTTTTCTCCGATACATAAATTGTTTCTCCATCCTTTGCCTTGTAAATTAATGTTGTGAGAAACTGCTTGTCACAAGATATCTTAAATTCCTCATCGTAACAACCAGAAGATATCTCCACCCAATAACCATTGGATGATTTCTTCAGGCAACTTCCTCCTGTCACGGAAGCGATTGTCTTATCCTTGTTTATCTTGATGGTGTTTGAGTTTGAATAGTCAACTGTGCATATTGTTGATTCAGGGCTTTCAATTTCCAGAAACCATTCCAAACCAATTGAGCTTCTGTTAAAATCAAAGAGCCAATCTTTAGCATCATCTGTGTTAGATCCCGACTCCTTTAACGCCAAGAGAGTTTTTGCCGTGAAAGTTATATCTTCCTTATATCCCTCGCTATTAAGTGTTTCTGATTTGCATTTTCCCGTTGCCAAAAAAGAAAAAACTTTTTCCTCGGGAGAAAGATTACTGCATGTCTTATCGGAAATTTTTCCTTCCAAACATGAATACGCTTCTTTTGTCTTGCAATCTTTGTCTCCGGGAGAGCAGTCCTGCAATGCGGCAGAGATAAAAGTTGCGAAGGCCACGGAGAACAAAAGCAAAAACGCAAAAGTCATCAGCACTCTTTTCATCAATAAAATAAACAACGCACGTTTTTAAAATTTCTTGTTACTTAACTCTTACCACTTGTTTTCTCCCCTGCCTTGCTCTTTCTCAAAACATAGTTCACAGGGTTCTTGAATCTAAGCTCTTCATCCGTCGGCACTATGCCAATACCCTTGTAGTAGTCCTTGCTAAAGTTCGGCGGAGGAACTATTTTGTTCCTGTAACTCCACATGATTTGGGATTTTACATAACCGTCATTCAACGGCATTTTGTTTTTTTTATTCCATTCATGTATTCTTTTTTCCAACTCAGCGCGCCCCATACTTATGCTGCGGAAAAAATTAAGAAGAATGAAAAGGGCTCTTTTACGACCGTCATCAATTCCCTGGAGAATTTTTTGTATGCTCGGCGGAAAGAATTTGTCCGAGAGATTTTCAATTTTTACCGGAGAGAAATCAGATTCCTTCCTTTCAGTTACTTCCTCTGAAAAATTTTCCTTGTGCCAGTCAAGTGCAGAAGTAAGAAGTTCTGTCGCCTCTCCTTCTTTTGAATCGGGAAGAAAATTTCTAACAGAGACCTTAAGAGGATTCGCATCTCTCGGCTGGAATTTTGATATCTCCTCGGGATTTAAAACAACACTGGCCAACGATGTTTTCTCATGCAATGAGTAAGGCATTCTAAAGAGATGCCTGGAAGAAACAAGAATTATGTCAGGGATAACTTCCTTGCTCGCCTCAAAATCAACAAGATATTTGCTTTCAGTCGTAAGTTTTGTGATTTCTTTCAGCAAGAGAGGTTTTGTTTTTTCGGTTATGTAATTCAGGATCATGCGAGGCCATTCCGGAAACATCCTCGATGTTCTAATCTCTCCTACTTGTTTTGGAAAAGCTTTCCATGGGACAATGATATGAAATCCCTTGCTCCCGGAAAATTTTATTCCTATGTTCTTAAGTCCGTGAAATTTTAAGATTTTCAGAATCTGCTCGGCAAGAACCTTGCTGAAGTCCAAATATTTTGAATCAATGTCAATAACCAAATCCCACCCCATTCTCAGATCGTCAAGATTTTCGCGCTTCATGTTTGTAGAGATTTCCAGGGGATTTTTCCACAGTTCTTCCGAGCAATGGAATGAAGTTGCGCCTTTTTTTACAGCCTGAAATACATCGCCCTTGTACTGAAGAGAATCGGGGCGCTTGCCGAATGATTCAAAGTATCTTGCCGACACTTCCCTGTTCTGCGAGAATTCAAAAATTGCTTCCTGGACATCCTTCCGGGAATAATAAACAGAAACAATTTCTCTAACCCTTTTTTCCCTGAAGGAAACCATAAAAAAAATTATCCGAGAGATTTATATATTTTCCCTATACTAAACAATAACAATGTTTAAAAGAGCCCCTACTGTTTTACTAAAATGCGTATAAAACTGGATAATCCTTCGTTGCTTTCAAAACTTGTCGAGATAATATCCGAACTCGTTACGGAAGTCAGGATAAAGATAAATAGCGAAGGAATGAGCATAACGGCAATGGATCCTGCAAATGTCTCCATGGTCACCTTCAAAATTTTCAAGAGTTCATTTTCAGAATTTGAAACTGGAAACGAAGCACTTGGAATAAATCTTGACAATTTGAAGCAAATCTTAAAGAGGTGTGGCGTTGGAAGTTCGTTAATCATGGAAAGTCAGGAAAATTTTTTGAAGATAATTATTCAAGACAAGATAAAAAGGATATTCACCTTGAATCTGATAGAAGTTGAAAGTGAAGACATTAACTTTCAAGAGAAAATCGCAAACATGGAATTTGTTTCCGAAGTTGAACTTTATTCGGGAGATTTCGTTGCCGCAATAGAGGACTGCCATGTCGTTTCCGATGCTTGCTCTTTCGTCATACAGGATGGAAAGTTCATAATAGAAGCCAAATCCCTAAATTCAGCGATGTCGGAATTTTCTAATGAACAGGCAAAAATAAATGCCGAAAATTGCAGGGCAAAATACAGCATTGAATATCTTGGAAAGTTCATGAAAGGGGCAAAAATGTCCGAAAAAACGCTTTTAAGATTTGCCGAAGATCATCCTCTTAGAATTGACTTCAAGAATCCCGACATGGAACTTAGTTTTGTTTTGGCTCCAAGAGTAGAGAATATAGATTAAAAATCAAAAACCTTTAAATAATATCTTTCTTTAGTCATATTAATACGCATATTAAAAATCATAGTAAATTTAATATGAATAATATTATGAAATCTCATAGTGATGAAGTATTAAAGTTTCTGCGAAAGAACAGGATTGCAACCTCTTCGGAAATTGCAAAACTGCTAAAGATTTCTTGGAACACTGCTGACAAATGGCTTCTTGAAATGGCGTTAGAAAAAAAAATAGAGAGAATAAAAAAACGAGGGGTTAATTTATGGATTCTAAAATGAACATTTACGGTAAAAATGGGCAAGTAACAATATTCATAATTGTTGGAGCTATAATCGTCTTTGGAATCCTTCTATTCTTTGCCTTCAGAGGAGGACTCCAAGAAGAAATTTCTTCTGTAGGAGAAGAAAATCCTGAATCCTTATTTGAATTTTGCCTTAATGATTACGTTAAAGAAGGTTTGGAATTTATCTCATTGAGAGGGGGATATGACAACAAAGGAATTTCAAAAGAGTTCGCATTTGAAAATGAAGAATCAAGAAACATCACCTATCTTTGTTACAATAAAAATTCCTACACTTCATGCATAAACCAAAAACCAACATTCACGGAAGATTTGAAAACAGAGATTAAAAATCAGATATCGAAAGACGTAGAGAATTGTTTCCTGGAAGTCGTGGACAGCCTTGAGTCAAAAAGTTATGTCGTGAATTACAAGTACAATGATTTTGACGTTGAAATCATCCCGGAAAGAGTGATTGTAAAAACCGATTCGGAACTTACAATAACAAAAGCCGGCAAAGAAACAGATCACAACAATCTTGAAGTCAGCTTCGCCAGCAGACTTTACGAAACATCTCTGACTGTATTGGAAATCGTAAATCAAGAAGCAAGATTCTGCTATGCGGAAATTTCAGGGATAATGCTTGCATATCCCGAATTCTCAATTTCACTGACAAAAACAGACGATTTAAGCAAAATTTATGTCGTGGAAAATAAAAAAAGCAAGGAGGTTTTTAGGTTCGCCGTGAGAAGTTGCGCAATTCCTCCAGGATTGTAAATGAAAAACAAAAACTATCTCGTGAAATTTGGACTTGCCATGGTGATCACTCAAATTTTTCTGTTGGTTAATTCACCATTCGCTTATAGCTATTTGCTCAATGAGGAAAATTTTCAGAATGCCGGAAGTTCAATTGAGGACTACTCAAACAATTCCAACTTCATTGAAAAATTTGGAGGATTTTTGTCTTGGTTTTTTTTAATAAAGCAAATTGGAACAGTGTCTGCACAGGGATTAACAAACTGCTGTCTCTTAACCAATAATGGTGCAATATGTCAGGACGTCATAGAAGGAATTAACTCCGAAGACCCTGAAGGTTGTGAAAATCCTTTACCTACAACCTGTGCAGAAACATCACAATGTGTGCAGGGAACGTGCGTCATAAAAAACGGAGAAAGTTGTAGTGCAAATTCTCCAAAGCAAGCATGTGAAAACAGCAACGGTGTTTGGGACTCAAGGGCTGTAAACAATGTCCCAGAATGCACTACGGGAACGTGCGTCATAGGAACAAACCTTCAAATCACAACAAAAAAACAATGCGAATTAATGTCTCAGTCAAAAGGACTTGATGTAGATTTCCGTCAGGGAACCACTGAACTTGATTTTCCTGTAATCCTTGGAGAAATAAAAAAAGGGGCATGCATAGTTTCTAACAGCAGAAATTGCAGATTCACGACGCTGTCTGAATGCGTTTCAATAAGCGGAAATTTTTACGAGAGTATACTATGCACAAATCCAACTCTTGAAACAAACTGCATTCCTACTGAAAATACAATGTGTCTCAACGACAAAGTTTACTTCGTTGATTCGTGCGGAAATGCTGGAAATGTCTATGACTCGTCAAAAGTAAATCCCGACGCAAATCGGGAATATTGGAATGAAGTCTCAGATGAAACATGTTCTTTAAATCTTAACAGCGACAGTTCGATAAAAAGTTGCGGAAACTGCAACATATTTTCCGGAAGCCAATGCTCAAGTTCCGGGGAAGCAGGAGTACAAACAGATTATGGAAATTTCGCCTGCAAAAATCTGAATTGTGTTGACAACAAAGGAGAAAAATGGAAC
Organism: Candidatus Nanoarchaeia archaeon; assembly: GCA_035283785.1. GTDB lineage: Archaea > Nanobdellota > Nanobdellia > Pacearchaeales > GW2011-AR1 > DATETG01. The sequence continues at coordinate 7,261 of DATETG010000019.1, forward strand.
AATGGCGAAAAATGGTGCCTTTACGACGGAGCAATTGGCGACGGAAAAGACACAGTCGGGAGCGAGCACTACCTCGCCTCGTGCAATAACGGAAAGATAGAAGTGAACACTTGTGGCACTGCGCGAGGGCAGATATGTTCCCAAAGAATAATAACTCAGGGAGACATCGAATTTTCAATGGCTGCGTGTGTCGTCAATGAGGCAATAAGGTGCATTGACTACAATAGCGGAGGTGCTCCCGACACAACAGCGTGCAATGATAATTCACAATGCACAATAAGAAACGTAAACGTCGACGAGTACTTCAAATTCAGCATGTGCGTTCCAGAATATCCGAAGGGTTTCGGCCAGAAAGATCCTCAGGACATAAGCAGTAAAATATGCTCTCTGGCAAATCAGCAATGCACCGTGATATATCAGAAACAACTTTTCGGAGGATGGAAATGCATTGCGAACTGTGCTTGTGAAACGAAAAAATTCGCAGAAGAGATGAACAACCTGTGTGTTTCCCTCGGTGATTGTGGAAGTTATGTAAACTACATAGGAGAAGGAACAGACAACATTCAGGTGTCTGGAGCACCAAGCGTCTCGGGAGCAGAATATGCACAATATGCAGAAGTTGAAGAAGGAAAGTTTATCGAGCTTGAAGTTAATGAGGAGTTCCTCGCTGCAATCGGAACCTCACTAGATGCAAGCCAATTCACTCCGGAAGGGGCAAATATGTTAATGGCAGAAATTGGAGCGAAAGGAATAGGAATCGCTGCACTTGCTGCTACGGGAAAACTTGTTCCATTGTTCAACGATTTTATTGCTGCATCAAAAGCACTTGTTACTGGAGGGAATATACAATTTTTCGGTACAATTGAGGGAGCATCATATGCATTTACAGGGGCAGAACTATTAGGAGCACTTGGAATCGCGGCAGTTGGAAATATCATTGGTGCATTGGCAGGAAAGTGGCTTGCAAGCTCTTTGGGAATTAGCGGAGAAGCTGCAACTGCATTGACAATGGCTACCGGAGTTTTGGGAAGCGCTGTGGCAATTTACGCGGCACAGCAAGGTTATTTTGGGGCAGGAATACAAACGGCAGCAAGTCAAATCGCTTCGACAGCAGCACTTGGGTGGACAATTGTAATAACAGCAATAATAATAGCAATAATAATATTTTCCGGCTGGGGAAAAACAAAGCAAGTCAAGGTCAGCTTTTCATGTTTGCCTTGGCAAGCACCTACTGGCGGCGAGGATTGCAATGCGTGCAACAATGATCCTCAGGGAAAACCGTGCACAAAATACAAATGCGAAAGTCTGGGGCAGGCATGCAAATTGCTAAACGAAAATACAAACAATCCTGTGTGTGAAAGCATACAATATGAAACAAGTCCTCCGGTAATATCCCCTGAAGTCATAGGAACAGAGGGTTTCAAATTCCAAAATCCAAACTCTCTCGGCGTCGAAATAAGAACCGAAGAAGGAGAATGTCTTCCTGAATTCAACTTTGTTGATTTTAAATTAAAGACAAGTGAATTCGCACAATGCAAATGGGACTTTGAGAGAACATCTGACTTCAACGGTATGAACAATTTTCCTGGAGAGGGAACTTCCTTTACGTCAAATCATAGTTTTGTCGTCGGAGGATTAAGCTTGAGCTTTTTGGAAGCAAGCGAAATAAGCGGTGATGCAATCCAAGGATTCACGGGAAATGTGAATATGTATGTAAAATGCCAAGATTATTTCGGAAATTTCAATCTTAACGATTACGTCGTGAAATTCTGCATAAATTCCGGAGATGACATAACTCCTGTAAATCTCGGCACGATAAAAACATCTCCAAACAACAACGCGGCACTATCATTCGGAACAAAAGAAATAAATTTCACTATGTGGACAAACGAGCCGGCAGAATGTAAATATTCAACAACTCCTGGGAAAAATTATGATTCAATGACTGAGAAAATGACATGCACAACAAATCTTCAAGACAGGGAACTGCTCGGTTGGAAATGCCTCTCAACTTTGAAAAATTTAAACAAAAATAACACCTTTTACTTCAAATGCAAGGATCAGCCGTGGCTAAACAACAGCGACGGAGGAAAAAGGAACATCAATACAAACGACTTTGTTTACAACTTAAAAGTAAGCGAAGGAGAATTGCAAATTGATGAATTGTCTGTGCAGGTTGGGGGAAGCAAAATAAATGTAAGCAAGAACACCTTCACTGAAATAAAAGGCGGAGACGCGTTGTTTGAAATCGAAATGTCTGCAAAAACGTCAAAGGGAATGAACAACGGAGTTGCATCATGCAGTTACAAATGGAATAATCAGTTCATACCTTTCTTCAACACAAATTCTAACATCCACAAGCAAAAACTTACTCTTGTCAAAGGAAACTATGTAATCCCTGTAAAATGCGAGGATATTGCGGGAAATATAAAAGAATCTGAAGCGAAGTTCACGCTAAACCTGGACTCATCACCTCCAAAAGTAGTGAGAACATTTAATGCAGGAGGAAACCTAAATGTGATAACAAACGAGGAAGCAAAATGCTACTTCTCATTTGACGACAAAAAGCAGTGTTTCTTCGACACAAACAAGGCAGAAGACATGGAATCTCTTTATTCCACAAGTCACAGCGCAAAATGGATTACTGGAAAAACGTATTACATAAAGTGCAGAGATTTTCAAGACAATCAAAATAACAAATGCGCCGTGCAAGTAAGTACTTACTGAAATGTCTCGCTCCGAAATCTGGGATGAACAGTAAATTATACTAGCGAAAGAAAGCCATTCTTATTTTTTAATTGAATAATCAGAGATCAAAAAAACGATGCTGATTGACGCTCGTTTTTAGGATGCAGGAAAATCTTGTGATTTTCCTGAACAAGGATTTGCAAAACTCAAGCAAATCCTCGTACCCAAGATTGCATTCATCTCGCCACTAAAGTCTCAAGAACTTATCAGTTCTTGATGATCATCAAGAATGCAATTGTCGGCATTCTTGAGATGCGCAGTTTTCTGCTCAGCAATCTTGGCATAAAAACAAACCAAAAAGTTCCAAAGAATTTTTAAATAATCTTCCTCTAATTTACTCATGAAAAAGAGGTGCTCAAGTTCTGACTTTGTCATTAATAAAAGAATTCTGCCTAAATCAAAATTCTCAACTCGCTTTAGCACCATTTATCAACTTGATAATTTCTTTTCTAGCAAACGCTCGCAAATTACCATCTTTGTTATAATTGCAATCATGATAATTGTCATTGGAGTACTGGCTTACCTTTTTTTGCCGAAAATACAAACAGGTTTTGGAGTAAGTACAAATAATCCAAACGTGTTTATACAAAATTGCATGTCAAAATCCTTAAGTGAGACAATAGAAAAAATCTCCCTTCAAGGAGGAAGTTTAAATCCGGGCAATTACATACTTTATCAAAATGAAAAAGTTGAATATTTGTGCTACACTGAAGAGGATTATACTCAATGCGTGATGCAAAAGCCATTGCTAAAGAATCAAATTGAAAATGAAATAAAGCAAAATCTTGTTTCGGGAAAAACTTCGTGTCTGGAATCATTGAAAAAAAATTTCGAGGCGCAAGGTTACAATGTTGATATCCAACCAGGAGACTCTAATGTTGAAATTCTGCCGGGAAGAGTTGAAATGAATTTTCAGAATGTACTCACACTCAGCAAAGATTCTTCAGAGAGATACGATGACTTGGGAGCCGTGACTAATAACAATCTTTATGAGATGATTGGCATTGCAGGAAGCATATTAAACATGGAAGCACGATATGGCGACGCTGAAACAACAGTTTACATGAATTATTACCATCACCTTAAAGTTGAAAAGTTCAAGCAAGACGAAGGCAGTACAATTTATGTCATAAGCGACAGAAACACGGGAGAGAAATTCCAATTCGCAACAAGGAGCATTGCATTTCCAGCAGGAATATAAAATGAAAACAAAATTAAGAACTTCAAAATTTTTACTCTTAGGAATTTTGTTAATTTCATTAGTCTCGTTAAATATCTTGATTGTTTCCGGAGCTGCTCAAAATACTTACTGTGCCGAGAGAACAACCAACGGAGCGTGGTGTCAAAATGTTCCTTTAAGCAAAGTTGATCAAAACTTCAGATACGCTCCGACAAGTTGCGAGTCAACATCGTACTGCAAACTAGGAACCTGTGTTGACAGTCAGGAAGGAACATGCATGGAAAACACTCCACAAATAACTTGCGAACTCCCGGAAGAAGAAAACAAGGGAGGAGTTTGGTTTGATTCTGAAGTTGAAGATGTTCCCCAATGCAATCTTGGATGCTGCATCCTCGGAGAACAGGCTGCATTTGTCACACAAACAAGATGCAAACAGTTGTCTTCATTATATGGATTGGAAACAAATTACAGGACAGACATTCAAAGCGAGTTTGCATGCATCTCTACTGCAACCTCTAAAGAAAAAGGGGCATGTGTTTTTGAAAAAGATTTTGAAAAAAACTGCAAGTTAACGACAAGAGGAGAATGCGATAATATCGGAGAAGACGCGGAATTTCACGAAGGATTCCTGTGCTCATCTGAAAAGCTGGGAACAAACTGCGGGCCAAGCGAGAAAACAACGTTGGTTGATGGAAAAGATGGAGTTTACTTTGTAGATACTTGCAGCAATCTTGGGAACATATATGATGCAAACAGGCAGAATGACAAGAGTTATTGGGAAGAAATGATAGGCAAGGAAAAAAGCTGCGGCTTTGATGATTTAAACGGAAATGCAGGAAGTTCAACATGCGGAAACTGCGATTACTTCCTCGGCTCGACGGGAAAAAAATATTCGCGCGGCGATGATCCTGTCAAACCCAGATTTGGAGATTACATCTGCAGGAATTTGGGATGCGAATACCTAAGTGAAAGTTTCCAGCACGGGGAAACGTGGTGTGCCCCTTCAAGTGAAGATGGAAAAAATCTTCCTGGAAGTAGATACAACCGACTTGTATGTTACAACGGAGAAGTTTCTGTGGAAGCGTGTAGTGAATTCAGACAAGAAGTTTGCATCCAGGATGAAATAAACGGTTTCAAGACAGGAGCATGCAGAGTAAACAAATGGCAGGATTGTTCAAGCCAATCAAATCAACAAAGCTGTGAGAACACGGACAAAAGAGACTGCACGTGGACAACTCTTTCAACAGAAAACGACGACGATGAAGAAAATAAAAAAGTAGAGGTTTGCCTTCCAAAATTCGCGCCAGGCTTTGACTTCTGGAATCCTGAAAGTGATGCAGAATCACTCTGCAGTTTAGGAAACAATCAGTGTATTGTAAAATTCGAAAAGGGACTTTTGAGTGGAGAGTATGAATGTACTGAAAACTGCGAATGCCTCGATGGAGGATGGGCTGAAATGCAAAACAGGATGTGCATGGCTCTCGGAGATTGCGGGGTTGCTGAAAACTACTTGGGGTACAGCGGATACAATCAGTTAGACGATTTAATCTCTGTTGCGGAATATCATGAAGAATCAAAGAGTAGCAGCTCTTCGGGAAGTTCAAAAGGAAGCGCCTTTAGTAGCAGTTCAAATAAAGGAAGTGCATTTTAAAATGAAAATTCAAGAGATAAAAATAAAAGAAAGAGAGGGTTTGTTTAGGTTTAATTTAATAAATAAAAATTTCTTTCCCACCTCGCCCACCCGATTAACACAACAGCCCGTGATAAATCTGATTAAAATTGTATTTTACATTAATAATTTATCAATAAACGAGCGAAGCGAGACAAATTAAAATGAAAAAATTTTCAAAAAAATCTCTGCAAATAATTTCATCGTCGCAGATATTTCTAATCGTGATGAGCTTGTTTGCTTTTGCAGTTATTTTGAACGAGGGAGAAAAAGTAAGCGGGCAGGCGATCGTACCTGCTACAGCACCTAACCCTGTTACTATTTACGATGGAATAGAAAGATTTCACCCCGGACTTTATGAAACAAGTAGTGTAGGTGCTGCGCCACCCCCTCCTACAACACCTGTTCAAACAGAAGGAAGCCTTTTGAATCCTGCGGGATTTTTTGGTGTGACTGAACCTTTCCTGGTAGGAATCATCAACGGTGCTGCGCACGGATTGGCGATTGGATTGGGGATTCAATTCGTGGGACCAATGCTTGGATTGAGTGAAGAAACAACAGATGCATTGTCAATATCCGCAGGACTTGGAGTTTTCTCAGGGGAAGCTGTCAAGGGCTATTTAGCAAGTAATCCTGAATTTTTAGCCAACACTTTCGGGAAGAACTTTATTGGAGACCTTTCTGCAACACAAGCAGGATGGGCTGCAGGCATTGGCGTCGGGGTTGTGGCTTTCATCTTATTATACAAGGAAACAGAAAAAAAAGTTGTGACGTTCTCCTGCCTTCCTTGGCAGCCGTCAACCGGAGGAAGTCATTGCGAGGAGTGCAATACTCAGAAAGGAGGACTGCCTTGCAGCGAATATCAATGCAAATCTCTGGGACAAAGCTGTGAACTAGTGAACAAGGGAACAACTGAAGAGAAGTGTGTTTGGGTTAACAGGCAGGATGTAAACCCTCCGACAATAACACCAATGGCATCTGCTTTGGAAAATAATTTCAAGTATTCTCCTGACAACGCCATAAATCCTCCTGATAGAGGTGTTAAAATAGAAAATTTCCAATCGCGAGACGTCTGCATCCCCGCATTCACACCATTGAGATTCGGTGTTGAACTTAACGAACCTGCAAAATGCAAGATTGACATATTGAGAAAACAAGATTTTGAATCAATGGAATTCTTCATGAGCGGAGGACTATTAAGATATAATCACACTTATGCATTAAGTTTGCCTGGAAAAAATTCAGTCGAGGGAGAAAACATCACATTAATCAACGACGGAAACTATGAACTATATGTAAGGTGTGAGGACGCCAACGGAAACTCCAACACGGCAAATTTTGTTTTCAAGTATTGCGTTGATCCCGGTCCGGACACAACACCTCCGCTGATTGTAACAACAAACATAAAAAACAAAGCACCTGTCGCATTCAACAAAAACTCTGTCGACATTGAAGTTTTCACGAACGAGCCTGCACAATGCAGGTGGAGTCACAACAACAAAGATTACGACACGATGACCGAACAAATGACCTGCTCGTCGAGCATATTTGATTTCAATGCACAGTCATTATACAAATGTTCGACAACACTAACAGGATTGAAAGACAAGACAGAGAATAAGTTTTATTTCAGATGCAAGGACAAGCCAAATGCACCTGAAAATGAGAGAAATGCAAATGAGGAGTCATATGAATTTTCTTTGATTGGAACGCAACCAATTGTCATAGATTCTGTGACTCCTGATAATGAAACAATAAAAGATTCGACAGACTCAATAAAAGTTCCAATAAAAGTAAAAACATCTGCAGGCTTCAATAAAGGAGAAGCAATCTGCTATTATTCTCCAACAGGAAAAGAAGGAAGCTACATAAAGTTCTTTGACACGGGAGGATTTGAGCATTCACAGGATTTGTTCCTAACCGAGGGAGACTACGACTATTTCATAAGATGCACCGACCTCGGCGGAAACTCAGATAATGAAGAAATAGATTTTGACGTCGAAACAGACACTTCTGTCCCATCAGTGGTGAGGGCCTTCAGGGAAGAAAATTTCCTTAAGATAATAACTTCTGAAGAAGCAGAGTGCAGATATTCGACATTCAGTTGCAACTATCTTTTTGACGAGGGAACTCTGCTGACAGTAGCCGATAAAAAAAATCACTTTACTGACTGGAATGCGCAGAAAGACCTTTTCATAAAATGCCGAGATGGATTTGGAAACGAGCCCTTACCAGACAGGTGCAGCATAACTGTGCAAGGGAATGATTTCTGAATTGAAAATATTAATACTAATTTAGAAGAATCTGAAGTTAAGCAATTACAATACAAGTTGCTATCAAAAAATTTTGAAGTAAAGACTATAACACAAAAGTGCCCCTGCAAGGTTCAAACCCTCATAGGTGAAATCTCAGCCGAACTGTTAGTACTCACTTATTTGTTGGTACACCTTGCTCAGGCAAAACATAAAGGAAAAAAGAGTATATTAATTTTTGGTTGTTGTGCATTACTAAACAATATCAAAAAAAACCTTAAATTAATAAAATCAAATTTCTTATTGTTTCGATGAAGAAAAAGAGGGGGCAAAT
>DATETG010000020.1:0-4879 GCA_035283785.1 Candidatus Nanoarchaeia archaeon
TTTTACAGTTTTTACATTTCTTCCATATTGATCCAAGGCACCACTTACAGTAATTGGGCCACTAAGCTCTATTGTTCTTCTTTCCACATACTCACAATTTGTTAAATGTTCCACTAGAGATTCCAATGCTTCATCTGTTGATGTTCTTTCTACATTTATCCTGCTTATTTCTTTCGCCATTTTATGACTTAACTAATCGTGTGTATTTTCTCTCTTCCCAAACATGTTCACCACCTCTCTTAACTAGTCTAGTGTAACTCACAGGTTCCCAAACATATCCTCCCCGTTCATTTCTATCTTGCCGAGTTGCCTGTTCTCGCCTAGCTTTCTTTTCAAGTTCAGATTTTGCCATAAATAACAATCAAAATTATAATTTATAAATATTTTCTTATATTTTTCCTAAAAAATCACACAAAAACTAAAAGAAATGTGAAAAATAGAAAAACTTAAAAAAGCAAAACCCTAAATAATTTTATGGAATTAAAAGAAATTGATAAGAAAATACTTACAAGAATATTTCAAAATAGAAATCCTTCAGTATCAAAGATAGCAAGAGAATTAAAATTATCAAGAGATAAAGTAGATTACAGAATAAAAAAATACATCTCAGAAGGATTAATAAGAAAATTTTTTACTTTCTTTGATTATTCCTCTTTCGGATACAATTATTTGGTTGCACTTTTCCTTAAATTTGAAAAGACTTCTCATGTTGAGAAATTTACCTCAAAACTGAAAAATCATAAGAATGTTATATCTTACGGAAAATGCCTGTCAAAATATGACCTTTATATGAACGCTGTTTTTAGAAATGAAGATGAACTATCAAAATTTATATCAGAACTTTTTTCGAGCGAGGAAACGACACTCTCCGATTATCTTGTGCTAAAACCTTATTTCCAGGAATTTTATTCAATGAAGTTTATGGATTCAAAAGAAACTGATAGGACTGTATTTGCCATTTCAAAAATAAATTCAGAAAAAGAATTTGACGACAAGGATATAAAGATAATGAAAATGCTTAATGAAAATGCTTGGGAACCGATAGTAAATATCGCAAATAAATTAGGTTCTTCCTCGGAAAATATAATTTATAGAATAAAAAGATTGGAAAAAGAAGAGGTTATTCTTGGAACAAGAATCCAATTCAATTTATCTAATATGGGATATTTTGCGACCCTTTTTCTTGTGGATATACCTAATCTTTCAGAAACAAACAAAACAAAACTAAAAAAATTCGTAAAAGAGCATCCTGGAGTCAATTTGTTCATTCTATCTTTTTCAAGACCCAACTGCGCGATTCAGATATTTCACAAGTCTGAAGAAGAAATGAGAAAAACGATAAACAAATTAAAGGAAGTATTCAAGACAGAAAACCTTTCAATAGAGGTATTACCTCTGGAAGAAGAAAAAGTGGATATAAACACGCTCCCTTTTTTATGAATAATCAATCTTATATAAATTAAAATCTTTTTTAATCATGGAAGCAAATCTTCTTGAGGAGAGATTGTTAAAAATAAGAAGAGAAACCGAATTAAACAGAAAGTACAATCTCATAGAAATATTGCAACATCTTAACGGTGGCAAAGAAGGCATTGGTTTTATTGCGAGTATGTTTTTTGTGATGTCCAGATCAAAGTATAATCTTGGCTACAGATTTTTTGAGCACGTAGGAGTCAGAGAGTATATTGAACTTAAGCATGAACAAACAGGATACTCTTGGGTTTTATCCAACGAGGCAATAGTCTAGTATTAGTTTAAATCCTTGATCAATTTTTCAGCTTCTCTGCTTATCTCGTCGGAATTTTTCTGCAACTGGGATTTTATTTGTTCAAGTTTTTTGATCTGGCCTTTTATAATATCTTGTGTTTCAGGAATGGTTTTTTTGACAAAATTTTTTCCACCTACGTCCATTATCAAATCTTCAGACAGGAGTTTGGCCTTCGCGAAAATTCCTCTTCCAACAGGTGCAAGAATCTCTTTGCCGTTAGAGCCTTTCAAGTCGTCAAGCTCCAGTTCAAGTGAACTTAAGTCAATTATCCCTCTTTCAACCGACTGCAATTGTTGCTGCATCTGATTGATTTGTTGTTCAAACAGGCTTAATTTGAAGAGGATTTCTTGTTTTTTCTCGTTTGATTCTTCATTCTTATCTTTCATTAAAATTCTATAGAAAGATGACTTTTAAGTTTTGTTGTGTCAAGATTGCTGAGCAGAAAATTGCGCATCTCAAGAATGCTGACAATTGCATTCTTGATGATCATCAAGAACTGGTAAGTTCTTGAGACTTTAGTACGCAGATGAATGCAATCTTGAGCATCCTAAAAACGAGCGCCAATTAAGCATCGTTTTTTGATAGGGAAAAACTTAAAAGTGGCAGATAATTATTTCTTTCATGTCGGGAATAATTCTCTACAGTGTTCATAGAAGGTATTTTTCATTTACATCTTTTGACGATGTTTTTTATGAAGGAATGAAAAAAGATATAATTTCAAGAACAGGGGAGATTATTTTTTGTAGAAAAGATGTAAGTTCGATTCAGATAGACAATGCCAGAGAGAGCATTGCAGATACTGTTAGACAACTTAACAACGGAGAAGAAATAGACGTTAAAAAAGAATTGTCAAGTTATTTTAATTGATGGTCAAACAACATCCAAAATTTTTCTGAGGATTATGCTTGAGATTATTGCCGAGCCGATGTACCACCATAGCCAGGTGGATGCAATTGCAGTATGTGTAAAGATATCTTTTACAATCCAGAAAATTATTATTATTGGGATGAAGGTGATAAACATCGGTTTCATTGAATGCCTAAACATTTCCATCACCATTTCCATAGACTCTTTTTGAAGCTCTTTTTGTTTTCCAAAATCTCCTTTAGCATCTTTCATTTTTTGCTGATGCTTCTTCTGCATTTCTTTGAGTTCTTTCATTCTTTTTTGGTCGGTAAAGAACTTTGTTACAAGAGTCATCACTAAAGTAACGGCGAAAGATATCAGGACAATGCTTACCTTAGGATTTGCAATTATAATCTCTTTAAGAGTCATTTTATTTCCTTAAATTCATTGTGGCAAGAGGAGTTTTTAAAAGTTAATTTATACAAAAGGTAGTTTTAATATAATGAAAGATTGTTACTTTTTTATAAAGGTAACAAAATAGAAAGATTTATATACCTTGATTTTTTGGAAAAGTCATGGGAACAAAAATCAAACCAAGAATAAGAACTGTAAGAACAGAAATGGACTTCAATCATCAAGGAAAAATACTTACAGCAGCGCATCCTTTTTACGGACCTGAAAATTCAAAAACACTTAAAAAATTGATAATGGCAGACAGATTGAGAGAACCAACAGCTTCTGAAACAGTTTCTTTTGCTCATGAATACTTTCTTGGAGAAGAACCTCAAGCGCAAGAAGTCACAGGAATAATGAAAGAAAGATATTTCAGAGGATTCACGGGAGTTCTTTTTGTTCCTGAAAACAATGGAAAAGGACTTGCTCATTTCATAAATTACCCTGAATTTGATGGACGTTCAGTTGTTAATACACAAAATCTTATTGAAAGAATCGGTGAATCCTATGCACAGGTTTCTTTTGAGTATTTAAAGGAAGGTGTTGTTCCATGGAATGAAGTTGCAAAGCAACCTTATTTTGTCGCTTTCGGACAAGGAAAAGAAGGCGCTGAAAAACTTGCAGAACTTGTATCAAAGCATCCAAGACGAGAGGCTTACGCTGCGATTCCAAATCTTTCAAAGATGAAAAATCCAGAATCAAGAGTTGCGGTGTTGGACTCCGGTTGGGGTGGCGACAGGCTTGGTGTTGACTTCCTTGATTTGGGCGACAACGAGGGTGGTTTTGCTTTTGGGGTGTCTGGAGTGAGCGAAGCGAACGACGCGACGCGAAAGTAGGATTTGGTTAATTTTTTAAATTGTGTTTCATTCTAGTTTTTGTCTTAGTTGGCTTGAAAAAAGCTTGAGCTAAGGCCACACACCAAATTATTTGGTAAAATTCAATCATGACATTTAGTAAGTTTAATCTGAAACATGAAATGGTGGTGGTAATTGGTAGTTTGGTTACATAATTGCGATGTTGAACTCCAATTGGAATGGCAACAGGCTTAATGTTAACTTCAATGATTTGGGCAACAACGAGAATAGTTATGCTTTTGAAATGGCTTTAGCTCCTAAGATAATTGCCATGAAAACTCACAAAAATCTTTATCCAAGAATTTACAATAAAAAGAATTTAGTTCTTGCCTGGAAAAAGGCAAGAAAAGGTAAAACGAAAAAAGATTATGTAATAAAATTTGAAGAAGATTTACCACAAAATCTAAAGTCGTTACATGAAGAATTAAAGCACGAAAATTATTTTCCAAAACCCTTGGAAACCTTTATCTTGAGAGATCCAAAGACACGCAGGATTTCGAAATCTGATTTTCGCGACAGAATTGTTCATCATGCCATATGCAATATTATAGAACCAATTTTTGACAAAACTTTTATTCACGATAATTGCGCAAACAGAAAAGGAAAGGGGAGTTTATTTGCCATAAAAAGATTTGAAAAATTCCAAGGAAAAATAACCAGGAATTTATCATCTGAAGGATATTGCTTGAAGGCAGACATAAGACATTATTTTCAAGAGGTTAATCATGAAATTCTTATGGAGATAATTAAGAGAAAAATAAGCGATGAAAAAGTAATTTTTCTTGTAAGGAAAATACTTGAGAACCGAAATTCCAAGAGAGAGAGAGAGAGACGCGGGCTTTTGTATTAAAGAAAAAGGAATGCCTCTTGGAAATTTGACATCACAATTCTTTGCAAATGTTTACTTAAATGAACTTGACCAATTTGTAAAACACAAATTGAAAGCAAAATATTACAT
>DATETG010000021.1:0-2084 GCA_035283785.1 Candidatus Nanoarchaeia archaeon
TGAATGGATTGGGAAGCGCGTTAAAGTAGTGCTGCTTGAACAATGACACTATAATTACTTTCCAAAGATGAAATCATCAAGAAATATCTTGAACTAGAGAAGAAGTTGATTAAAGTCAAAAAAGAAAAAGGGGTTGTCTAAAAAGTCCTGATGTCCAATTTTCTTAATTCATAACATATAAATACTAGTTTGTCATCTATAAATATAAAAATAAAAAGGTGATTTTTATGAGTGAAACAAGTTTCCAAAAAATGTTAAATTCTGAGGAAAAAATAAAAATTGATGAATTTTCCGTGAATTTTCCAAAATCTAAAGTGGTATTTAAGCGATATTCTCAGAATCAACAATTCCTTCTTCCTAAAAATATTCATGATTTTATTGGTTCTGGTCATATTGCCCGTCTTATCAGTGAAATCATTGATGGTATGGATATTGAGTTTATTCTTGAAACATACAAAGGCGGAGGGACAAGTTCCTATGATCCAAGAATGATGTTAAAAACCTGGATTCTTGGTTTTGTTAACCGAGTATATAGCTGCCGATTGGTTGCCAAAAATCTGCGGGAGAATCTTGCTTTTATCTGGATTAGTGGAAATCAAACACCTGATTTCCACACTCTTAATAATTTTCGTTTACGATTAGAAGATGACATTAAAAAGATTTTTAAGCAGATTGTTTTGTACGGTATTGAAAATGGGATTATTGAAGGGAAAGATGTCTTCATTGACCATACAAAAACAGAAGCAAATGCAAATAAACATAAAGTAGTCTGGAGAAAGCAAGTTGAAAAACAACTGACAAGAATTGATACAGAACTTGATGAATTATTCAAGTATATCGACAAGATCAATGAAGATGAAGAAAAAATCTTTGGGAACAAAGATTTGCCTGAACAAGAAAGGAATGAGTTTAATGATGAAAAGGTAAAAGAAATTATTGAAAAGATTAATGATAATGTAAAAAATGAGAAATTGACAAAAGAAAATGGCAGAGAGCAAAGAAAAAATGTTCGTCGAACAAAAGAACTTCTTGAACGAAAAGAAAGCTACAAATTGAAGAAGAAAATTCTCAATGGTCGCAATAGTTTTTCTAAAACTGATCTTGATGCAGTAGCCATGATGATGAAAGACAAAGTGACTATACGGCCAGCATATAATGAAGGTATTGCTGTCGAGAACGGGTTAGTTCTTGATTATGTCATCAGTGATAATTGTGGAGATTGTATTAGCTTCATTCCATTGATGGATGGTGTGACAGAGAATCTTGGTAAAACTCCAGAGAACGTCCATACTGATGGGGCATATGGAAATGAAGAAAATATGGCCTATTTTGAAAAAAATAACATCAATAATTTTCTAAAATACAACACATATTACAAAGAAAAGAAGAGAAACTGGAAAGAAAAAAACAGATTAGACGGTCTTACTTATGACCAGAAGAAAGATGAATTCACCTGCCCTAGCGGCATCAAGCTGGTACTTGCAGAAAAGAAAATAGAAAAAACAAAAACAGAATACAAAAGAAAAGTAAGTGTATACGAGACGCAAAAAGGAGATTGTGATAAATGCAATTTTCATAAATCTAAAGCAAAGACATTGCAGTTGAGTTGGAAATATGAAAGACTAAAGAAAAAAGCAAAAGCAAACTTAGACTCTGATAAAGGTATTGAACTAAGAAAAAGGAGAGGAAATGAAGTAGAATCAGTTTTTGGCGACCAAAAACTAAACAAATTAAAGAGGAGATATCATCTTAGAGGATTACCAAAAGTAAAAAATGAAGCTGGATTGTACTATGCGGCTCATAACATGAGAAGAATACACAAAATTAATCGAATGAACAAATTAACTAAAGAAAAAGTATGTGGGGTGATCGATAAGAACCTATTATTTGATTCAGATTCTATGATTTTTTTTTCAGTGGGAATTTTGCTTTTTAGACAACCCCTGGTTCAATATCTAAGCTACTTTCTAGAATAAAGAAGCCTTCTAACCCGTTAATCTTTGGATTTTCTATCTCTGCTAATGTTTTTTGAAGACTGCCTTTTGTCGTCACAATTCCTTCTTCTGTGATTAATTCATTAATGG
>DATETG010000022.1:0-21021 GCA_035283785.1 Candidatus Nanoarchaeia archaeon
AGCAAAATATTACATAAGATATGTTGATGATTTTGTTATTCTTCATTCAGAAAAATCACAACTTGAAATATGGAAAAAACAAATTGAAGAATTTTTGAATAAAGAATTAAGATTGGAACTTCATCCAGAAAAATCAAAAATAATTTCTCTTTCTAAGGGAATTGACTTTCTTGGATTTAGAAATTTTTACCACTTTAGATTATTGAGAAAAAGAAACATAAGGAGTGTGAAAAGAAAAATTATGATGTTTTCTCAAGGAAAAATCTCCCGTGAAAAAATGGCAGAAATTTTTCAAGGATGGAATGCCTATGCGAAATGGGCAAACACGTTTAAATTAAGGAGAGATGCCTTTGAGAATATTCATACTAAAAACAAGTAAGTTTTTAATACATTTGTTTTTCTTTTATTACATGCTCACACAAGAACAAGTAAATGAAATAAAGGAACACCTCAGAAAATCACAAAATCCCTTGTTTTTTTTTGACAATGATGTTGACGGATTGTGCTCCTTTTTGCTTTTGCAAAGATTTGCCGAGAAAGGAAAAGGAGTTCCAGTAAAATCATTTCCCGAATTGACAGAGGAATATTTCAGAAAGGTTCATGAACTAAATGCGGATTACATTTTTATTCTGGACAAGCCACTTGTTTCAGATGAATTTTTTCAGAAATCTCGGGAATTTAATATTCCTGTCGTGTGCATAGATCATCATGACACAAAAAGGAAAATCCCTGAATTCGTGAATTATTACAATCCTGTAGTGCAAGGAAAAGACGCTAGCGGACCGACAACATATCTTTGCTATCAGATTTCAAACAAAAGAGAAGACATGTGGCTTGCAGTTATAGGATGCATTTCAGACAAATTTTTCCCGGAGTTTTACGCTGATTTCAAAGATAATTTTCCTGATTTGGCAGTGGACTCGGAAGAGCCGTTTCATATAAGGTACAGGTCGCAAATAGGAAAGATAACAAATCTGTTCAGTTTTGCCTTGAAAGACCGTACAACAAATGTAATCAACATGTTGCGCTTTTTGATGAAAGTAAAATCCCCTTATGATGTATTGAACGAAATGAACAAAAATTATTTTATGCATCAAAGATACAACCAGATAAACTCAAAATATCAAATTCTTTTGCAGAAGGCAAAAAAACTTCTCTTCGGGAAAGTCTTGTTTTTTCGATATCGGGGAGATTTGAGTATCAGTTCTGATTTGGCAAATGAACTAAACTATATTTTTCCGGAGAAAATAGTTGTTGTTGCATATGATTCGGGAATCAAGGCGAACATATCTGCGCGTGGCAAAAACGTGAGAAAAATAATGCTTGAAATAATACGGGATTTTACAGATTCGACAGGTGGAGGGCATGAGGAAGCTATTGGGGTAAAAATACAATCAAAGCACTTGGATGAATTGAAGAGGCGTCTTATCTCGGCTGCAGGCAAACAGCAATAATTTTTTAAATGCCGTTTTCCTAAATAAAACATGAGTGAATGGCTAAGACACCTGACATTGAATGGAAGGTTTAATCTAGTCATCGCTAAAATTAAATACCTTTAATTAATCGGACTAAATCTGATTGAATGAAGGTTTCTTCTTTTGGATTTAGTTTTGAAAAAATGAGCTACAAATCGGAACGCGCAGAACTTGAACAGGAATTGAGCACATTGCTAGAGGTCACTCTCAGGATGGAAGAGGATTTTAATATATTCATTACAGAATACAAAAACTAATAAATGATTTTCAATAACAAAATGAAGAAAATGAAGAAAAATCTCGCGGCAATACTAGGGCTCGCACTTTCGGTAAGTGCATGCGAAGGTGTTCCTGAAGAAAATGTTTCAGAACGAAAATTCTATGAAACTCGCATTAGTGACATCTCAAAGAATCTTGTTGCTCTAACTACTTCTTTGGATAAATACAAAGACAATGGAGAAAAAGATGGTGAAACATTCTCGTGGATGGGGAGAGGTTTTGTTATAGGAAAAAAGGTCTTCACTTTGGATCATGTCGTAAGCAAATACACTTTTGAATATAGGGTTCCTTTTGGAGGATTTATGATAGAGAGGATAAATAGGGAAAGAATCAAGGAAGATACTTATCTTGAAGGTATTAAACTTCATCCATTAATAGAAGATAATGAAAGAGATGTAGCAGTTTTCGATTTGTCTAAAACGCTTGAGTTGTGCGAAAAATATTGCAATGATTTGACTTTGGAGGAAGTTGTAGTGAGAAAAGAAGGCATATATCCTGGGATGAGGGTTTTTTGGAGTGGCAACCCAAGAAATTACGGCAATTTTTACAATGAAGCTATGGTAAGCAGAAACTACGAAGATGAAATTCAAGATAAATCCTCTCAGGAAAGTTTTTACATAAATATGTGGCTGATTCCCGGAGATTCCGGAACGCCAATTTACACGGAAATAAACGGGAGAAACAAGATAGCCGGAGTGGCACAAAGGACATGGCAGGGTTTGGGAGGAATAAAATTTATGGACGAATTTGCGAAAATAATTCAAGAACGTGAAAATGAAGAATTAAAACGTGTAAACGAATCTGATTTGAAAGTTACAAACATAAAAAAATGAAGAAAAATTTATTGGCTACTTTGAGATTAGCGGCGATGGTTTCTTTACCAATTAATTACACTTTTGCTGAACCCATCACGTCCTCTTCAACAGCAACAATTCCTAAAGATCTTCTCGAAAAATTTGGCGGAGAGATACCTCGTCCCGGCAGAAAACCATTGCTTAAGACTAAAAATTTAATTATCAAGGAAAAAATTCCAAGTTTGTACGAACAAGTCAAGGGTTATTTAGACGAAAGAGGGCGAATAAAAGATGAATATAGAATAAAGCATAGAATTTATTTTTACCCCGAGATTCATCAGTTTTATTTAACTGACTTTTTTCAATTGGGAAACAAGACACTAATAGAGGAATATCTTGCCTCCAAAAAGTCTATCCCTCAAGAACCATATTTATTTAGGGAATTGCCTTTATATCCGGATATGTATGTTCTCAGTCATTCTTCTGAAGAAAAGGGATTAATGTACATAGACAAAAATGGAGATGGCATAAACGGCAACGAAGAACTAGTAAGGAGAAATTCAGAGGAAACCGAAAGAGATTCTCCTAATTTACAAGATTCTTTGGATAAAATCAAAATAGAGATAAATTACTGATAATTCAATAACTTTTTCCGATATAAACAACTTCTTTAGCAGTTTTGTTGCAGATTACGCATCTTCCAGTTGGCTTCTCTTTTTTGTTTGCCAAAACTCCCCGGACCTCGGCGTTGAAATCTTTCTCAACAATTGCCGCACATTTCTCACCTTCGGAATTTATAGAACAGAAATCAATCCGGGCAATTTTTCTTTCCTGCATGGCATTTTTTAATTCTGTCTTTGTTTTGCAATTTTGAATTTTGCCATTGAAAAGTTTGTCCGCATTTTTTTTAAGACGATTGTCAAAATCAACGCCGAGATTTTTTATTTTGTCCAAATTCTTTATGTTTATTTTTTCCTTTTTCTGCACATCCCTTGTGAAGAGAGTTACTTTTTTTTCGTTTATTTCTTTTTCACCTAGCTCTATTCTGAAAGGAATTCCCTTGAGTTCCCACTCATTGAATTTCTCTCCTGGGCGTTTGTCTGAAGAATCAATTTTACATCTTATTCCTAGGTTTTCCAAATTATCTTTTATTTTTTCAGCTTCCTTGAGGATCTTTGTCTTATTTTTCTCACTGAATATGGGGATTATCACCACCTGAGTTCCGGATATGCAGTATGGAATGACCAACCCAGTATCGTCTCCGTGAACAGAAATTACAGACGCTAGAATTCTCGAAATTGCGGGACCATAGCATGTCTGCCACACGAAATTTTCTTTTTCATTTTTGTCCTTGAATTTTACACTGAATGCTGTTGCAAAATTTTGCCCTAGCAAATGTGTTGAAGGTTGCTGGATTATTTTTCCATCAGGCATAAGCGAGTCAGAGCCAATAGTGTAAATCGCTCCAGGAAACTTATCCCATTCTGGGCGTTTCAATGGCAAAAATGGCACACCGAATTTTTGATGCATTATTTCTTCTGTTGTTTGTATGTCTTCCTGAACCTGCGCCTCTGCTTCTTCTCGGGAGGAAAAACAGTCATGGGTTTCTATCCAGTAAAATTCTCGGCTTCTTATTAACGGGCGGGTGGCTTTTGTTTCGTATCTAAACACCTGTGCTCTTTGATAAATTTTTAGAGGAAGATCGCGCCAAGAGCGAATCCAAAGAGAGTACATTTGATACATCGCCGTTTCGCTGGTTGGCCTCAATGCTAGGCGGTCTTCACCCTTTATTTTTTCGAGCCAAAAAACTTGTGGAGTAAATCCCTTCACATGAGACGCTTCTTTTTGGAAATTTTTTTCAGGAATTACAATTGGAAAAAAACTCGGAACGTGATCTTTTTTTTGCAACGCATTTTCATAGATTTTGTACATGTTTTCCATTATACTTGCTCCAAGAGGACGTATGACTACAAATCCCTTGACATTGTATCTCATATCCGTAACTTCTGCCTTGTCCAAAATCTGAGAGTACCACTCTGAAAAATTTTCATTCTTCTTAATCGTCATTCCTCTTTTATCAACAGAATTTTGTTTTTTGTTTGACATTTAATTTATCAATGTTTGATTTAATTTTTTTTGCGAGATTTCATTGACGGCTTCGATTATGTAATTTGACTCCAATGCGAATCCAAGACTTTCCCCAGAACTTATCTTAAAGTTATTTATTCCTATGACTTTGCTTTCTTTGTTTATCAGAGGTCCTCCTGAGTTTCCCGGATTTAATGCCGCATCTGTCTGAATGTATCCTTCGATCCCATTGCCTCCAATTCTGTGAACCCCTGAGACAATACCTTGACTAACACTAAAAGATAATCCCAGCGGATTTCCTATCGCGATAACTTTTTCACCTATTTGGACGCTGTCTGAATTTTCAAATTCCAGGAATTTATGGTCTCCCGATATTTTTAACAATGCGATGTCAAGAGTTCCGTCATATCCTATGAACTCTGCGTTTTCTGTGTTTTTTTGATAGCCGATTGTTTGTATGACTGTGGCCAGATATCCTGATTTGTCAGCGATAACATGGGCGTTTGTAACAACATAGCCATCTTCTGAAATTAAAAATCCTGTTCCTTCAAAACCGGCGCTGGTTTTTATTGTAACGACAGATTTTCTGACCTCTTCTATTATCCCTGAAAAGTCCTCTCCTGCGGATGCCTGCAATAAACTTAATTCCTGATTCAGTGAGCCGATTTCGCTGTTAAGAATTTCATTTGTTTGCATTAAATTTTCAGTGAGCTCGCTGATTTGGCCCTGGGTTTCAAGTTGAGAGTCAAGAATTTTTTGATTTAGATTGTCATAGTTCAAGTCTATCTTCACGTAAAACAAGTAAAGGAATGTTCCCATTGCTATCAATGAAATTAAAACAAAAGAGCTGAATCCTCCTATGAGCCACTTGTGATGTTTTTCCAAAGCCATTTTAAATTTAGGGAAAATATATTTATTAAGGTTATGAATCGAAATCTTAAAAACCTTGTTTATCTTTTATTTTTGGGCGTATAGTTTAATGGACAGAATCTCGGGTTTCGGCCCCGAGGATGGAGGTTCGATTCCTCCTGCGCCCGTTTGGTAAATTTATCAATAACTTTTTATAACTAATTTTGTTTTTTATTAAATGCTTGACAAAAAATTCTTTTCAACGGCGTTCACACTTACAGGAACGACTGTTGGTGCGGGAATTCTTGGATTGCCTTATGTTTTTTCAAAATCAGGATTTTTTCTCGGACTTTTCTGGCTTTTTTCTCTCGGACTTGTTATTTTGTTCATTAATCTTTGTCTTGGAGAGATATCTTTGAGGACAAAAAAAATCCATCAACTTCCAGGTTATGCCGAGAAATATTTGGGAAAAAACGCTGAGAGGATAATGTTCTTCTCGGTTGTTTTTGGAATTTATTCCGCATTATTGGCTTACATGATTGGAGAAGGACAAAGCTTATCAAAACTTTTTTTTGGACACCTTGAGTACAGTTTTTATTTTGCAATTGCCTTTTGGTTATTTATGACTATTTTTTTAAGGGAAGGATTGAAGGGGTTGAAAAAAGTTGAACTCTATGGGGTCATGATAGTTATTGCAATAATTTTTGCGATGCTTTTTTGGTATTTCCCAAACATAAATTTTTCTAACCTAACTCATTACAATACTCCAAATTTTTTCTTTCCGTTTGGAGTTGTTCTTTTTGCACTTTTGGGATTTACCTCTATTCCCGAGATGAGAATTGAGATTTTAGGTCAGGAAAGAAAATTCAAAAAAGCGATTATCCTTGGAACTTTAATCCCCGTGATTCTTTATACTCTTTTCACTTTTATTTTTGTGGGAATTTTGGGGGAAAATGTCCCTGAACTTGCAACGTTGTCTCTTGGTAAGTTTATAACTGTCTTAGGAGTATTTACAATGTTGACAAGCTTTTTTGTGCTCAGCTTTTCCCTAAGAGACATTTTTGTTTATGACTTGCGAAAGAGGAAGTTAACATTTATTTTTGTTTCAGTAATACCGTTGATAGTTTACATAATTGTCTCAACTTTCAACTTGGCAGGTTTTGTAAAAGTTTTGAGCATTGGGGGTGCTATTTCGGGAGGCATAACTGGAATAATGATTTTCATGACTCATTTGAAAGCCAAAAAGAAAGGCGATAGAACACCCGAATTTTCAGTTTGGAACAGCAAGATTTTTGTTTTAGTATTAAGCCTAATGCTCATAGCAGGAATTCTCTTTGAGACTTTTTGATTAGGATAAGAGATTCTCCAATATCTCTCTTGCAGTCTTGTAGTCTGCGCGCTTGTTGCTCGATTTCATAACCTGGCCGATGAGAAAATTCAATGATTCTTTTTTTCCTGATTTGAAATCTTGAACTGCACTTTTGTTTTCCTTGATTATTTTTCTTGCTAAACCTTCAATTTCACCTTTAGATGATATTTTTTCATGTTGGGAAATCTCCGATTTTGGTGAGAAACTTTTCGGGATAAATTTGTTCAATATTTCCTTTGCTTTTAACTCAGTTATTTTTTTGTTTTCAATCAGCTCCAACAACTCTATGAAATGCTCCGGTTTGATGTTTATTTCAGGGTCATCAAGTTCTTTTTTAGAATAATTCAAAATTCTCAACAGTTCTCCAAGAACCCAATGTGTTGCAAGTCTTGGATTTGTTTTTATAACGATCTTTTCAAAGAATTCCACTAGGTCAATTTTTCTTGCCAAGATTTCCGCATATCTTTTTTCAATTTTGTAGTCTTTCACGAGTTTTTTAACTTTTTCCTCAGGCATTTCTGGAAGAGAAGATTTTACTTTTTTAACCATAAGTTTTGAGATGTTCATCACGGGCAAATCCGGTTCGGAGACAAATCTGTAGTCTTCTGCAATCTCCTTTGAACGCATTTTTAGTGTCTTGCCTGAAACTTCATCAAACATTCTTGTCTCTTGGGATTTTGGGGTTTCGCTTGGTTTGCTCTGCCTTTGAATCTCATGATTTATCGCCGCGCTTATGTTTTTCAATGAGTTGATATTTTTTATTTCAACTCGCGCTCCTTTTAATTCGGGAAGAGAGACATTAACATCCACTTTTATGCCAAGATTTTTGTTTATCACTTTGAAATATTTCAGTGTAGAAGATAGTTCTTCAATCCATGACACAACTTTCTCTGACGAAGTGAAATCAGGTTCTGTTACGATTTCTATTAGGGGATATCCTGACTTGTTGTAATCAACCTCTCCAGTAAGAGGATTCCACGATGCAGGGTCTTCTTCCAAATGCGCTTCTGTTATTCTTATTCCCAAGAAATTTCCCTTTATGCCTACGGGAGATGCGTGTTTTCCCGAGATTGTACTTTGATACCCTTTTGGCAAATCCGGCCAGTCATAATGCTTTCTCTGCCACGAAAATTTTTCGTTAATTTTACAATTTAAAATCAAGCAAATTTTTATCGCATTTTTTAATGCAGTGGCATTTGGAAGCATAGGTTTTGCTCCTGGTTGCGCGGTGCATATCGGGCAAATGTTTGTGTTGGGCTTTGAAAATTTTGCACCATGAATTGCATCACAACTGCAGAATAATTTTTCCTTGGTATTGAGATATCCGTGAATTTCAAGTCCTATCTTAACCATGAAAGAAAAAAGGCGGATGAGTTTATTAAATTTTAGAATTACTCTGTTCTTACAGTGCGTACTCCAAGAATGGGATTTCTGTTGTATGGACAATGAATGCCTAAATAAGGGTGGTTATGTGTACCCATCACCCATATTCCTGGTGAATAAATTCCTTCATAGAAAAAATTTCCTTCTTTAACATCTTTTCTTGGCATTTTTTATTTTTTAGTCAACAATATTTATTGTTTATGTCATAGGAAAATCTAAATCTTCCTTGAGCATCAAGGGTACTTGTAATTTCCTCTGTGCTAACATCTCCTACAACATCAAGAGTCATGGCTCTTTTGCCCCCATTTTTTGAAACACTGACAGTTATTCCTCCTCGTGAATCTGGTCTGTTCCTTCCGATGTTTCTTATAACTTTTGCCAGAATGTGTCCTGTTTGAGGACCATCAATTCCCTTGAGTTCAATTTGGTACATTCTTCTTTGTTTTAATTCTTTTTCCAAATCCAGCGAAGATTCAAAAACTTTTGATTCAATGTATTCATGAAATCTTCTTTCTGCATCAGATTGTCTTAATACTCCCGAATCGAAATTGTATCTATCTCTCAAGGCGTTTCCGATTATCTCTAGATATTTTCCTCTTTCGTTTGAAGGAATTATTACTAAAGGATATCCTCTTTGGTGCAAACAAAAATTTTGAGCCAATCTCGCAGCTCTTCCATTTCCGTCTATGAAAGGATGTATTTTTACCAATCCCAGATGAATATTTGACGCTCTTTCCACAGGAGAGAGGTCTGAATTATTCGTTTGATAAACCAACTGTTCAATTTCGTAATGAATGTCTGTAGGGAGTGTTGGCCAAAAATTACCAATTTAGTCTGCGAATTTCTAAAACTGCCCGTCTTATTAGGTTCAGGTTCAATTATCGCTCCCAGTTTTGCCAATGAGAATATGTCCATGCCCCGTTCACAAAGAAATTTCCATGCTTCATCCAAACGCCCCAAGATCATCACTCGTTCATTTTTTGTTAATTTCTTACCTTCACCCTCTAATTCCAAATCCAGTGAATGCTTCTGTGCCTCTTCTCTTTGTGCATGAAAAACTTCCCTTTTAACACAGCTGGAATATTCTGGATGAGTGTTTATTCTCGAGACTATTTCATTTATTTTATTGGCTCTTTCATTTATCATTATGGCAAAACTTTTTTCATACTTATAAATCTTTCTTTTTGTAACCCCTATATAGTTATTATAATTAGGTCGAAGAGTGGAAAAATTTATAATTATTCTTTATGACATATAAAGGAGAATCATGGTAAAAATTACAGGCATTGCTGATACGCCTTTCAACATTCAGGATATCCTGCAGATTATAGTGGGAGCATTTGTACTTGCCATTCCCGTAGGTTTTACGCAAGAGGTGTGGGATTTGGGAAAAAGACTTCCGACATTCAACATAGTGATAATAATGCTACTTACTTTATTTTTTATAGGCATTTTTACGTACTACCATTATCATAGAGAGCACATCAATAGAAATCCGAGGTATCACATCACGGAGTTGATAAAAAGAGTTGCGACGACATATGTCCTCTCTTTTGTTATAGTTGCACTGCTTATGGGGGTTATGCAAGTAACTTCATGGACAACAGATCCTTCATATGCATTTAACATCATTGTCCTGATAACTTTTCCGGCTGCAATAGGGGCGGCGATATCAGACAGAATAAGGTAGCACCGATTTATTCTTCCAATCTGTCATTCAACTCGTGCGAAAAATTCTCAAGCATCTTTTCTTTAACCCACTTCCTGAACTGTTCAATTTCATTTTTTGCTTTTGGAGTTTTTCTTTTTCCTAAAATCCATGAAAGTTTTACAAATGCAGTTTCAGACAACATATCCTCGAGATAAATCACTCCTGTTTCAAAAATCTCGCGTCCATTACTGTAAACCAAAGGATTCAAACGTCCATAAATTGTTTGGCTTGCTGCGCAAATAATCACCCCTTTTTTTTGAATATCCTTTAGTTTTTTTATCCACGAATTTCTGGATCTCTTAGTTGGCAGATGTCCTAGTCCGCTCAACTCAAGAATCAAACCCCTGTAATTTTCTTTCGTATAAAAATCAAGTATTTCTGGTGATTGTCCAGGATAAATTTTTACTAGTGCGACTTTTGGTTCGAAAGTTGCATCCAAAGAAACTTTATTTTTTTTGTTTGAAACTCTGTAGTCTGAAATTATCTCAATTTTATCGCGAAATATTTTTGCAAGAGGTTTTGCATTTACTGATTTGAATGCGTCTCTGCGCGATGTGTGCATTTTTCTTGTTTTTGTTCCGGGAATTGCATAGCAGAAATCGTCGTTGATTGATGCATGTCCCACAACCATTACTTCTGCCATGTCGGTTATTGCCGCGAGAGCGGCGCACTGGAGATTTAAATTTGCATCACTGCTTGCACGGTCAGAACTTTTTTGGCTGTATGTTATTACAACAGGTTTATTCAAATCCTTAAGAAAAAAACTCAATGCCGAGGATGTGTAATGCAAAAAATCTGTTCCTTGAGTTATGACAATTCCTTTTATGTCTTTTTCGTTGAGAAGATTTTTTGCTACAGAAGCAATTTTTTTCCAATCAATAAAATCCATATCCTCAGAAGCTTTCATGAATGGAACCTCTATTTTTTTAACATTAACTTTTTCAAAAATCTCTGGGTAATACTTCAGCAATTCCTCTGGTTTTGAAAGCCAATCAACCCCTCCTTTTCTTGGATTCATTCTCGCCGAGATTGTTCCCCCCAGTATTATCATTGCAATACTCGGTTTTTTAAGATTAATCGGAACTTTCTTGTCCAAGGTTTTCCTCTCACTGAACTTTTTTTTGATTTTTATGGAAGAAATGTCTTTTTTGTTTAAACCGATGTTGTATCCAGAATCAAGTTTCAGCAATATTATACCTTTTTCATTCTGGGGATTTTCCAACAGAACTCCCGGATAAATTTTTTTCATCAATTCAATTTCAACATAATCTCCGGGTTTCGCATTGTTCTGAGGTTTCATTTTCCAACTAGCAAAAGATTGTATAAAAAGTTTCTGAGAATTTTCTTTGTTGTCTGATATTAACTGTTTAGTGGTAACATTAAGAAAGATTTAAAAACTCTATTTTCCCCTGTTTTTCATGTCAAGAATTGTTCAGGAAGGAAATCTTCATTTCAGAAGAGTAAGGGGAAGACAATCTTCCCTTGTAGTGCCAACCCACTCGCAGATTGTTAATGGAGAAGTTGATGTTAAAGAACATTATGATTGGAAAGAAGATTATGTTAAACTTCCTTCGGGAATTTACGTCTCAAGACAAGGAACTCTTTTGGGAAACTACAATCAAGTTGAATCAACTTTGAGAGAAAGAATAAAACCAAGTGAATTTGTAGAACTTTTAAGATATGCGAGAGAAAACAACTCTGACTTGTACAATGGAATAACTGAAGGAAGGAGCCCATGCCCATGGAAGAGTGAATTTATCGGAGCGAGATTCAAGAAAAAGGAAGATGGAATGTACATGATTACAAGAGACGGCGAAGAGAAACTGGACGAAGATACTTTAATGGAAGACAAAACTCCGGGAATTTCACTTGAATCGTGGATTGAAAACCCAACAAAACAAGGATTTCCAAGAAAAAATGTTAACAAAGGAAGTTTATATTTCTGGCATCCAAGAGATAATTCTGTCGCGAGGTTTGATGCCGATTCAGGTAGCGCTGACCTGTATTGCGGCGGGAATCCGTCCGACAGGGACTTGAGTTTTGGGGTACGCGCCGTCAGGCGCGAGTAATATTTGTTCGCTTTTGCAAATAAAAATTATTTTTCGAATCTACTGAGAACAGGAAATTTTTTATAAACAACTTTTCTTTGTTAATCATATGGAATCGGATTATAAAAAACTTGGCTTGAAATGCGGTCTGGAAATTCATCAGCAACTCAATACGAAAAAATTATTCTGCAATTGCAATTCCGTTTTGAGAAATGATTCTCCTGATTTTACAGTCATGAGAAAACTTCATGCTGTTCCCGGAGAAACTGGGGAAGTTGATATCGCAGTGGAGTATCAGACATCATTAAAAAAAGAATTTTTGTACCAAGGTTATGATACCACATGCCTTGTGGAACTGGACGAATCACCTCCATTTAATGTCCGCCCAGAAGCCTTGAGCATTGCGTTGCAAATTGCATTGTTATTGAATGCAAAAATTCTGCCAATAACGCAAGTAATGAGGAAAACAGTAGTCGACGGTTCAAACACGGGAGGATTTCAGAGAACACTACTTGTTGCCTATGACGGATTTGTTGAAACCTCTCAAGGGCGCGTCGGAATAGACTCAATTTGTTTGGAAGAAGATTCTGCCCGGATAATCTCTCAGAATGAAAATGAAGTTGTTTATCGATTGGACAGGTTAGGGATCCCCTTGATAGAAATTGCGACTGCGCCGGACATAAAAACTCCTTTACAGGCAAAAGAAGTTGCTCTTTACATAGGAGGCATTTTGCGTGCGTGCAACGTCAAGAGAGGAATAGGAACAATAAGACAGGATGTTAACGTCTCCATAAAAGGAGGGAAGAGGATTGAGATAAAAGGGGTGCAAAATCCGGATTTAATTGAGAAATCGGTTGCCCTTGAAGCAGAACGGCAGTTTAATCTTGTCAACAGCGGAAAAAAATTTGAATCTGAAGTTCGAGCTGTGCTTCCCGACGGAAAAACAAAATTTTTGCGTCCGATGCCTGGAGAGGCAAGAATGTATCCTGAAACCGACTTACCTTTGTTAGCTATATCAAGGAACATGATTAATGATGTCAAAAAAAATCTTCCAAAGATGAAGCACGAAACAGAGGATGATCTGAAAAAGAAAGGACTTTCTCAAGAGATGATCAAGCTTGTTCTAAAAGGACATCTTGAGGATTTTGAGGATTTGATCAAATTTTACAATAAAAATCCGGATATTGTTGCGAAAATGCTTACAGTTTGGAGAACAGAGTTAGCAACAAAATCAGGGAAGAATTTGGAGGATATTAAAGAAATCATAACAAAAGAAATTATAAAAAAATTGCTTTTGGAATTGAACAGGGGAAGCTTGAGCGAAAATCATATCAGACATGTGTTCTCTGAACTTGTTAAAAATGTTCCATTCGATGAGGCTATCAAATTTGAAAAAGGGGAAACAGAAAACATCGAAGAGAAAATCCTAAAGATTATAAAGGAAAAGCCAGGGCTTTCTGTAAATGCTTACATGGGTTTGGTCATGAAAGAATTTAATGGAAAAATATCTGGCAATGAGGCAGTTGAGATTATAAAAAAATATTTTAAATAGATTATTTTAAAAATTAAGGTTTTTTACTATGGACATGGACTTGGAAAAATTGAACAAGAACAGAATTCCCATAAACGACGTTTTTTCATCGAAAAAAAAGGAAGTTGAAGTTGCAGGATGGGTTCATAATTCCCGCGAGCTTGGAAAAATAAGATTCCTGTTAATAAGGGACTTTACAGGGATTGTCCAGGTTACGGCTGTCAAGGGAAGAATTCAAGACAATGTTTTTGCGATGATGGAAAAACCAACAAGGGAGTCTATTGTTTATGTGAAAGGCACATTGGTTGTGAGTAAGCAAGCTCCCGGCGGAAAAGAAATAGTCCCTCATGAAATTGTTTTGTTGAACAAAGCAGATGATTTGCCTATTGATATTCCTCTTGACCTTAATGCAGAAACCACTACAGAACTGCCTAAGAGGCTTGATTATAGGTTTCTTGATTTTCACAGGAAAAAATCTCAAGCAATTTTCAAAATTCAAAACACCATTTCCAATTCATTCAGAGAATTTTTTTACAAAAAAGGATTTTTGGAAATGCAGCCACCAGGAATTATAGAACAGGCCTCTGAAGGAGGAACAGATTTGTTTGAAGTGAAATATTTTGAAAAGAAGGCTTATCTTGCCCAAAGCCCGCAACTGTACAAGCAGATGATTGCATGTTCAATGGAAAAAACTTTTATGATAACTCCTGTTTGGCGTGCCGAGAAGCACAACACCACGAGACACATAAATGAAATCAGGCAGATGGACATTGAAGCCGCCTTTGAAAACCAATTTTCAATTATGAAACATCTTGAAGAAGCAATAAAATTCATTGTCAAAAGAATAATCGAAAACAACAAGGATGATTTGGAATTGTTAAAAATTAAATTGAAGGTTCCAAAAGGAATTTATCTTTCTTATGAGGGGGCAATGAATAAAATTAAGGGAAAAATCGGAGAGGATTTCACACCTGAACAAGAGAGGAAACTCTGCGCGATGTATAGGGGAGACATTGTTTTTGTTCATTCATGGCCTGCAACGCTGAAACCTTTCTACATAATGCCCAAAGACGAGAAATCTGACGCAAAACTTAGCGAAGGTTTTGATGCGCTTTACGGAGGAGTAGAAGTTTGTTCAGGAGGACAGAGAATCCATCTTCCAGAATTGCTCGTCGAGATGATTAAGAAAAAAAATCTTAATCCTAAGAATTTCAAGGCATACATTGATTCTTTCAGATATGGTGCTCCGCCACATGCGGGATGGAGCTTGGGTTTGGAGAGAATGACTCAAGTGATTTGCGGTTTGGATAATATAAAAGAAGCCACAATGTTTCCTCGTGACAGAGATAGACTGAGTCCTTGAGAAATAAATTTAAACGCTTTCTTCTTCCTTTGATTATGGCAAATGATTTTTTATTCCATCGGGTTTCTGAAAAAGAGATAGAACAAATAAAAAAAGAATCAGGGGTTTTGCTGAAAAAATTTTCCAATCGGATTTCCAAAATTCCGGAGAATCTCGGAGAACACAGCGTTGAAAGAGATGAATTTTCGCGGGAGGAAATTCTAATTCATAAGGAAGATTCTCTCCCCTTTAATCGCGACCCATCACGAGTTATCCACAAAAATAATTTGTCTCTACCACGAACTCGCTCACCCACCCAAGAAAAAAAAGTCGAGAGTAAAGATGTCCATGAAGGAAAAGAGGCATTAAAAGAAAAAGAAGATTTCAGAAAAAGAATTTTTGAAAACGCGCCGAACAAAAATAAAGATTTTATAATCGCGGAGAAGAAGAAATGGTAAGTACACTCCTAAAACTTCAAACATACCTCGAGAAAATAAAAAAAGAGGACAAGAAGATAAATGCATTTTTGCAATTGAATCCCGAGGCAATCGCAAAAGCAAAAGAAATTGACGCGAAAATAAAATTGGGAAAAGCAGGGAAACTAGCAGGAGAGATAATCTCTGTTAAGTCGAATATAAACGTTCTGGGGTTAAATGCTTCTTGTGCGAGCAAGACACTTGAGAATTACAAATCAACCTATGATGCAGATGTAATAAAAAAAATTAAGACAGAAGATGGACTAATCATTGGAATGACAAACATGGATGAGTTTGCCTCTGGGAGCAGCGGCGAGACAAGTGCATTCGGACCTACAAGAAATCCAAACAATCTTGAGTTGATTCCAGGAGGAACTAGTAGTGGAAGTGCGGCGAGCGTTGCAGCAGATTTCTGTGATTTGTCTTTGGGAAGCGACACAGGGGGAAGTAGCAGAAATCCTGCAAGTCATTGCGGAATTGTGGGATTGAAACCCACTTACTCTTCTGTAAGCAGATATGGTTTGATTGATTCATCAATGAGCTTGGACCAAATAGGTGTTTTGGGAAAGGATGTTTCTTCTGTCGCCAAACTCTTTAACATAATAAAGGGCAGAACAAAAAATGATTCAATTACTCAGGAAAGTAGAGACATAGATTTTAAAAAAATTGAAGAAGTTCCTAAAAAATTAAACCTTGGCTTGCTGG
The DNA here is from genome assembly GCA_035283785.1 of Candidatus Nanoarchaeia archaeon. Classification (GTDB taxonomy): domain Archaea; phylum Nanobdellota; class Nanobdellia; order Pacearchaeales; family GW2011-AR1; genus DATETG01. The sequence continues at coordinate 16,051 of DATETG010000022.1, forward strand.
ATTTTGAAATCAACGACAAGAAAATACAAGCCATTGTTGACGGAAGAGTAATGAACGCCAAGAAAAAATACGGATGGAACGTAAAAAAAATAAAAATGAATTATCTTGATCTGGCACTTGAGGCTTATTACATCATAGTTTATGTTGAATTTTTTTCCGGAACTAGGAGATTTGACGGAAGGAGATATGGTTTGAGCATAGATGAAAATTCTGGACCAGAGGTCATGAGAAGAATTCTTGGAGGAAGTGAGATAAGCAAGGCCGAGCATCATGGAAGATACTATCATCAGGCGTTAAAAGTTATGAAACTTATTGAAAAGGAGTTCGAGAAAATTTTCAAGGATTTTGATTGCTTGATTTTGCCCACTGTACCAAAACTGCCACACAAAATAGGCGAAAAGATCTCCGTCGAGGAGATGTATCAATATGACGTGCTTACTGTTTTGGCCAATCTTGCCGGAAACTGCGCCATTTCAATTCCTGCGGGAAAAATAAACGGTATTCCGATAGGAATGCAGATTATTTGCGACAAATTTCAGGAGCAGAAACTTTTCCAGATTGCGAGGAGTTTTGAGAAATTATAATGATTTTACAAGTTTTTTTGACATGGAGAAATTTCTTCTCGCGAGGCTCGGATTTTATGGTTAATCATAAACCAATTATGGCGGGATAGATGTCATTAATCATCAGATTTCGTGTTAAATTTTAATCAATCGTGAGCGACTTTGAAGCTAACGTTTTTTATTATCACTTGAATCAACTTTGGTGAAATGAATGCAATTCCTTTAATCATTAACAGTTATGAATCTTTCTATTTTGGTCTCTTTTCCAAGATGATTTTTTATCAATTTGTAATCACTGGAAATTATCCTTGACTTGTTTTCCTTAATGTTGGTTAAATAGATTTTATTCTTTGTCGTAGCTGTTGCAAATATTATCAAGTCCGTTTGAAAAATTCCCTGGGAATTTTTTATATGCTCTATTGAAACAGAATTTATTTTCTTTAATTTTGCGGTGATTTTGTGTTTTTCGTACATTATCCTTTCAACAGCTTCATTTAAATTTTCTCCCAGAATAATTCTTCCTCCAGGCATTCCCATAAAATTCTTGAACGGTTTTTTATCCCTTTCAACCAAAAAACATTCTCTTCCATTTCCGATATAAATTAAAATTATCGGAAGCACGTGTCTTTTTGCAGAGAGATAAGGTATGAGATTCTCCTTTGACAGTTTGTACGAATTTCCACTCTTTAAGAGAATTTCTTTTTTTATTAGATTTTTTAGGTGATAGGCTATTTTGTTTGACCTTACCTTAAGGCATTTTTCAATCTCATTGAACTTTAATTTTTCATTGTACAAAAACAACGCAAGTATTTCCTTCTCCATAACTCAAATTTTTTGAGGAAGTTTTTAAATACGATTGTTCTCAAGTTTGGGAATGCCTGACAGGAATTTGATACATTATATTGTTGTTACAGGGATACTTGTCAGAGATGGAAAATTTCTTATCGCAAAAAGAGCCGATTGGGAAAAAGCATTTCCCAACAAATGGACTGTTCCCGGAGGCAAGTTGGAAGTGTTGGATTACGTTCTCAGGGAGAAAGATACTTCTCAACACTGGTATAATGTTCTTGAGGATGTATTGAAAAGAGAAATTCTTGAAGAAGTTGGTTTGGAAATAAAAAATATTAATTATGTTACCAGCTTGGTCTATCTCAGAAACGATGGAATTCCATGCATCATTATCAGTTTGTGTGCTGAACCAGCGTCGGAAAATGTGAAACTTTGCAAGGCACTTACGGAATTTGCATGGATTGATCTTCACGAGGCAAAAGACTACGATTTAATTGAAGGAATTTATGAAGAGCTTGAAATTCTGGATAAAAAATTAAAAACAGGAGAAAATTTTCAATGGAAAAACAAAAATTTTTGAGAAATTTTCCTAAAAATTTTATAAAATCCCAGGAAAATATGTCAAAAGAAGATTCTTTTCCAATGACAAAATATTTTTAAATACGAGCACCTTTAATTTTTCATATGTATTATTGGCAAGATTCTCTTGCTGCTGAATTTAATTCAGAAATACAAGAATTAAAAGGAGGTTAAACCATGGTTTTAGACTTTGCAAAAGAAGCAATAGCGAACACGGCTACCCACAGCATTAATTTTGATGATCTTAAGGCCGGAAAGGCAAACATAAAAGTTTTTGGTTGTGGTGGAATGGGTGGAAATGCAGTGACTTGGCTTTTCAACAAAGGAATTGATGGTGCTACGGTTTTTGCACTTAATACTGATGCACTTCACTTGAGCGTAACAAAGGCAGATGACAAATTCTTAATAGGAAGAGAATTAACTCGCGGACTTGGTGCAGGTGGAATGCCTCAAAAGGGTAGAGAAGCAGCAAAAGAATCACTTTCTGAATTGAAGAAGGCAGTCTCTGGATCAGATATGGTATTCATTATTGCAGGGCTTGGCGGTGGAACAGGATCTGGTTCAGCACCAGTTGTTGCACAGCTTGCTAAAGAAACAGGAGCTGTAGTCATTGGCGTTGTAACAATGCCATTTGAGGCTGAAAAGGCAAGAATTGACAAGGCTGAATTCTGCTTGCAGGAATTAAGAGAGCAGACAGATACATGCATCGTTCTTGACAACAATAGATTGGTTGACATTGCAGGACAATTGCCAATAGAGCAGGCGTTTGCAGTTGCCAATGAGCTTATCAGCACGATGATTAAGGGAATTGTGGATACAATTACATTACCAAGCTTGATCAACCTTGACTATGCAGACGTAAGGGCAATAATGACCAACGGTGGAGTCGCAGTTATAGGAATTGGAGAGGCAGACACACAGAACAAGGTTCAAGAGGCAGTTGACCAGGCATTATCGCACCCATTGCTTGATGTAGATTACAGGGGAGCAAACGGAGCTTTAATTCACATCACATGCGGACCTGATTTGAAGCTTGAGGAATTTGATGTTATTGGAAGAGTTGTTTCCGAGAATCTTAGTCCTGAGGCAAATGTTATCATTGGAGCAAGAATCAACAAGGAATTTACCGGAAGAGTTAGAGTCATAACAATAATGACTGGCGTTAAATCACCATATGTTCTTGGAAAATCCGTTGAAGACAGAGCTTTCCCTGCATCAAGAGAAGTTTCTGATTTGGGGATAGAGGTGTTCAAGTAAGTTTAATTTTATTTTTTCCTTTTTCTTTTTGTTTTTAGAAACTAGTTGGAACTATGTGATGTCTAATTTCAAATGTGCGCGTTATATAGAATTAATTTCCTTTTCGTGTTGCTTAACAAATTTCCAAGATTTTTTTAAGAAATCTGCAAAATCTTTTCTGTTATCATAAAAATCCTGCAAATAAGATAAAAGAGGTTTTCCATTCAGTTTAAAATTTTCATATTCTTTGTAAGAACCGAATTTGTATTTGAAAACATTTTGAACCCCTTTATCATTCAAAATAATTCCTGGCACCATCTCGCTTAATTGCCAGACTAAATGAGGCGCATCAAACTCTTTTTCTTTAGTTTTAGGAAAGACCTTTTTCCATTTTTCAAAATATATGAAATGCAAAATTTCGTGAATAGCAACACTTTTCATATATTGTGGTTTTTGTTTATAGAAAAGGTCGAAAGTTCTTTGTTTGATGTACCGAGGACAAATAGGATTCAAAGAAATTCTTGCAAAAATTTTCCTGTCTTTATCAGACCATTCTTGTTCAACAACTTTAGAAAGAACAAGCATTACATCATCATTAATTTTATTCCACTCTATTTGGAAAATTTTTGCTCTTTTCTCTAATTCGATTCTTTCTTTTTTGAAAACCTCTGTGAAAAAACGATATTCAACTTCTTTTTGTTTTTTCTTATCTTTAACATTTTGTAACTTACTCTTTAATTCAGGATAATTTTTGTAAATTGCGTTACTCCAATCCCAATCTCCTCTTGCAGGATTTAGAAAATAGTGAATTAAGGAAAAGATTTTGTCTATTGGTGCAACACTAAATTCAACTTTTGGAATGTTCATACTTTATTGAAAATGAAATTTTAATCACGATGGAAGACAGATTTAACCCTCAGGTACTCTCGGCTGTCTCATTCTTGGATTTCCGTATTCGTTAAAATAAAGAATATTGTCTAGAGAAATTTTCCTTTTTGACCTTTCTTTTTCAGGGCCTTGAGGATATCCTATCGGGAAAATTGCCTCTACATTAACATCGTCAAGAATTCTTAGTTCACGCTTTATCTCTTCTTCAATGAAGTGTCCCACCCAACATGTTGCAAGCCCAAAATCTTGGATTTTCAGGAGGAAGTTTTCAATTGCAGCACCAGCTTGCTGTCTTAAATAAATCTCTCCTTTTTCTTTAAAGGCATTTTTTGTTCTGCTAGGGATTGAACACACTATGACTAGATAGTGTACCTTTGAGAAAAATCTCTGTTCACACATCCCGGAGATTTTCCCTATTTTTTCTCTGTCGTCAATAAGAATGAATTTCAACGAGAAATTTCCAGCCGCCATGGGAGCATACCTCGTAGAGTCAATACACTCAATTATCCTGCGCCAATCCGGTTTTTTGTCTGAAAATTTTTTTGTACTTTTGCGCAATTTAATTGCTTTGTCTAAATCCATTAATTAAAAAAGACAAAGATGTTTTTAAAATATGTTGTTTTATTTATTACCCCTCATGGTTAATCATTACTGTTTTTTCAACAAGAGGATTTTTTTCCAACGCTCTTTTATTCTGTGAAGCTTCACGGATAAATTTTATTTCAGTAATGGGTTTTTTTATCTTATTCCTCTTTCTATATTTTTCTATGTAGACACATCCATTACCGCGCTCCCATTCTACGGCAATTGCAAGTTCCCACCAGTTTCCCGAATAATTCCAAAAGTCGTATGCTACTCCTTGTGCGCCCTTTCGTACAATCTCTGTGAGAGAATCATAAGAGCCCATTTTGTGATC
>DATETG010000023.1:0-4818 GCA_035283785.1 Candidatus Nanoarchaeia archaeon
TAAAGCCCTGTAGTTTAGTGGTCAAGAATGCGAGACTCTGGGCGAGGACACCTACGGTTTCCTTCGCTTAACCTTCCCTTAAGGATGGTCGAGACTGATTGGGGAGATATCTCGTGACCCAGGTTCGAATCCTGGCAGGGCTATTTTGAAAACAATTAAGAAAAGCTTTTAAAAGAAAGATTTATTTTTGATTAATGCTGAGTGATTCCCGTAAGAAGAGTATAGAATTAATTAAGAATAATAAGTTTGTAAGATTTCTGTTAAGCATCGGACTTTATGGATTCATGTTCACCGAATCTTTATTTGATCCAGATTTAATGAAGGACATTACTTCACGAGAAGAAAGAACTGGATTGTTAAAAGGCACTATTTTACAAAATCCTCTTTGGTTTCCAAACGAAGATAATTTAGAGTTTGAAGAAGAAAAGTCAGGAGTGTGGACCTCTTATGATTTTAATAGACCAAAAGAATTCAACAACCCTATGCAAAAGAGAAAAGGCACTCTTTATTATTTTCCTTTACCCGAAATAATTGAAAATTCGGGAGATATTCTAACTCCCACAGGATATTTGAATATCTTTAATATTTATCAGTTATTACATATTGATAATGCTCCTATGGGTGAACTTGAAAGATTGGAAATGGTCATAGAGTCTACATACGAAAAATCTTTCAGGGAAGTTGGAGAATATGAAAAGTATGCAAAAATAATTAGTGAATTGGGGATTGGAGAAAAAAAGGTTTATCAAGTAACTCCAAAGGGAAATGGATTAATAGCAATCGTTGAAAAAACAGGAAGTAAAAAACTAAAAGAGAATCATCAAAAAGATGTTTTCGGAGATTTCATCCCCAAACCTGCGTTCGCATATTGATATTACTTTCCATTGCCTTATTTAATTTAATAAAATTGATGCTCTACTAAAATGAATAATGCACAATTTTAAATAAATTTTATAAATACTTTAACATTATGATAAAAAAGCCCCGTTAGTTCAGAGGCCAAGAATGCGGCCCTCTCAAAACAAAGGAGATTTTATCTCGTGGAGAGAATAAAATCTTTGCATCTCAATGCATCCCTTGCCCATTAGGGAACGGCCGTGACCCGAGTTCGAATCTCGGACGGGGCGTTTAAATTCGAATGAGGGGAGTTCGAATCACTTAAACACGTTGCATGACGCGGAGTTGCGTGAAGTGTTTGAGTTCCAGAAATTTTAATTTCTGAACCGGGACGGGGCGTTTTCTCATACCCATAAGTTTATAACCCCTAAAAATTGTCAACTTATAACAATAGTTAGTGAGTCTTGAGCAGTAAAAATGTTTCTAATGACTTACGCTCAGGAGATATTTCTTGAAGATTTTTGTTAACAAGTTAAAATGGAAAAATTTACAAAATTAGGATTAAGCAGAGAGATAACGGATGTTCTGAAACAATTTGACTTCAGCAATCCCACGGAAATTCAGGAAAGAGTAATTCCTCTGGCTTTGACTGGAAGAGATATCATCGGATGTTCCAAGACAGGAAGTGGCAAGACCTTGGTTTTTGCATCAACAATCATCGAAAAACTGAATCCAAACAATCAAGTTCAAGCATTGATATTGACTCCGACAAGAGAACTTGCAGAACAAGTCGCCATGTCAACAAAAAATTTTGGCAAGAATAAAAAAATCAATGTTCTCGCCGTGTATGGTGGAGTGAGCATTGAGCCCCAGATAAGAAAAATTTCAAAAACAGATGTCTTGGTGGGAACTCCCGGGAGAATCATAGATCACTTGAACAGGGGAACATTAAAATTGAATGGCGTTAAATTTCTTGTTTTGGACGAAGTGGATAGAATGTTTGATATGGGTTTTATCAGAGACGTCGAAAGAATAATCAAGGAATGCCCTGAAAAAAGACAGACCTTAATGTTTTCAGCCACAATATCGGAAGGAATTGATCACTTATCCAAAAAATATACTAAAAATCCTGTTGAGATATCTTTGAAATCACCGGTGGAGCCTTCTAAATTAAGGCAAATTTATTACGATGTTCCCGACGGCAAGAAATTTTCTTTGCTCGTTGCCTTGCTGAAAAAAGAGAATGGAAAATTAGTGATGGTTTTTTGCAATACACGAAGGAATGCGGATTTTGTCGCTAGGAATTTGATCGGAGAAGGGATTCATGCAAAATCCATTCACGGGGGAATAGACCAGAAAAAGCGGATGAGAATTCTTGAAGAATTTCACAGGAATGAACTGGGCGTTTTAGTTTGTACAGATGTCGCTGCGAGAGGTTTGGATATTAAGGGCGTGAGTCACGTCTACAATTATGATGTTCCTGCAGATTCAAAGGAGTACATTCACAGAATAGGCCGTACTGCGCGAGCCGGAAAAGAAGGTGAGGCAATAACGCTCTTGTCAAGCAGGGATTACGAGAACTTTGAAATTTTGATGAAATCCGACGATATAAAAATAACCTCTGAAGAATTACCCAAATTTGAATCAATAAGAATAAAGATGGATTTTGAAAAGAGGAGAAATAATTTTCACGGCGGTTTTGGAAGAAGCAACGGAAGAATGTCGGGGAATTTTAACAGAAATCCGATCAGAAGAAATAATTTTAGGCATTATGGAAGGAGTGCAATTAAAAAACGAGCGTATTAATCAATCTTAGGCATCCTAAAAACGAGCGCCAATCAGCATCGTTTTTTTGATATTAATTAAAAGCACTTACTGTTTTGTCTAACAATCAATCATCTTCAATTTGTCTCTAGTCCTTATTTTAATACCAAAGTGCTGGAAAAAACCACGCACTTTAGTGCGTGAGCACTTTGGGTATCTAAAAGTCCTAACAAACCATGACAAGGACTTTTTGATTTGCGAATGAAATGAGACATTTTTTATGTTTAATGAACCGGGAAGATTGCTTGGTTTTCAACAAGATTAATCCTCGAAAAATATTTATACTTTTGTTCCTGTTTTAGATTATGGAATTAGGAGTGTGGATGATTGTATTCTTTCTTATAATTGTCGTATTCTTGATTATAAAATTGATAAATGCTAAGCAAAATCTGGTTCAGAGATTTGTCTTGCTGGTTTTTGTCCTATTAACTGTAAGCATCGGATATACCGTATTTACAAATGATATAGAGATAAGTGATTCAGGAGATATTATTGATTTGGCAAAAATTTATTTTTCGTGGGTTGGCTCCATTTTCGGGAATTTAAAGGACATAACTGCCGATGCAATCCATCTTGATTGGAATCCAATAAGCAACAAAACCGCCAGTTAGATTTAAAAAGTTCTTTTACTAAATGTAATAATGGCTAAAAAGAGGGTGAAAAGAAGTTCCAAGAGGATTTCGGGAACAAAAACTTCAAGATCCAATAAAAATCCAGGATCAATAAAAGGCAGAATAAATTTGGTTGTAAAAAATCTCTTGGTTTTTGCAATACTTTTTTTGGCTTCAATCGGAGCTTATAATTTCTTCAGTGATGAATTTTACCAGAATTTTTTCTTTGTCACGGCATTGATTCTTGGTGCAGTTGCCCTGACTTTTTTGATATCACTGGTTATTCTTTTGCTTATTAATCTTTCAAGAAAGAAAAGATAATTAAAATTTTTAAACACCTTTTTCTGAATAATCTTACATTTGTGTAGCCCACGGGTTTCTTTTGCAAAAGAAACTACGATGGTAGAAAAATTAATAAGTTTAAATCGTTTTGGTTCGCTACACATAAAATGCCTGTGTAGCTCAGCGAGAACACGAAGTTTTCTCGCGCACTTTCCGGTTTGAATAAGTTTAAACCGATTGGAACGCTACAAGGCAAACACAGAAATGCCTGTGTAGCTCAGTCGGTAGAGCGTTACCTTGGTAATACCGAACTTTCTTTTCTAAAGAAAGTTCGGTGCTCAAAGAAATCGCAGAAATCCAAATAGGTAAAGGTCCTGAGTTCAATCCTCAGCACAGGCTTCGATTTCATAAGTTTTAAAAGGAAGAAATTATGTTCGAAATCATGAGAAAATTCCAAGGAATAATCGGGGCAGGCTTGATCTCCTTTGCTTTTTGGGGATGTGGAGATGACACAGAAATCATCAGAAGTAATTCTCCTCCCAAGGAAGTGGATGTAGTAATCTCGCAAGAGTACATTCCTCCAAGAAGTACAATTGAACCGAGGTTAAGCATAAACATGGACGGAGATGTAACAATATCTTCAACTTCTGTCCATTATCCCGAGGAATACTTTACACATATAAAATCTGCAGAATGTCAACAAACATTTGGGAACCGTTTAGTTTATGATTATTTCCAGAAAAACCAAAATGCAAAACTGCCTTACGTAGAAATTTTTGAAGATATTTACAAAGAGGCAAATGAAACAGGAGAAAAAATTTTGGAAAGTACAAGGAAGATGGGATGTAAATTTATTATTCCATAGCTTTATAAAGATGAAATCTCCGTAATTTTATGGACAAACAGTATTATCAAAAAAGGATATATAATGGAGATACTTCTGAAATAAAACTGGAACTGGATGATTTTCTTCTTCCTTTTGGAGGTGGGTTTAATTACTTAATGCGAATAAGAAGATTGAGTAAGGATCTCGCGTCTAATAAAGAAAAGTTTATTGAAGGAGAAGTTGAAAAGATAGTCAGGAATGTGTTACTTCTGGCAGCATATCACAGCATTTACACGTCTTTCGTTCTTGGATACCTAGTGGAAAGATTTGATTAACCTTATAAATCCTGCTTCATAAATTAAAAAATGCCGAGAGAAAAATCAGATCTTGATAAACTTAAGGAAGAATACAAAAAAATCCAGAAAAAATTCAAATTGC
>DATETG010000024.1:0-16508 GCA_035283785.1 Candidatus Nanoarchaeia archaeon
CTTTCATTGCAGGAAATGTCGCGATATAATAAAAATGGAAAAATAAGAGGATTCAAATACAAAGAACCAAATGGGCCTCACACAGTTCTTGATTATCTTGACATGGACACTGCGCGCAAAAATTGGAGAGATTATTTAACAAAAAGTGAACAAAAAGAAATAGAAGATTCTTACAAAGAATTGAACAATCTCACAATAAACATAATCAATTACATAAATGCGCAGAATGTTACAATTGAATCAAGAACAAGAAAAATTAAGACTGGAAATGGTGGACGAGGCAAACAGGAAAGGGAAATAATTCACGAGCCTGAAAAACCTTATCATGTTGTAAAAGTTGACAGCAAAAAGATTTATCTTGACGAAGAAAAGGAAAAAGAAGGAGAATTGCAGTGGAGAGTTTATGTACGGGGGCATGACAGAAGATATCGAGATGAAAAAGACAAGATAAAATATATCATTTGGATTAATCCTCATGTACGCGGTCCTGAAAATGCTTCTTGGAGACACCATAGATATGCTATTCTTGCCGGAATGCTGGAAAAAGAAAAGACGATGCTAACAAAATACAATTATGATCACCAAATCAACTTCACAAGGATTGATTAAGAAAAACTTATAAACCAAAATTTTTAAAGTAATATTACTATTCCTTTGATATTAAGGCGTAGTGGGCACAAGATAAACCTTGTGATTTCATCAAGGTGCTTAGAAATTACCGTTCAGCGCTTTGAGGAAAATCGAAAAAAACCAGCGGTTGTTTTCAAATGATATTTATAGTGAAGGTAACGACGAACAAGGAAGAGCGCGCAGTGGACATGATTTCAGACAGAGTCATGAAAAAAAATCTTGAAGTGTTCTCTGTTTCGCGCCCTCACGGGCTTAGAGGATATATTCTTCTCGAGGCAGAAGACCGCGAGAGTGCAGAAGAATCCATCTTCAATTTGCCTTACATAAAAGGACTCGTCGGACAAACAATAACTTATGACGAAATAAAAAACATGATTGAACCGTCTGTGCAGGATATAACAATCAAAGAAGGGGATATCGTCGAGATGATAGGACAAAGTTTTAAGGGAGAAAAGGCAAAAATTTTAAGAGTTGACAAGCAAAAAGAAGAGGTTGTTGTTTCTCTTCTTGGAGCTTTAGTGCAATTCCCGGTAACAGTAAAAATTGACAACGTGAAAGTTATTCGTCGTGAAGAAGGAGAAGAAGATGAATAAACTTTATGATTTATCTTACATAAATGATAGAATAAACAGTAGATTAATGGTGAAAGATTTATTAACTAAAGTTTTTGGAGAACCTCAATATGAAAATTAAAATACTTGCAGAAGGAGGGAATCTTGTTCCTGGTCCGGGATTAAGCCAAAAATTAGGGCCTGCAGGATTAAACATTAACCAGGTTATACAAGATATAAATAAGGCAACTTTGGAATTTAAAGGATTAAAAGTTCCGGTAGAATTGGATGTCGATACATCAAAAAGAACTTTTATAGTAAAGGTTTTTTCACCACCAACTTCCGAACTTTTGAAAAGGGAGATAAAGATTGAGAAAGGTTCTGGCTCACAGAAGAAAATTCGCGTCGCTAACCTTTCAATAGAGCAGGTAATCTTAATAGCAAAGGCAAAATTTCCAAACATGCTTTCAAAGAATTTGAAATCTGCTGTCAGAAGTGTTGTTGGAACATGCGGTTCTCTTGGAGTGCTTATTGAAAACAAAAATCCCGATGAGGTACAGGAAGAAATTTCCGGGGGAAGATATGATAAAGAAATCCTCGCCGGAAAAACGGAAATGAGCGAGGAAAAGAAAAAATCATTGGATGAATTTTATGCAGAGGTAAAGAAAAAGCAGGATTTAATATTAAAGCAGGAGCAAGCGGCTAAGGAATCTGCAGAAGCAGAGAAGAAGGAAGCTGCGCCGGCAGCAGCACCAGTGGCTAAGGAAGAGAAGGAAGCAAAGAAATAATTTATAAATTAAATCGCACACCTTTTGTCAGGGGGATGTGGGGTAGCCTGGTAGCCTTTCAGGTTTGGGACCTGACGACCCCGGTTCAAATCCGGGCATCCCCATTGTTAAAATGCCATCGAAATCAAAAAAATCAAAATCAGCAGGACGCTTTGGAGCGCGTTATGGTAGAAGAATTCGCGACAGGTTAGTTCAAGTGGAAATCAAGCAGAGAAAAAGGCAGAAGTGCCCATTTTGCAATCGTCTCGGTGCGAAGAGAGTTTCTAAGGGAATCTGGGAATGCCAGAAAAAAAACTGTGGAAAAAAATTCGCTTCAAATACTTTTTACCTTGAGTAAGATTTAAATAAAAACAAAACATAAAAACAAAATGGGAAAAAATAATCGCGGAAAATATCTTGTAGAGTATCCAAAACCATTAGATGAAAGTTTAGTTCCTACATCCGTTTTACAACAGTCAAACAACACAGGTGTTGTGCAAAAGGTTTATGGCGATGAAAATCTCGGATATTCTGTTTTGGCGAGAGATATGACTCCTGAGGAAGCAAAGAGATATTATGAATCTTCATTTGTGGACGGGGTTGCCATGCAAATGCCTCGGGAGAGACTGGATGCTGTTAAATTAAGGGGCGAGGATATATAAAAATGGCAAATTACAAATGCTTCAAGTGCGAGAAAAAGATTTCAAACAAGAATCTTGACAAGAGATTCACGTGTCCGAATTGTGGTGGAAAAATCTTCTACAAGCCGAGAGAGCAAGTAAAAAAAGTAAAGGCTGTTTGAAATGGCTGAACATCAAGACAAAGAATTCGAGGAGATGCAAGTCCTTGAACAGCAGCTTCATAATATTCTTCTTCAAAAGCAGTCCTTCCAGATGGAACTTTCCGAAACACAGTCGGCACTGAAAGAAATTGAAAGTTCTGGAGACGAAATATTCAAGCTTGTCGGACAATTGCTCCTGAAGGTTGAAAAGAAAAAAACAACCGAAGAGTTGAAGAACAAGGAGAAAATAATTGAGTTGAGATTAAAATCCCTCGACAAACAAGAGAATTCATTAACGGAAAGAATAGATTCTCTCAGGGAAAAAATTCTAGGTTCCATGAACAAATAATTTTATAAATTTATTGAAGCAGAACTCTTCATGTATTCAAGTGAAATGGTTGATTGGTGGGTTGGAAGGAGTTTGTCTTACGATTATCAGGAAGCATATACTAATATTGCAAAAATTTTTCCTTCGGACTTCAGAATTTTTCTTGATGTTGGATGTGGCACGGGAGAAGTCCTGAAAAAGATTTGGAGGCCTTATGATAAAAAAACTTATCTTGGAACAGATGCAAGTCCGAAAATGATTGAGATTGCGAGATGTAATCTGGAAAAATCAGGAATTCCTGTGAAATGGATTTCTTGCATCGAAGATTTGTCAAATGAAGGAGAAGTTAATCTTTTACTCGACGATATTTCAAAATCAAAAATACCAAATTTTTTTGCAGATTTAACTTCTTTTACATTTCCCGGGATTGTTCATCTTTATGGGGAATCATCGTCTGAAGAATTTTATGCGATAAAAGGGAGTATCTTGAGGGAAACTGTTAAAAAAACAAAATTTAGAGGACGTCATTTATGGGTGGATTACGATGTCAATTCCGAGTCGCAGGATGAGGAAAAAAATTCGCCGGGCCTGAGAAAAAAAATTGCGAAAGCTCTCGGACTTAAGATGAAAAGCTTTCACTTTTTTGAAAATTCTTCGCTGTGGAGCGATTCAAACATAGATAATTCTCTAAATCCTGGAGAAAAATCGGGATACGGGGCTGTCTTGTCTCAGAGAATAAAATAATTTAACAGTAACAAAAAAATTACGAAATCTTTATAAATTCCTTAAGATGTAATTTTTTATGGTTTTCGACAAAATAAAAAAAGCCTTCACTGATGGCGTTGATTCCTCAGATGAAGATTACTTGGAAATCGACTTCGGACAGGAAAGACCTGAAAAGAAAGTGGTTATAAAACTTTTTGACTTAAAGCAGTATGAAGATGTGAATGACATTCTTAACTCCTTAAGGGAAGGATATACAATTGCAGTTATTGATATGAGGATTCTAAAGCAAAAAGATTCAATAGAATTAAAGCGCGCTATAACAAAGGTTAAAAAAACAATAGAGGCGCTTGAAGGAAACATTGCAGGCTTTGGGGAGAATTTGATAATCGCAACCCCCTCTTTTGCCACAATCAATAAGATGGAATCAAGGCCTGATGAAAAAAAGAGACCTTTTGATTACTAGTTTTAATTTGTGTTCACAACTTTAGATATTTTAGGGTTAATAAAAAATTCTCTCGGTTATTTTGTTAAATAGTTTTACTCTGGTTCCTGATAATCAGTGGGTGCGCCGAATCTCTTTATGAGAGTATATAATCTGTTTGTATTAATTTATGGTTCATTTCGCATGAATAAAACCTCAAACTTTCGCAATAGAGAAAACTGTTTTCAATGCAACAATAATTGTTGCTGGCGCGAATAATGTCAGCAAGGCCGCGAAGACAGACCTTACCATGTCTCCGATACCTATCCCGATTAGCGTTCCAGTCACGCCGTCCATTCCAAATCTGCTTACTATGACTAAAACAGCTCCCGCAATAAGAAATGTTTGAGATTCCCTTCCACCAACATTAAAGAATCCGACCGCAATTCCCAAAAGTACAAGAATTGAATAAATTGCCTTGCTGTTCAATGTCAAAAACGGAATGGAAATAATTGAAGCCAAGCTCGTTGCTAGTCCTATGACAATTGCCAATATGACACCTACCAAAAATGCCCACGCCCCGATTGTGTTCTCGCTTGATCTTAAAACCATATTCAATAACTCTTTTGATGTTATACACAGTATGGATGAATATATAAATTTTTTCACAACAATTCCCAATTTATATTTTTTAAGACATAAATGTTTATAAATCGAAGTAACTGCGAAATGATTACACATGAAAACAAAAACTTCATTAAGTGGATTTGTACTCGGAATATTCGCAGTTTTATTCTTGATGAGCTTTGTAAGCGCAGACACAATTTTTTCAGACAATTTCAATGATGGAGACCTAAGTGGTTGGACAGTATCTCCTTCAAATAACTGGACAAACCCTGGAACTCTTGCTAATTCCACTAACACTAACGCAGTAGCTTCACTCTCAAGAACAATAAGTACTTCTGGTTTCAAGGACATTGTTGTTAAGTATGATAGGAGAACAGGAGGAACTTGGGAATCGGGAGATGGGTTTAATGCATCGTGGTCAATTGATGGAACAAACTTCTTTGTTTTGGAGTCTCTTACCACTGATTCAACACTTACATCAAAAACGTTTAATCTGAATTCTTCAACAAATAATAATGCAACTTTCCAACTAAAATTTAAGTGTGATACAAATGCTGCAGTCGAATTTTGTAGCATAGACAATGTGATAGTTGAAGGCACAGAAGAACCTTCAGAAATCCTCTCCTGTGATTCTACTGGAAATTCCGGAGAATTGGATGTCAAGAAAATAAAATTCTCAAACAAAGGAATGAAATACAACACATTCGGAAGTGACGATGAATGGTTCCCTTACGAGGAAATTGAAGTCCAGATAGAAGTAAAAAACGGCGGAGATGATGACGTGGATGACGTTGAAATTTCATGGGGAATATGGAACACAAAAACAAACGAATGGGTAATTGATATTGACGAAGAAGACACAGTTGATATAAAGGACGGAGACACAGAAAAGTTAACATTTACATTCGTGATAGATGATGACGTGGATGTTGACCTTGAGGATTTGAGCGACGGGGAAAATTACAGATTTTACGTGACTGCAGAGGGAACGGTTGACAATGATGATTCTTATGATACATGTGTGAGCGATTTCTAAACAGCTTCAGTAATAGTAGAGAGCGATTTTGTTGTTCTTGATGATGTTACAATTCCTGAAACGGTTCAGTGCAATGCTCTCGTTGAAGTAACCGTGGATGTTCTTAATGTTGGTGACAGAGACCAGGATGATGTTTATCTTGAGGTTGTTGATTTGGGAGGGGTCTTGAAAATAAAGGAATCACTGTTGGTTGGCGATGTAAATGCCTTTGATAAGGAAAGAGTTTCATTCACAACAAGAATTCCAAGCGATGCGACAGAGGGAACATACAGCTTGGTATTCAGCGTTCTCGATGAAGACAAAGATATTTATGAAAATGATTTTGATGACGAGCAGTCAAAATACACGCTTCCGATAAAAGTTCAGGGAAATTGCGGAACTTCGGCAACAATCTTAGGGACAGCATCTGTTTCGGCAACGCTTGAATCTGGCGGAGAAGCAGGAAAAGATTTGGTTGTTAATGCGATTATTACAAATAAGGGAACAAGCTCAGCCACGTTTTTGATATCTTCATCGGGATATGGTGCATGGGCAGATTCAGCAACAGTTGAGCCTGGCACATTGACTTTGAATGCAGGAGAATCAGGAAGCGTTTCGATTACTTTGAGAGTAAAGGACAGCGCATCAGGAACAAACACTTTTGACATAGAAGTTGTTTCAGGAAATCAGGTTGCAACAACTCAGAAAGTCTCGGTGCCAATAACGGAAAAGAAAGGATTTTTCACCGGTTCAGTTATTGGGGGAAGCGATAACAATTATCTTTTGTGGGGAGTAGGATTGCTTAATGTAATCCTTATTGTAGCAATAATAATTGTTGTAGTAAGAATTTTCAGGAAGTAAAAAATGAAAGAAACTTGTCCAACTTATTTGGTTCCGAGGTTTGTACATCATCTTACTTTTGATGAAATTACAGGATTAGTCCTGTGTGTTGAAAAATTAACAGAAGCACGCCTTAGATTGCAGGATGGAACATATGAAACATTATCAGAAGATTCTGTTTTCATGGGTAGTCTGAGAAAATCATTAACAGAAGCTAAGAGATGGAGAGATTTTCCATATTTTAACGTAGCCATTCGGGAGATAGAATCACGCTATAAAATCTAAAATGGTTTTAAACAAAAAACTTGGAATGGTTGCACTTGCAGGAACTTTGGCCTTTCCCGTCGGAGTTAATGCCACAGAAGTTTTAACATCTTCTGCAAGAGATTATGTTGAATCTATTGGAAAAAAATTAAGCGATTATGATATGAAAGAGGTCCATGCCAATTATACAGGTTATGGGGAAATATTGATTGCAGAGAACTTTTAAAATATATCCCTAATCTTAGTGAAGTTATTGTGGATTTTATTTCTACTTCTTATGCGACGACTTTTTCTCCCCCAGTCATATCCTGTTCAGGAACAGCCCTTATTCCTAAGAGAAAATAATTAATCCTAATTCTTTATAAAATCATTTTCCTTATTTTTATTAATGAAAAAAAATTCCCGTGAGATTATTGATGTCCTTGTCAGATATTTCATTTTGCTCATAGTTCCATTGAACGGATTGTGGATTTTTTATTTTGTTTTCACGCCGCTGACCATTTATCCCGTATACTTTATTCTCAGTTTATTCTCGGATGTTTCTATTTTCGGGAATCTCATGGTGATAAATCGCCAGCTTCCAATAGAATTTATAAACGCCTGCATAGCCGGAGCGGCTTACTACTTCCTGCTGATTTTGAATTTAGCCACGCCAAAAATAAATTTAAGAAAAAGAATAATCATGGTTGTTCTCTCATTCATCGCCTTCCTATTTTTCAACCTTCTGCGAATTTTTCTTCTTATAGGTGTAATATACTGGGGGTATTTATTTTTTGACATTGCGCACATCGTTTTTTGGTATAGCATAAGCACTATTTTCGTAGTGGCAATTTGGTTTGTACAGGTTAAAATTTTCAGAATAAAGGAGTTTCCATTTTACTCTGACTTAAAATATTTTTATAGTAAAATCATAAGATGATTGCGGAATTTGTAAATTTTGTCTTGTCAATAATAGGCAGTTTAGGTTACTGGGGAATTTTTATCGGCATGACTATAGAAAGTTCTTTCATTCCCTTCCCAAGCGAAGTTATTTTGATTCCTGCAGGAGTTTTAATAGCAAAGGGAGAAATGTTTTTCATTCCTGTGTTTATTGCAAGTTTGCTGGGAAGCCTGTTCGGTGCGGCCATAAATTATTTTTTGGCCCTTTATTTGGGAAGGAAATCAACTGAGTTTATGATTGATAAGTATGGAAGATTTTTTTTCGTAACAAGGGATTCATTAAGAAAATCTGACAACTATTTCAAGGAACACGGAGAGATAACAACTTTCATCGGGCGACTCATCCCCTTGATAAGACAGTTAATTTCTCTGCCTGCAGGTTTTGCAAAAATGAATTTTCCAAAATTTGTTTTTTATACCGGGTTTGGAGCAGGGATATGGACAGTTGTTCTTGTTTACATTGGTTACTTCTTCGGAGAGAACTACCTTTGGATTGCGGAAAACCGCGCAATTTTCACGCTGATGATTTTTGTTTTTTCCTTGATAATTCTAGTTGTTTATATTTTGCGAAAAAGGAGATCATTGAAAAAGTTCTGATTTGGTTTAATGAGATGACTTATTCGCTTTGCTTGTTCACAATCATTAATGTTAATGTAAGTACAATAATTCGAAAGATTTACGTTCATTTTGTTTGTGATAATCTGATTATGCCCCACCAACTAAAAAAATTTGATAAGGCAAAATAAAAAATTATGGTAATGTGCGATAGCTTAGGTTTTATTATTAACCATAAAAAGCCGAGCGACAGCGAGGAGAAATCAAGGCAATTTTTTATTTACGTCTGCAAGAGTCTCAATCATGAACCTCTCACTGACTTTCATAATTTCGCAATTGTTTACCGCTAACTCATAGCATGCTATTCCCGTTTGAGTTATTTTTGTTTCATTACCATTTATTATGTTGATATACATATAATCACCAAAAGGATCGCATCCTACCCCTTGTTCATCTTTTACCATTGTAGTTCCCAATACTTCATACAACCTTCTCAGATTCTCAATGGATATGTAGACATCTCCTGAATCGCAAATCATTTTGTCCGTTGAATCTATTACTAAATCTGGAAATAAATTTAAAGTACCTTCAAATTTTATCTCGCCAAGTTTGCGAGGATCGTTCCTTAAATAAAAATTATACTCGGCTTTCTCGCCGTTTCCAGTTGTTACTGGAAGTTTTGTTTGGTACAAAATCAAACAAGGTTTTACGTCGCAGAATTTTACAATTTCAAATTTAATGCCGTTGTATTCGAAATTTCTCAAATTATCAAAAATGAAATATCCTGCCAGTCCGATTATTACAAGTATTCCTACGGTCAAAAAAATGTTTCTTAATATCTTGTTTTCTTCGCTAACCTGTTTTTTAGCAGGTGTTTCATTTACCTTCTCTGTTCCCTTGACTTTGACGGTTTTTGTCTTTCCCTTTTTCGTTATCTTAAATATCTCGTAAAAGTTCTTCTTTTTCCCCGGTTTTTTTCTCGGCATTTTATTTTAAGAAAATCTTTCTTTTTAAAGTTTAATTAATTCCAAAAATGTTCAACAAAAATCGGTCTGCAAGTTTTCCAAGGTTCTCTTGTTTTCCGATTATGTAAACGCAATTGTTTTCCTGAGTCACACTCTCTTGTTCGCCCTTTTTGATTATTATCAAATTATCGTTGCAATTTTTTATTGGGAAATTTCCCTCGCATGAAGCGCCTTCAATACACGCGTTTTGAATTCTCTCGGAAAAGATAGCCATGTTGGTCCTAATCTCGCTTTCTGCTTCAATACTCTCGGAGAATATGTATAGTGGCTTGTTTTTATAAGAGGATATCCCGTTCAATTTAGAGATTATCTCCGGGACTTCATTTGGGTTGTTTCTAAGTATAAAGCTGTTTCCATTGACACTTGAAATCCAAAAGCCGTTTTGATTTGTGAATTGAAATCCATTGTAGTTTATTGTTTCTGCTGTCTGCGTATTTTGAGTTGCCTGATTTGAGATATAACTGAAGGCATACCCAAGAGTGCTGAAGAGCATTATGAAGATTAAAAAAAATCCGAGCACTAACCTTGTTCTTCTCTGCTTTTTTTCCTCGTCGTGCTTTGAGGTTATTTTTCTCATTTTTATTTAATTATGAATGTGTATAAAAAGTTTTGGATGATTCACAAAATTATATTTGACTCACTCGCTTCACTCGTTGTAGTGGGAAGTGTTTTTATTCACAGTTCATCAATTAGCGAGCGACAGTGAACGTTTTTTTCCCGTTAACGCTTCAAATAAATTCGAGCGAGCAATTTTTAATTTTTCTTTAAAGATTCAAAATGGCTCTCGCCACTTCATTAAAAAAGAAAGAAGAAGAAAAAATAAAAAAATTGTTTTTACTCAGGATTTACTCAACAACAAGCTGTGCGCTTGTTGATGTGGTTCCTTTGTACTTCTTGCTAGATGCAGTATCAACTGTCTGTGTTCTTAGATACTTAGCAGCATTTACAGTGTCTGAAACTTCATAACCAGCAACTACAAGAGCAATCTTGCTTGCAGAATATGGGCTTGCCAAACTCTGTATCAAGAACTCTCCTGAGCCAACACCGGTTTTTTCAGTGAAAGCAGCACCGCAATAAGCTCCTCCTAGCACATTAGCAGCAACTGAGTTTATACAGCTACCACCAATTACTATAAGGTTCTTCGAACTTACTGAAGAAACTTCTGTATCTTTTACAAGAACATCGCCGAGTTGTGATGCAGCGCTTCCTGTTGCAGTCGAACTTACACTTGAGCCGCTTGCCCCAAGATATATTATTGAATACACTTGGTTGTCAGCGTATGAAATTGTTGCTTTCTTTTGGTCAGAGTCGTCTGCATTTAATGTCATCAAACTTCCCCACCAATCAACAATCTCAGTTATGTCGCTGTCGCTTGCTTTGGATGCTTCTGCCCAGTACTTATCAGTACCTTTTGCAGTTCCCAAAATGTCGTTAACTCCGACACCGTTTGTGCTTGTAGCACCGGGATCACTTTCCAAATCAATTACAACTGCTTCATACTCGGACTGATCGTCTTTTTCATTAAAGACAATTACAGCTGGCTGGTCAACATTGGCATTTCCTTCAGGATCAACAAGGTAAACCTTCGTAAGGTTTACAGTTCTTGGATCGTTGGTAAAGTTGTATGTCAATGCTCCAATTGTCACAGTTGTCTTGTTGCTCGTGCCAGATCCGTTAAGACTTACTGGAACACCTCCAATAAGCCATGATGCGTTAACACTTTGACCTGCCAATATACCTTCGTCATAATCAATAGCCACACTTGTGTAACCATCTCCATCTGGGAAACTTATGCTACTTGCATCTGTTCCTGCTTGGTCTATGGCTGCAAGGTTCAATACCAATGGCTCATAAAGTGCAACTTTTGCTCCTCTTTGAGTTTGGAATGTTGGGTAAAGTACAATTGTTCCTGCATTTGCAGAATCTGACGTTGGATACTTAACCTCAATCCTTGAAGTTGTTGCTCCAGGGTGGAAAGTCACAGTATATGTCTTTCCGTCGATGATTACAGTACCTGCAGTATCAGATGTGAATGTGGTTTCATGTGTTTCACCACTGAATTTGTCTCTGAACTTTGCTCTGTGTTTTGTATGGTCACCATTAGAGCTATTGAACAAGTCAGTAACTTCCAATACGTGTCCATAATCCTCATTTCCAAGAATAACATACTCATCCTGAGAAATGTTTGCCATCTCTCTTACATGAATTGTATTGTTGGAGTCATCTCCCAATCTCCATTGTCCGGATTGGTTGTGAGCAAAATCCACAGTTCCAGCATTTCCATCTGCATCTATCATTGTCAAAGTCATGGAGTCATCTCCTGAACTCTGAACAGTGATAAGATCTCTTGTTGTATCATCAAATGCAGAGCTTATTCCAGAGAAATCTACTTTGAAAGAACCAAATACAGGGTCTTCAAATGAACTTCCTGGTGTTATTGCGTCATTGCTTGAGTCAGGTCTGAATACAGCAACTGTCAATTCAGTAGCTGCAATGGTCCTTCCTGTTATGTAAGCTCTTGTTCCATCAATTGGGTCTTCATCTGCACCCTTTGTCACAGTGGAACCGTGAGTAAATGTCAATTTCTCAGAGCCTATTAACAATGTAGCAGTAATTCCTCCAGCATCAGATGATGTTACATCCTTTACCGCAACTTCAACACCACTTATCTTCTTGGAATTTCCTTCTGTTATTGTTCCAGAAGTTCCATCTATGGATATTGTTGCAGTTGTCGAATCTCCGTTAAGAAGTTCAATTGTGTGATCTACTCCTGAGATTGACACTGTTACCGAAGGGGTTGTACCTGCTGTTTTTGTCAGCGTGGTTTGTTGAGCTGATGAGAAAAGAACTAATTCTGTCGTGTCAGTAGCAGTACTGACAACATATTCTTTTCCGAACAACTTTATTGTTTCTCCTTCAGTGTCTGTGTGTGTGAAGTTTATTGCTTTGAAAGTAGCTGTAGCGTTGTACAAAACGCGGTTTGCGTTTGTTCCGTCTGCAAGGCTTATTCCGACCACAGGGTCATTGTTGCTTTTTGGCTGTTTTGCAAAGACAACTCTTCCAGAGTTCTCATTGTTTGTACTTGTTCCTTTTACACCTGACTGCAACTTAATCGTGTGAGTTAAGGTTGCATCAACATTTCCTGAGAAAGTTGAATCTCCCAACGTTGTTGGCAAATCCGTCTTAGTTATTGTTGATTTAGCGGTATTCAAGGAAGTGTTAAGCCAAATTCTTGTCGCACTGGTATCCAATGAAGTTGTTTCTCCACTTGTTGATGTGGATGATGAACTACTTCCTGAACCCATGAATGATTGCAAGTTACTTTGTAAGTTACCTGCTTCAACAGCGTCAAGAACAGAAACTCCTGAACCTGTACCATAAACAACTGCCACGTCTGCAGCTCCTCCAACAACGAATGGTGCTGGATAATTTGCAGCAGCAGCTGTTCCCATTGTCAAACCTACCATTAAAGCGCTAGCTCCTATAGCAGATATTTTCTTAAAACTTAACATCGTTTTCGTTTATAACCTCCTTTCAGCTTTTCAAACATGTTGTCTAAGACAACTATCACAACGATAGCCATAGGGTAGGACTACCTTATGTGAATATCATTTATACCCTATTAGAACACTCGTTGAGTGTAATTTGGTTAAGCCAATTTTCATTTAAAAAGTTTTTTGTCTTGAGTGCAAAGATTTTCAAAAAAAGGAGTATTTTTCTCGTTTTATTTATAAATATTATGGTGTCACTGTTTAATTATGCTTACTTTTAATTTTTAAAAACAAAAGATTTATTAACATATATGTTCTTTATCAACATATATTGTTTATCAAAGGATATATTTAGTTAATATATTTTGATGATATATAAATAAGGAGGTATAGTATGGCATTAAAGACAAAAACTAGAGATATAAACATAACAGAATCCTATGGTACATTTCACTTGTTTAAGCAATCAAAAGAAAACTATGATTTCTCAGGAATTTCAGCATTAAGGCAGTTGCTAAGCAATGAAAGGGCAAGAATGCTTCACACAATAAAGAATCAAAAACCATCTTCCATATATGGCTTGGCAAAAATTCTGGGGAGAAGCTTTAAGTCGGTGAGAGATGACATAAAATTGCTTGAAAGATTCGGATTCATAGAATTAATTGAAGAACGAACAAACAAGAGAATAAGGCACAGGCCGGAAATCGTTGTCGATTCTGTTACTATCAATCTTAAGATTTAGTAATAAGCAGTAAAATATACTTCTACATCTTGGAAAAACTGGGCGGCACTTTTGGAATTAAGAGTTTCATTTCCCTTTTTGATGCTTGACATTTCTTCTCCGCCAGAGATTATTTTTAGCTCGTAGCCCTTCACAGAACTTCCTGAATTCACAATCCAGCTTCCTTCCAAGATATTCTTCAATTCCGAGTTTAAGACTTCGCAGGAATCTCTGCCGTCAACACATGAATTTTTATTTTTGCATTCAGAGATTGTTTTTTGAATGTCCAGCAGTTCTAGAAAATCTCTGCAATCAGTTGTGTACTGTAGCATGGATTGCACAAAGCTTTCTATTTCATAGCTTTCCACAGCTTCCTTTTGGTTGTTCTTTGCGGAAAAAACAAGGAAAATTAAGAGGATGACTGCAGTTACTATCAGTATCAAAGCAAAGCCCACTATTTCTTCCTGCGCTTTTTTATAATCTCTCATTTAATCAACTCCTTTATAGCTAACCATTATTTTTGCCACTTCGCATTTGTCTTCGGCTTTTTCTTCAAATGATTCCTTTCTGCAAAGGGAAACAAAATTTGAATATTCCGAGGTGATTTGTCCTCCGCGAATTTTTATTATTTCGCATCCGGGATAATTGTCTAAAGTGCATTCAACACTTTTGTTACTTGAAGGATAAAGTTTTCTTATTTCTATATTCTCAACACCCCAAAAATCATCGTAGTTTTGGATTCTTTGCTTTAACATCATGACCTTGTCCGCGTCAATGCAGTTTACTTTTTTACTGCCGAAGGAATTATCGCATGAAAACTCTGGTGAATTTGCAAGTCTTGTAACGAGAAGCAGAGCGTTTTTTTCTTCTAGAGTTCCTGCGCTTTGCTTTAATTCAGATAAGTTTATTTTCAAAACAAACAATCCGACGAGAACAAAAAATAGCGTAATGGCCATCAGCATAAATGCCATTTGTTGGATTTTTAACTGTCCCCGATTATTGTAAATCATTTTAAATTTCTCACAAACCCCTTTACTTTATTCTCTATAAGTTTTATTGATTTCTCGGCAATTTTTTCCTTGTTTTTGTCATCGTGCTTTAAATCGGGAATTTTCCAAACAATCAGTTTGCCGCGAAAACATTTTTCTTTTTTTATCATTTCAACAGGTACGTCGTCAGCAACAACCACCAGTATGTCTGTATCTTTAAGTTTTCTTGAGTTTATACCTTCGGGTTTTTTATCAAGTTTTATTCCAAACTTTCTTACGGCTGTTTTTTCCGCTTCAAAACCTTCATCACCAATGAGATCTTTTTTTGTATAAGGGATTATTCCGGCACTTCTCGTGATGTGGTGTTTTCCCATGTACATTTTTTTGAAAAATTCTTCAGCCACTTGGCTTCTGAAAACATTGTGTTTGCATAAGAACAATATTCTCTTCACCATAGTTTGCACTCAGACATTTTATTTTTGGTTTCCGTGTTCTCTACCAGATTTATCATATGGGTATTCATATTTTCAGAACTTTGAAAGTTGTCTTCAAGATTTGAAAGTTCCGTAAGTTCAGAGTTTATGTTAGAGAAACAATTTTTTCCAGATATGAAATCTGCTTTGTCTTTGTATAAAAGGCTTAACTGCTTCGCGCGTTGCATGACGCGCTTGGTCTGGCATTCATAAACTTCCTTGTCGGAAAATATCGCGGAATACATTAAGCTGTTAGAATAAAAATACATCCTATCGCCATTTTTCTCGACGTACCTTGACCCGTAGTCTACAATTGCGTAACAATCATCCTTTGCAGAGGAACCAAAACATATTTTTTCGCTTTCAGCTCCGCATTCTTGAATCTTGAGATTTTCTTGATTTAAGTCCTCAATCTCATCCGCTATTTCCTTTGGAGCGTTGATAAAGCAATATTCTTTTTCAGATGATGTCAAATAAATTACGTCCGTGACCTTAAATGGAAAATCAAACGGCTTCGAAAAGACAAAGAATTTTTTCCCTTCCACAAAATCCTCGGAATATATGTATTTGTTTGAAAATCCGACATTGACATCGGTATCACTCCACTTATTGAAAGTTTTCTGTGAAACTTGTATTATCTGCCTTCCGAATATGTCTTCAGTATCGCATCTATTATACACTCTTGTTTCTGTCGGAAAAGTTATTGAATTGACACTTCCTGTTTCGAATCCGGTTTCAAGAGGATTCAATAAAACACCCACTTCCTTGGCTGTTCGCGCATCGAGCGAGGTTTGCTCTGTTTTGATTATTTTGGTTGAGGTATAAATTGCGAGGAACAAAATCACCACCCCCACGATAATGGCAAAAAGCCATGCAAATGAAATTTCAACAAATGCGTTTTTGTTTTTCATTTTATGCTCTTCCCACTGTTACTAAACTCTCGCCGAAATTTTTCTTTATTAAAATTCTGATTTCGCCGTCGGTATTAGTGATGCAGAGAGGATTCTCACTTTCCGTTATCTTTGTCAAATCAATATTCTTTATCTCTTTTGAATTTAATCCTTCTCCGCTTCCAATTGGATAGAAAAAGATGTTTTCAAATTCGAAAAATTCCTGTCTTAAATCTTCGTAAATTAAATTGAATTCTCCTTTTGGTTCTGAATTATAATCTATAAAGCACACATGTGTAATTTTTTTCGGCAGCGAGTACTCTCTCGTCTCACTTCCTTGAGAACCTTTCCATAATCTGTCAATATCCTCTTGAATATCATTACCAAATTTACCAACTTCTACGGAATTTTGTATGTCAAGAAATTTCATTATCGCGAAGACAGCAACAGAGATGAATATCACGATGAGTATTAT
>DATETG010000025.1:0-10759 GCA_035283785.1 Candidatus Nanoarchaeia archaeon
CCTTGAGATATTTCCTAAAACTATGTTTTAAAACAGATTTGAAAACCCCCCATCTTGAGAATTTTGCTATGTCGACGACTTGCCCTCTGGCATTTCTTATTATTCCTCCGATGAAAACCTGAGAGTCATTGATTGCTTGAAATTCAAAGGAAGAATAACCTTCCGGAGCGTCATAAAATCCGGTCACTTGATAAATTCCTTCTCTGCTGACATCTCCCCTTATCTTATTTTTTACCAAGTGAATTCCGCATAAATTAATTTTCCTGTCAAACATCGGCAAACTTGTTTCTACCGGCTCCATGAACTCGAAGAAAACATTGTCGAAAGGAAATTTTCCCTCTTTAATGTAATCCAATCTCTCTGGCTTGTATTTCAGCAAGGAATCCAAAGTTGCCGGACCGAGGAGAAAGGGATGCGCCCTTTCCATCTCGTCTCTTTTTTTGAGAGATGGATGAACATATTTCTCAACTGATTTTCTTATCTGCATAGTATCTTCTACAATAGACTCTAATTCACTTTTTTCTTTATCGTCCAAATTTTTTTCATGGTGTCTCAGCAAATTTCTGGCATCTTTCAAAGCTCTTTTTATGCTGTTTTTTCTGTCTACCGAAATTTTTATTCCTTCGCGAGCTTCGCTCTGCCTCTGGCTAAGAATTCTGTCATAATGCCAGCCAGACAATATTTCTGTCATTAGAATCCGATTAATAGTCACTTTTTAAAATTTATGAAATGAAATCAAAAAAAATAGCTCATGGATATTGAGATTAAAAATCCCAGAAACCCGACGGCAAGTATCCCTATCGCTGAGATTTTTGCTATGGCAAAAAATTCTTCCCTTGTCGGCTTTTTCAAAATCATCCAAACCCTTTTGCTTTTGTTAAAAAAAGCTGTGGCGCGCGTTTTTAAGGGAATTTCTTCTTCCATGAGATAAATTATCATGGCAGGTTTTTAAGTTTTATCTGTTCCATGATTCTTACATATCTGAGTCAAAGTTGTGGATCTTAAAATACTGCGCATTTAGGATATAAATTCTTAAAAGATATCCTTAACTTTGTTTTTGATGGGATTGGAAAAAGAATTGGAGGCCATAAATAAATTAAAGAGAACCTCTGAAAAAGCCCTTGAAGGAATTAATGAAAAAACGGCAAAGTTAAAAGAGAAAATTTTAGGTGGAGAATCTACTGGAGATATAATAACTGATTTTATTGTTGTAGCCCATAACTCTGCTGTCGACGAGAGATGTACGAACAATTACAGAAAAGTTGAAGAAAGAATAAAATGTATGGAGGGCGCAGAAATTTTTGTTTCCCGTATTGCAGAGACTGAAAGTTCTTATGAAGCAATAATGTATTTAGGCATTCTTGATTCCGAAAATTTATCCTTGAGTCTTGGAGATGCGTCTAAAAATCCCAAGATAAATATTGTTCCGTTAAAATCTACAGAACCTCACGAAAAATTGCTTGACATCGAAAACATATTTCCATCTCTTGTTCTTCCTGTTTCCAATTTCGTTGTTAAAAAAACAGGGCTTCACAGTAATGCCCACACAACTTCAGGAGATAAGTGGGAAAAAATTCCCGGAGCAAGAGTAAAAATAAGTTATGGGGATTTGGGAAGATCAGGACTAATTTATAATTATTATTTTTTAGAGTATAGGCCAAAGTTTGGGATTCAGATTGAAACTCCTCACATAGGTTTCGTACGTCCTCTCAGAGAAACTGTGATACAGACTGGAAAAAGAGATATAGTGGAATTTTTCAAAAGTCAAAGAGTACATGACATAAAAGAGTATGAGAATGCTGTGAAAATTTTGAATAGGAAAAATTAGCTCAATGGTTATTCTCAATTTCTATGAATGTCTTGCCAAAAAGAGTTTGTTTTAAAGTTATAAGTCCAGAGGTAAGGTTTATACTCCTTCCACCCACCAATTCCCGATTTACGATATTTTAAATAGAGAAGAATTTGGGCTGAGTCAATTTCTTTTAACTTCACAAAATCCCATAATGACTCTCCTTTTTCGTTCTTTATATTCTCATTTTTTAATTCAAAATTTCCAGAATACTTTGTAAATGGTTGCACTCTCCAGGGATATTGACCCCCATAATCTCCTTTGCTGAATTCAAAAGTATCTTGTTTTGTTTTTATCTTTATTTTTACCAAAGATTCTGTTTCAACTTTACTGTTATTTAAAATAGATAATCTCAAATGTGGTTCTTTTCCTACTTGTTCAAAAATTGCTGAAACAACAGGTTCATTAACATCTTTAGCAATAACATATGTAAAGTATGCATAAAAAAATAAAACTATAAAAGTTAAAAGAGGCACAATGTAAAGTGATTCAAATTTTATTATTTCAATTATCACTTCTAACATTTTTAATCAAAGAAATCAATCCCCAATTCCTCTTCGATTTCACGATGTTTTTTATCGCCGATTTTTTCTCCGTGTCCGAGAATTTGCGAACTTTTTACTCCGGTGACTATCAGCAAAACACGAATGGATTTTTCCATGTCTGGTGAGATCTGCGCGCCCCAGATTATTCTAGCGTCGGGATTTAACCTGTCTCCAACGCTTTCAACGATAAGTTTGCATTCATCCAAAGTCATGTCCTCTCCCCCTACAATATTTATCAGAGCACCTGTTGCATCTGAAACGTCCACGTCAAGAAGAGGATTTTCAATTGCTTTCTGCACCGCTTCAATCGCACGCTGTCCCGAATCTGACTCCCCCATTCCTATCAAAGAAACTCCTCCGTCAGTCATGACTGTTTTTATGTCTGCCAAATCAAGATTAACTAAGCCGGATGTTGTAACAAGTTCAGTGGTCCCCTTGACGGCGTTTGTTAAAATTTCATCTGCAATTTTGAATGCAGTTGGCAACGGAAGATTTGGGGCAAGCTCCAAAAGCTTGTCATTTGGAATTACAATAAGAGTGTCAACAACTCCTTCCAATTTGTCCAGCCCTTCCATTGCATTTTCGATTCTTTTTCTTCCTTCAACTGTAAACGGCAAAGTCACTATACCTATTGTTAATATCCCCTGCCTTTTTGCTATGCCTGCAATCACCGGGGCGGCACCTGTGCCTGTTCCTCCTCCGAGACCGCAGGTTATGAAGATCATATCGCAACCGGATATTTTCTTTTTTATTTCTGATTCTGATTCCTTTGCGGATTCCTCTCCGATTTTTGGATTGCTTCCAGCACCCAAACCTCGCGTGAGCTCTCTTCCAATAAGTATCTTGTGATCTGCGTTTGTGTAAAGAAGATCTTGTGCGTCAGTGTTAACTGCTATCAACTCACCTCCCCTGATCCCTATCTCTCTCATTCTGTTTAGAGAGTTGTTCCCTCCTCCGCCAACCCCTATGACCTTTATCTTTGCTGTCTGTTTTTTTATCAATTCTTCCAGCTCGCGATCTATATTTGCAACTTCACTTGACAAGTCATCAGAAGAATGATCAAACCCTTTTTGATTGTAAAGATTGTCCATTAAAAAATCAGTCCTTGGAGATTTATAAGAATTGTTGTGATTCTATTTGCCGTCACCAGGTCTTAAATGCTCCTTGGCTTTTTTAACAGCGTATGAGAGATAATCTCGGATTTCAGGGGAAAATCTGCTTTGTTTATCCAGGCAATGTTGAGCATACTCTTTATTTGGAAAAAATCTTCTGTTAATTACATCAACCCCAAAAACAAGTGCGTATGATTGCAATGCCTCTGATAAATCCTGAGACTTATTCCCTTCATAAAACTGAAGACCACTAATAAACTCCGGCTTGTCTCGTCTTCCCTGATCTTTATGCAAGCCATAAAATAATTCGTGCCACAATAAATTTTCTGTGGGTACTTCAAAATTTTCAGCTTGAAGTCCCCCTATCATCTGAATCACAAACTCGTTAAAATAAATTTGCACACTTTCACTCATCACGCAGGATATTAATCAAAGTTTAAAACTATTTCTGTGATTTTTTGTCTTCTTCTTTCTTTTTCCCGGCATCAACAACCCTTGTTTCCAACTCCAAATCAAGGATCTCGTTGAACTTGTCCTTAAACAACTCCACGAATTTGTCGAGGCCCTTTTCAGCCAGGATTATTATTTTTTTGTCTTTTATTTCAAAATCAAGCTTTCTTCTAAAAAGAAAATCAATCAGCGCACCTGCTTTTTCATTAATGTCGGAAATTTTTCTCAAGAATCTCACGTTGTAAACAACATCCTTTCCGGCAACAGGGTTGTTGAAATCCGCAATCACTCTTCCTCCTGAAACAGAAAGTATTTTTGCAATTCTTCCGTCGAAATTGAACATCATACCCTTGACAGGATTTAACTTCTGTTCCATAAAAACTCTTGACGGAACCAATTGAATTAATTTAGGGTTTCTTTTTCCAAAGGCGTTATCAGAAGAGAGGGAGATTTCATAATTTTCAACTTTGTCGGATTTTCCGATAAGGAAATCTTCTACTCCTTTCAGAAACATCCCCTGTCCAAGACAAAAGGCAAACGGTTTTGGCTCAAAATTCAAATTCGCTTTTTCCAAATCTTCTTTTATATTTGAATCAAAAATCTCCCCTTCTTTTGTCCTTCCTGTGAATTCTATTTCAATGAAATCTTTTTCCTTTAACATGAAAAATAATAAAAAAAACACTTTATCAAACTTTCCTTTTTGTGGATTAAAAACTTTTATAAACATATTTCTTCTGTTCATTACATGGTCCTAAAAATAATCAACGCCACCGACGTAAGAGTCGGAACAAACATAATAATAGATGGTTCGTCTTACACTGTGAGAAGTATTGACATCAGCAAGACTGGAAAGCATGGACATTCAAAAGCCAGAATTGAAGCTATGGGAATAATAAACGAACAAAAAAAAGTTTTCGTAGTTCCCGGACATGAGAAAATAGAAGTTCCTCTTGTTGAAAAAAGAAAGGCGCAGATTCTATCAATCAGCGGAGGAAATACGGTTAGCGCAATGGACTTGGAAAATTTCGAGACCTTGGAAATTCCCTGCTCACCGGAAATAAAAGAACAGCTAGAAGAAAATTCAACTATAGAATACTGGAATATCGAAGGAGAATTAATAGTAAGGAGGAAGTTGTAAAAATGGCAAAAATACCTGAGGCAACTGCAAGATTATTCAAGAATGTCTTTGTTTGCAAGAAATGTCACACAAAAATAAAGGCAAATCCGATAAAGATTCTGGAAGGAAAGGTAAAATGCAGAAAATGCAAAAAAAATTCCTTCAGAACATTAAGAAAAAAGTAAGATGAATTTTATCGTTTACGATTTGATATTCCTGGCAACATTTTTGGTTTTTCTATTTTCGTTTCTTTATGTAAAAAGAGAAAACATCAAGAGAGACGGACTTCTCATCCTTTACAGGGCGAGTTGGGGGATAAAATTCATGAATTTCGTCGGGAAAAGGTTTTCAAAAAGCCTGTATTTTTTTAGTTACATCTCAATATTTACAGGTTATGTTTTGATGCTGGCGGTTATTTATTTGGTCGGAAGAATAGTTTACATATATGCTTCTTCTCCAGAAATAGTTCGGGCAATAAAAGCTCCGCCGATAATACCTCTTGTTCCTTACATAGATAAAATCATAGACGTTCCATTTTTTCCACCGTTTTACTTCACGTTTTGGGTGATAATAATCGCTGTAGTAGCAATAAGTCACGAGTTCTCTCATGGAATTTTTATGAGGAGGTACAACATAAAAATAAAATCTACCGGATTTGCATTTTTTCCGTGGTTTTTCCCGATATTTCCTGCGGCGTTTGTAGAACAGGACGAAAAAAGCATGAATAGGACGAAAAAGTTTGAACAGATGGCTGTTCTCTCCGCCGGGACTTTTGCCAATCTTATAACGGCAGTATTATTCTTTGGAGTTTTATGGATTTTCTTTGCCTTATCTTTTGCTCCTTCAGGAGTGTCTTTTGACACATATGCCTACTCTCTCGTCGGAGTTTCTGCAATAAACCAAGTAAATGAGAAGACGGTAGAAAATTCCACTTATGAAAGAATCCTAGAGTTAACAAATGAAGAAGAGTTAAACAAGATAAAAACCGACAATGGAAATTATGTTTCTTCAAGAGAATTTTTGGAAAATCAGGAAAACAACAAGGGAATTTTAATTTTGTACTATGACGCGCCAGCCATAAACTCAGGCATTGGAAATGTCATACTTGAAATCGACGGTGAAAAGACGAGAAGTTTAAAAGAACTCCAGAATGACATTTCGAGCCGCTCTCCGGGAGATAAAATTCTGATAAGGTCATTAACATCCGGAGGAAAAGAAATCGAGACTGAAATAACCCTCGGAGAAAATCCTTCCAATAAGGGCACTGCATGGCTGGGAATTGGCTTTGTTGATTCCGAACCTCAGGGGAACATAGGAAAAATTTATTCAAAATTAAATTTCAAAGAGAAAAATATTTACTACGAACCAAATTTTGATGCCGCATTGTTCATTTACAACCTACTTTGGTGGTTGATTTTAATAAGCCTAAGTGTGGCGCTTGTGAACATGCTTCCCGTCGGTATTTTTGACGGCGGAAGATTTTTTTATCTAACTGTTGCAGGATTGACAAAAAATGAAAACATTGCAAGAAAGTCTTTCGCATTTTTCACTTATTTGATTTTATTTTTGATTTTTGTCCTGATGTTCTTTTGGGTAAAATCTTTTTTCTAAATTTTTTTCAGAAAAATATTTAAACTTAGATTACGATGTATGAGAAATAAAAAGAGGTGCAAAATGGCAAAGAAAAAAGCTGCAAAGAAATCTAAGAAAGCAACAAGGAAAAAAGCAACAAAGAAGAAAAAGAGATAGTTATCCCTTACTTTATTTTTATTTTTTTATTAATTTATTATAAATTTATTACGCCTTCTTTCGTCAACGCTACGAATCTTATCCCGACAGGCAAACCCAACAAAGCAGATATAAGTGCCATATGTTCTTTCCCGTCGCCACTTGCAATGGACAATGCAACTTCAGTGTCTTTTATTTTCCCCTTGAGTTTTTTCATGAACTCCTCTTTAAGTGACTTGATCTTTCCGCCAAGGTCAATTTTTATAAATTCGAATTTTTTATCTGCCGTAAACTGTTTTGCGAATTCGTTTCCGAGAATTATTATGTTATCCCATTCTCCGTACTTTATCAGTCCAGAAACCTGGGCCCATGTTCCCTTCCCTGTTGAAAGCAAAACAACCAACTCCATTTTTTGTAAAAAGTACGGTGGTTTTTAAGAATTGTTGTCCTCACAGTCATTGAAAAAGTTTATAAATTCATTTTATTATGCCCTATAATCCGAAGAACTACATCGTCAGCAATCTCATCAAAGATTCTGGATTGCGACGCATAATGTAGGAGGAAAAATGAATGAAGAAATCATCAAGAAAGCACTTACTGAATTAAGAAACGGCAAGGAAAGAAAATTTGACCAGACATTGGACTTAATCATAAATCTGAAAAAATTCGACGTAAAAAAGAATTCCTTGAATTTTTTTGCTTCTGTTCCCAACAAAATAAAAGAAAAGAAAATATGCGCATTTTTGGAAGTTAGAAACAATTCCGTAGACACAATAACAAAAGAAGAATTTAAGAGATACTCTGACAAGAAAGAACTGAAAAAGTTAGTTAAGAAATTTGATTTTTTTATCTCCCAGGGAAGTTTGATGGCAAGTGTTGCAACCACATTCGGAAGAGTCCTCGGCCCTGCGGGTAAAATGCCTTCTCCTCAAATGGGGATCTTGATGAATCCAAATGATAAGGAGATTAATGAACTTAAGAAAAAAATCAACGAGAATGTAAGGATAAGAACCAAGGAAGCAAGCATAAAAATTGCCATCGGAAAACAAAGCATGAAAGATGAGCAGTTGGCCGAAAATATTATGTCTGTGTACAACGCTGTTCTTAACGCACTCTCAAAAGGAAAAGAAAACATAAAAAATGTAGAATTGAAATTCACCATGACTAAACCTGTTAAGATAAGCGAGAATGATGGAAAAAACTGAACAGATTGAAAGAGAAGTATCTAAGAGAAAAATTGACATTGTCAAGGAAATCTCAGACTTGTTGAACAAAAAAAGAACTATCCTAATTGCTTCCATAAAGAATCTTCCTGCGTCCCAGTTTCAGGAAATAGGCAAGAATCTCAGGGAAAAGGCGATTGTAAAAGTTCTAAAAAAGAATCTGGTAATAAGAGCAATAGAAAATTCAAAGGACGAAAATCTGAAAAAAATAAAAAATTATGTGAAAGAAGATGTTGCATTTCTCTTCTCGGATATTGATTCATTTGAACTCGCTGCAGAACTCATAGAAAAGAAAAGCCCATCGTCTGCAAAGGCAGGGCAGGAAGCGCCGGAAGACATTGAGGTACAGGAGGGAATGACTGACTTGGTTCCCGGACCAGCAATATCTGAATTAGGTGCTTTGGGAATCAAGATTCAAATAGACAAGGGAAAAATAGGAATTAAAGAATCAAAAGTCATTGTTAAAAAAGGACAAACAATCTCCGAGGCTGCGGCAAGCATAATGAACAAGCTTGATATAAAACCATTCTCAGTAGGATTTGTTCCTCTCAGTGCATATGACACGAAAGAAAGAAAGTTGTATGTTGAGATAAAAATAAACAAAGAAGAGATGCTAAATGAAATGAAAAACGCATTTTCAAAATCACTTGCACTTGCGGTGGAGAGACTAAATTACATCTCTCAAGATACAATCAAACTCCTCATTGTCAAGGCGGCAAGAAACGAGAAGGCATTGAAGAACATCTCGGGAGAAAAAGACAAATCTGGAGAAGTTAATGATTCAATTCAACAAAATTCCGAGGAGGTTAAATAAAATGGAATACATATACGCGGCACTTTTGCTGCACAAAAACGGAAAAGAAATCAATGAAGAGAACTTAAGAAAGGTTGTTTCTTCGACGGGAATTTCGGTGGATGATGGAAAAATCAAGTCACTTGTTGCAAGCCTTAAAGGAATCGACATAGAGAAAGAACTTGAAAGCGCTTCCCTGATTGCGGCTGCGCCTGTTGTGGGAACTACGGCCGGAACTTCTGAGAAAAAGGAAGAAAAACCAAAGGAAGAGAAAAGAGAAGCTGCGGCAGAAGGTTTGTCTGCATTATTCGGTTAATTTATTGTTTTAGCAGACGAACCTCGCGCATAGTGATAGTGAGGACTTTATTACACAAAAATTTTTAAGCATAAATTTTGATTTCTTAAAATGACAATAACAAAAAATTCTCTTTTGGGAACACATAAAATAAAAGGAGTTATTATCCAGCCATGGAGAAAGAATATTCTCTTTGAAGGATCTTTTGAATACCAAGAAGGAGATAAAAGTCTGGAAGGTATGATGGAAGACTTTTATGGGTCATCATCAGTAAACGGAACTTTAAATTTTGATTCTAAAGAAATGAATTTTACAAAAATATATCTTGAGAGAAATAAGAATCCCTTTTCTTACAAGTTTCGGAAAGAAAGGGATCTTTGGAGAGGAGAGTATCGTGCCGAAGGAAGATTTTGCGGCAGTTCTTTTTGTGAAGTTATAAAATTTGGCGAAAAATATAAGGTCGACTGGGAAAGAGATGTTAATAAATTCGTGATGGATGAAGATAGCATAGGAAAATATTCTTCAGAATTAGCGAGAGAAATGGAAAATCGAGGTTATGTAGACATAACTGATGATGGAAAATTAATCCCTAAGTGACCAGTTAATTTTATAACTAATTCTAATTACAAATAAATTACGGGAAATACCTGTGTAGCTCACGGGTTTCTTTTGCAAAAGAAACTACGATGGTAGAAAAACTGAATAAGTTTAAATCGCTTGGTTCGCTACACATAAAAAATGCCTGTGTAGCTCAGTTAGCAGAGCGCTTGCTTCGTAAGCAAGAAGTCGGGGGTGCGAATCCCTCCACAGGCTTAAAGAGTTCAAAAAGAAAACAATTAAATAATTAATTTAACTATGAATTAAATGCGAAGAAAAATTAGAAAGAATATTAGTGCATTAGTCGCATTTTCTTTATTGATATTGTCCGCCTTTTTGTTCCCTTTATTTGGGACTAGTTTATTCGGAGAATCTTTTTCAAATAAAAGTACGGTAATGGTTAATTTAATCAAAGGTATCTTCACATCACAAGCAGATTTAAGTTCAACATCAGGATATTTGCAATTAACTTTAACAGGAATATTCTTAATAATTTTATTATTTTACTTTCTAAATGGAATTGGCGCAATATACAATAGATATTCTAGATATGCTTCATTCCTTAGTTTTGCCTATCTTTTTGTCGGATTGTTGATTTATAATACTCTGAACAGCCAGTATGCAACATCAATTTTTGGGTTTGAGATATCTTCTGTAACTCTTGGTTCTGGAATTTATTTTGTTCCTTTGGTTGGTTTTTTCTACTTGATTTTACATAGAAAGATTAACAGAATGATTTAAATTTAGCGAAACATTGGAATAATACAAAAACTTATAACGATATTAGACTGTTTCTTTAAAATGTGGAATCTCTATTCGGATGAAAAATTTCTGAAGCCGTTGAAATTCAGCAACGGAAAAACGCAAGAGGACATTGTAAACGAAGTTTTGTCATCTATAAAAAGCGGGGAAAAAGTAATATTTATTCGCGGAATGTGTGGCACTGGAAAAAGCGCAATAGCCCTCAATATTGCAAGCAAACTGGGAAAATCATCGATAATTGTTCCAGGAAAGGCGCTCCAAAAACAATACAAGAACGACTACGAAAGA
>DATETG010000026.1:0-12599 GCA_035283785.1 Candidatus Nanoarchaeia archaeon
GTGCGGGACCTTGGGCTGCAGGAGGAGGAGGAGGAACTCAGACTTCCGGAGGAACAGGGACAGGATTATCAGGAGATACTAATGGAAAATATCTAAAAGGTGGTGCAAGAGACTTAACTGGCCATAGTGGAGTTGGAACAGGGGGTTCTGGATACTATGGTGGAGGTGGAGGAGGTGGGGGATATGATGGTAGTCATGCAGGTTCAGGCGGCGGAGGTGGTTCATCATTCATACCTTCAGGAGGCACAACGCTATCAGGAAACGGCAGAATACCTCCAAAGACAGAGGACCCTGATTATATCGGAAATGCAGGATATGGCGGGATGGCACCAGGAGATTGTGTCCCGGCAGGAGTAAGTGGAAATAATGGATTAGTCATTGTGAGATGGTTTTAAAGATTCAATCTCCCAACAATAATGTTAATGCGGAGGTTGGAAATTGTAACTCAACAATTGTATTTCTTAACAACAAACTATAAAAACAAGTTCTTTTTTCAATGAATTATGGCTGAGGTGAAACTAAAAGAAGACTTGCTTATAGAGGCTAAAAACTTTTTTGATAGTTATAAAAGGGAAATTGGCGACTCGATACGCGCCGGAAAAAACGTTGTTTATGTTGATTTTATGAAACTCTCTGAATTCTCAAGTGTTCTCTCAGATGAGATAATCTCCAACCCGGAA
Organism: Candidatus Nanoarchaeia archaeon; assembly: GCA_035283785.1. Taxonomy (GTDB): domain Archaea; phylum Nanobdellota; class Nanobdellia; order Pacearchaeales; family GW2011-AR1; genus DATETG01. The sequence continues at coordinate 681 of DATETG010000026.1, forward strand.
GAAACTCTTGCAGGCATGGGGGTAGCAGTTGAAGAATTGGGGCTGATACGCAATGCAATAATCAGATTGTTCAATCTCCCAGATAGTTTAAAATTAAAAATAAGAGATATAAGAGCAAAGCACCTCAATGAATTAATAGTTGTTGAGGGGATAATCAGACAGGCAAGCGATGTTCGCCCGCAAGTCGTAAAGGCGGAATTCGAATGCCCCTCATGCTCGACAAAAATTCCGGTTTTGCAAGTGGACAAAAAATTTCACGAGCCACAAAGATGCAGTTGCGGAAGGAAAGGCGGATTCAGGCTAATCCAAAAATATCTCGTGGACACTCAAAGATTGGTAATAGAAGAATCTCCAGAATCCCTTGTCGGAGGAGAACAGCCGAAGAGGATAAATGTTTTTGTCAAGGAGGATTTGGTTGAACCTAAGATGGAAGAAAAAACAACTCCTGGAAGCAGAATAAGAACAATAGGGGTATTAAAAGAAGTTCCTGTTCCCTTAAACACGGGAGGACTTTCAACAAGATTTGAACTGGCAATAGAAATAAACAACATAATCCCTTTGGAAGAAACGTTTGAAGAATTAAATATAAGTGAAGAAGATGAAAAGGAAATTTTGGAACTCTCAAAGGACCCATATTTGGTTGAAAAATTAGCGGGCAGCATAACACCCGGAGTATGGGGTTACGAAGAAATAAAAAAATCCCTTGTCCTTCAATTATTCGGTGGCGTAAAAAAAATAAAAGCAGATGGACAAAAAAAAAGGGGAGACATCCACATCCTCCTCATTGGAGATCCTGGAGTTGCAAAGTCAGTCACTCTTACATTTATGGCGGAAATATCTCCAAAAGGACGTTACGTCGTCGGTAAATCAGCATCAGGCGCAGGACTCACTGCAACAGTCGTGCGCGATGAATATCTTCGAGGTTGGTCTCTTGAAGCTGGAGCGATGGTCCTCCAAAACAACGGACTTGTCTGCATAGACGAATTGGAAAAAATGGATGCAAATGAAAGAAGCTCGATGCACGAAGCGATGGAACAACAGACAATTACTATTTCAAAGGCAAGTGTTCAGGCAACGTTAAGAGCAGAAACATCTGTACTTGCCGCTGCAAATCCAAAATTCGGGCGCTTTGATCCGACGCAATCAATACCAAAACAAATTGATCTTCCTCCGACGCTGATTAACAGATTTGATGTAATATTCACACTAAGAGATATTCCAAACAAGGAAAAGGACACAAAAATTGCGAGACATGTTCTGGAAGAGCATAAGAGGGGGGGAAGGGAGATGATTGTTTCGAGAGATTTGTTCAGAAAATACATCGCATATGCAAAGCAAAAATTCAAACCTGTGCTTACAGAAGAAGCAATTGAAGAAATTGAAAAATTCTACGTTGATTTGAGAAACAGGCAGGTATCTCATGATAGCCTTTCAGGAGGAATGCCTCCAATACCAATATCTGCCCGTCAGTTGGAAGCGTTGATTCGTATGAGCGAAGCTTCTGCAAAGATGAGGCTGGATAACAAGGTGACAAAACACGACGCGAAAATCGCAATAGAATTGATAAAGGTTTATCTTACTGAAGTCGGCTATGATTATGAGTCAAACACCTTCGACATAGACAAAATATCGGGAATAACCTCGTCGAAAAGGAACAAAGTATTCTTAGTAAGAAAAATGATAACTGAGCTAGAGGAGCGCATGGGAAAACTTATCCCTCGCGAAGAAATTGAAAAGGAAGCTGAAGGGAAACTTACGAAAGATGAAATTGGAGATGCAATAACTGAGTTAATCAAGAACAGCATAATCTATGAACCGCGCAGCGGCTATTTTCAAAGAGTTTAAAATGTCAAAAGAACAAAAATACAAAAAACCTGCGTTAAATCTGACACTTTGAATAAATTTGAGAGTGTGTCAACAAGCAAAAAAATTAAAATAAAAAACCCAAAAAAAGTAAAAACAAAAAATGCCTAACGAACAAGAACAATTCAAAAGGAATATCGCATTCAAATTGAGAATTGAAGATTTTTCCAGAGGCAAGCCCGTAATAGAAAATGAACGGCTTTCTTATTTTGATTTCTACGGAAAAAAGATTGTTCGTGTAAACATTGTCGGAAGCGTCGTTGAAAAATTTGACAGCAGCGGCGAGAAAAAATACACTTTTCTGACCTTGGATGACGGTTCAGGCCAGATTAAAGTAAGGGCTTTTGGTGAAGAAGCTGAAAAATTAAAAGATGTAACACACGGAGAAACGCTTATCATAATAGGAACGCTAAGACATTTCAACAATGAAATTTACATTTCTCCGGAAATAGTAAAGGAGCAATCTCCAAAATATTTGATTGTAAGAAAGCTGGAACTTGAAAAGGAAAGGAAAGATTATCCTGCAATGAACTCTTATCGCGGTTCAGGAAATGAAATGCAAAATCGAGGTGCAATGCCAGAACAACTGGAAAACAGAATAAGTGTCAATATAAAAGAAATTGTTCAGGAAACAATCAAAAATGCAGAGAGCCAGGGGGGAATAGAAATAGAGTTCTTGAAAAAGACAATAAATCATCCTGGTGAAATTGTAATGAACGAAGTGCAAAAACTCCTCGAGGAGGGAGTTGTCTTTGAGCCGCGCCCGGGAAAAATCCGGTGGCTTGGATGAAATGGGAAAAGAATATTCACTTAAAGTCAATACTGGAGAACAGGCTGAAGTTTATAGAAGGATTGAAGAAGCTTTTTTAGAAATTGCAAATAAGTTAGAACCAAAGCCATTAAAACGCCCCTCTCAAATTGAAATGAAAGTTAATCACGTGTATGATAATCGCACAAAAACTTTCTCGGATGATATTGTGCATAGATTATTTTATCAGCAAAAAGTTGTAGCGATAGTTTCTGAGTCGAGAGATGAAGCAAACATGATTGTTTTTGATTTCTTTGATAACTCTGATAAAATTCTAAATGAAATGGCAGAAAAAGAAATCCCAAGATTCATAGAATTAAGAGGTTGCGTGAACTGTCCGACATCAAAACTGCACAAGGAAAGACATGGAACAGAATATGGCTTTGATCACGAATTGATATTGTCTTGTTTGATTGGAAATTGCATGGAAAACGGACATGCACTTTATGAACCATTTATTGACCCTGAAGAGATTATGAAGTTTGCAGAGATATCTGGAAACAAAAAGTATGTTGAGAATGCAAAAAGATATTTGAGGATAGTAAAAGAAAAGTTTGGAGATTATTATGAAATGTTGGGTGTTAATTTAGGCGATTAATAGCAATACTTAACCCAAGGTAGATAAGTGTTTTATGAATATGTTCATTAGGGTCCAACCGGTATCTCAGTTTATCAAATTTTTTCTTCATTCTCACAAATCATTTCTTCCCAAAAAATTTCTTGAAAAATCCTTTCTTGGTTTTCGATTCAAACCAGTATGCAAATGCGATTAGAACGACAAGTCCCATCAACGAAATCAGGAATCTCCACAAGTCACTGGCATAACCCCAAAATCCTCCTGCGCCCCAGACAAATGTTCCTGCTCCTCCTGCCATCAATCCAACTCCGACAGATTCAAGTTTGAATATAACTCCTCCAAGAACAATTATTGCTATGCCCACAGGGATTGAAGTCAGAAATCTTTTCTTGCTGTTTTCTTCCAATGCATTATCATAATCCTGCCTGCAATAATATTCTCTGTCACAATATCCTTCAATATTTTTTCCACCAACTTCTCGCGGATAATTATCAACAACCCAATATCCCTCAACTTCCACACATCTGTCCGGATTGTCGATGTACTCTGCTGTCTTTAATTCAGAACAAAAATCATTGTACTCTGGCTGTGGGAAAATAACACTTATTCCGTAAACAGCTACGAAAGTTGTCAGTATAAAAATTGCAATGCCTATAACGATTCCTTTTAGATTCATAATCAAATAAGTTGCCCGAGATTTATAAAGTTTTCAAAAGTCAAAAATTATCTTTTATTTTTCCGAACAAAACCCAAAACTTAAAAACCTGCCGATTATTTAAAATTATGGAAAACTACGAAAATCTCCTGGATGAAGCATACAAGAAAGTGAAGAATGTTTCAGTCAAAGATACAGAGAGGTTTGAGATTCCAAAAATAGAAGGATATTTTGAGGGAAAGAAAACAATACTCACAAACCCGATGCATATTGCAAATCATCTTCGAAGAAAAATCGAGCATTTCCAAAAATTCCTGTTGAAAGAGTTGGCCACTTCGGGTTACATGGACAAAGATCGTCTAATTTTGAACAATAAAATTCCAAGCGCAAAGATAAATCAAAAAGTGGAAGATTACGTGAAGGAATTCGTGCTATGCAGGGAATGCAAAAAACCCGACACGGAAATAATAAAACAAGATCGCTTGGAAATAATGCACTGCCTCGCGTGTGGAGCAAAACATCCGGTTAGAGGAAAAATTTGATTTTGATCGATAAATAGTTTTTACAAACCTCCTACAGAATTCGTTTAATGATTGATTTCTACCTAAAAAAACGCCTTGCCCGAAGTCGCTCGGATTTAAACAATAAATTAATATTGAATCCGACATTTAATTGAAGTTAATCTTTAATGTGATCAAGATTTTTCATCAATGGTAAATTAATTTGCGAACGAAGTAAGCACAAATTTAACAAAAAAAATTGTTAATAGGCAGATACATATCATAACTTTTGAACAAAGTTCTACTACAAAAAACCTTAAAAAGAGTATCATTTTAATGGTATAAATAAACCATGGAGGTAAAATGGCTTTAGAAGGAAGATGTATGAGGTGTAAGGAAAATAGAGAAATGAAAGATTTCAAATTGGAAAAAACCAAAAGAGGAACTTTCATGGCAAAGGGAAAGTGTACAAAATGCGGAACAAACATGGCTAAAATCCTGTCAGCAGATCAAGCTAAGCAGTTCCAAAAATAACTTTCTAAAAGGAAAGTTTGATAAAGAAAACCTTGGTTGTCTTTATAATGGTGCTTGTAAACATAATACGAACCTACAGGGACGTCGTGGCTGTTTGTGACAGTGAATTGTTGGGAAAAACTTTCGAGGAAGGCGACTTTCAGTTGTATGTGAAAGAAAATTTTTTTAATGGGGAGGAAAAAACAGAGGTTGAAACAATAGAGATAATGCAAAAAATGTCTCTTGACGACGCGACATTCAACATCATAGGAGAAAATTCCGTAAGAGTGGCAATAAAAGCAGGAATAATCTCGGACGATGAAGTTGGAAAAATCCGGGGAATTCCGTTTGCTTTAGTTTTGATTTAGAGTTTTTTCAACAAAAAAATCCTTGTAAACTTTGTTTATAAAATTGTCTGCTTCTTCAGAAGCATCAATCAATTTGTGATACTCTCTAAGCTCATAATTTGTACCTTTTGGTTTAAGTTCGCTGAAAAATGCGAAGTAGTACGAAGGTATTACGGTCATTAATCCAATAGCACCTAAACTGTAAAATAAACCATCTTGTAAATTAGAATTGCTACTTTCTAAAAAATAATCTAAACCGGCAACAACCCCTAAGGTTGTAGCCAAAATTCCTGCAAGAGATATCAACCCACATGTATTTCTTGTATATCTTCTTTTTGGTGAGGTGACCCACCTATTAAAATCTAACCTAACATCCTCATATTTTAATTTATCGGCGTCAATTTTTTTCTCTGTGAATGGTTTAACAATTTCAAATAAATCGGCAGGTAATCCCCCTATTTTATTAGAATCCTCCTCTTCACATTTATACACCGTATACATAATAGGTATTCTGCCTAATCCTATCTTTTCTCTGCTTGACAAACCATAAAACTCTTCCACTCTTCTTCTAAAAGAAGTCTCTTTTGTCAGTATCTTTCTAACCAAAGTATCTTTTTCATGATGTTCAATATGTCTTATCAATTCTTCTTCGCTTGTTTTTTCAGTTTGTGTTTTCATTTTCCAGTTTTCCTTCAAGATTATTCTTGTCAAAATTTTTATGAATTCTGTTTTCCGCTAGCTTTATTCCTATCGCTAACCCCCATGTGCCCCCATGAACAAAAGTTGGAAGTCCTACAAAAGGAATGGAATTAAACAGTACTGAAGCGCCCCAAGAGTATAATTCTGATTTCAAATCTCCTGCCCCCATATTAAATAGAGTGTACCTCAAGGCAACAATCGGAGCCAATGCTCCAGCTATCGCTCCGCCATATGCATATGCTTTTTCAACAGGACCTATCATTCCGGATAAAGTTCCTTTCGATACATATTTTTTTGTTTTCATTTTTCTTTATTTTTTAATAGTCATTTACTTGAAAATACCAAAAATTTTGACTATTTAAGATATATCTCCCCCTTAGGGGTATAATATTGGAAAAAATTAAAAACTCTCAATTCAAGTAATGGTATGGAAAAAGAACTTGAATCAATTGGCTTGACATCTGGAGAGGCACGAGTTTACATTTCCTTACTAAAATTAGGACCGTCAACAGTTGGACCAATTTCCTCAAAATCAAAAGTTTCATATTCAAAAATTTACAATGTCTTGGACAGATTGGCAAAAAAAGGAGTGATAACAATAACGAAAAAGGAAAAAACCAGATTCTACCAAGCAATAAGTCCAAATAGACTAAAAGACACAATAAAAAAACAAGAAGAGGATTTGAAAACGAAAAAGGAAAAATTGGAAAAAATAATGCCTGAACTAATCTTGCTTGAAAAGTCATACGGAAAAAATGATGAAGTGGAAATGTTCAAGGGGTTAAAGGGTTTGCAATCTGCCTATGAAATCTTCCTGAAAAACACTCCAAGAAAAGAGGAAATTTATTTTTTTTATGTTTACAATGAGAAGTATCGAGAAGTTATTGATGATTTTTATTTCAGAATGTTCTCCATTTTCAGAGAATTTGGACATAAATGGAAGAGTGTAGTTACAAAAGAATATAGGTCATCATTAAACAAACAACCTCCGTTTATAAAATTCAAGATTGTAAATTTCCCAATACCCGGAAATATTGATATTTCAAATAATATGATTTTGATTACAATATGGTCTGAAGAACCGACAGCAATATTAATCTCATCGAAAGAAGTAGCCGAAAATTACAGAAAATATTTTGAGAGTGTCTGGGACAAGGCAAAGGGTTACTTTAACTCTTCAAAATGAATTTCTTTTTTATTCTTTAATGTCATTTGATATTCAGCTAAAACTCCAAATTTTTCTCCCGTGAGACAAATATCTCCAAATGTTTCCTCTTTGTTATAATCCAGTGCCATTTTTTCAAGCAGGGATTTTGCACCATCAACACCCAATCCTCTCGCGATTGGTTGATAATAAAACAAATTTTCAGGAATTTCGAGGTGAATTGAATAACCCATTAAAAAAGGCGTACCTTAAAGTTTAAAACAATTATGAAAATGAACCTCACAAAACTCTGGCAAACCAAAATTAATTTTATAAATATTCGTGAGGATAAATATAGATGAACATAACTTTGATTGGAATGTCCGGAGTTGGAAAAAGTCGCATAGGCGAGGGGCTTGCGAAAAAATTAAATTACAAATTTGTTGACACTGATAGAATAATCGAGAAAGAAACAGGATTAAAACTTCAAAAGATAATAAACAGTCTAGGAGACAAGAAGTTTTTGGAAATTGAGGAGAAAACAATCTTGAATCTAAAAGGAATAAATAAAACAATAATCTCTCCAGGAGGAAGCATTGTTTATTCTAAAAAGGCCATGAAATTTCTGAGTAAAATCTCTGTGATAATTTATTTAAAATCAGATCTGAAAGAAATAATAAAGAAAATAAAAGACCTGGATAAAAGAGGAATTGTTGGGCTAAAAAATAAAGGGTTTAAGAATCTGTTTAATGAAAGACGACCTATTTATGAGAGATATGGTGAAATAAAAATATCCATACGAAAAGATCAAGAAGTTAAAGAGATTGTAAACAAAATAATCAGTTTAATTGGCAAAGGCAAATACCAAATTTTATAAATTAAACTGAACAAGGAAAAAGATGGCAAATAGAAAATCAGGAAATTCTGAAAATAGTGAAGGTCAGATAACGCGTGTTAAACTGCCAAGAGGTCGAGAAGTAATAGGAGTTATCGAATCACGCCTTGGAGGAAACAAAATGATGGTGGCTTGTTTAGACGGAAAATCCCGCAATTGTCGCGTTCCCGGAAGGTTGAAAAGAAAATTGTGGCTTCGCCCAAATGATATAGTAATAATAGAACCGTGGGAACTAGACAACAGCAAGGGAGATGTTGTTTTCAAGTACAATTCAAATCAAGTTGAATGGCTTAAGAAAAACAAATATCTTGAGTCTGAAAGTAATGAATTTTAGAATGAAAAAAATCATCTCAGAAAAATTTCCAAGAATCCTAAAGAATAAAAGGCGCCTTGAAAAGGAACTGGGAATAAAAATCTCTCATCGGGGAAAAGAAGTTTTTTTTTCCGGAAATCCAGAAAATGAGTATGTGACCGAGAAGGTCTTCGATGCGCTTGAATTTGGTTTTCCGTTCAGCGTTGCGTTAGAAATTAGTAATGAAGATTTGATGTTTGAAGTGATAAATATAAAAGACCATACCAAACGCAGTGATTTGAGAAGCGTGCGGGCGAGAATTATCGGAAAAAACGGCAAGACACTAAAGACATTGAGCGATTTGACAAAATGCCATTTTGAATTAAAGGACAATCAAGTCGGCATAATAGGCTCTCCGGAAGAAATTGAAAACGCCCAGGTGGCAGTAGTCTCCTTAATCCACGGTTCAAAACAGGCAAATGTTTATGCATTCCTTGAAAAACACCACCCTAAACCGGAAGGAGATTTGGGGTTGAAAGAAGAAGAATAACTTTTAAATACAAAAAACTCTCCTTTTTTTTGTCATTAAGAGTTTTTTGGACAGAAAACAAAGAAAGACAAAAAGCATTTGTTTTCTGTATCAATTCTTTTTGACGGAATAAGTCCCGGTAGCTCAGCAGGTAGAGCACATGACTGTTAATCATGGGGTCGTAGGTTCGAGTCCTACCCGGGACGCTTGTTTTTTAAATACAAAACTCATTTAGTAGCTATGAAAAAACAAAATAGGAAACTGGGCATAAATCAATTCTTTGATATAAGTAAATTCCCAAAAAATCCGGGGATTGGTGTCTATGGAATTTCAATGCCTTTAATAGACAAAAAACAGTCTCCAAAAGAATTATTTGATCAACAATCACCTTTATTCAATAAGATAATTTTGCCACATGTTGGAGCCTTAATAGTTTACAGCGATGGACTTTATATGAATTCAAATGAGTCTGCAATAAAATTAAAGCATAAATTTCAGAGACAGATTGAAGAACATAAAAGAGGGTATAAAAAATTAGTAGAAAAGAATATTTACCTGATTCGTTCAGCATACTCTTTTGTGACATGGAGTCAGTTAATATTAGAGTGTCCAAACTTTCAAGAACATTTTAAAAAAATTAAGGAGATATACGAAAGAGATAGAACTCTCCAGAAATATGTAAAATTAGATATTCAATATGCCTGTAAAAAATTTAACGAAAACAATGTAAATTACATTCTTGAAGAAATCCTCTTGGACTATCTTGTGTCAAAGGGAAAGGTGAGATTACAAAATGATTATGTTCAAGATAAAGAAAAGTGGATACTTCAATGCTATCCTGGAAAACCGCATAGAGCCCTGGTATATCTACATAAAAACAATCTCTTAAAAATAAAAAGCGATAATCCTTATCAAAATTCTTTATACGACCTTCAAAAAGGAGTTTTGTATGAATTTGACAGAATGGATATAGAAACTTTCGATTTTGATAACTAAAACTTTTTTAACTAATCGTTTTATTTCTATCTCATGAAATCCCTAAAGCAAAAAAAGCCCCTTAAGATTCTTGTAGCAATGTCCGGCGGCGTTGATTCCAGCGTAGCCGCACTTCTTCTAAAAAAGCAAGGTTATGACGTAATTGGGGCTTTTATGAAAAATTATTCGGAAAAGAAAAATTCCAGGGAGTGCAACTGGAAAAAAGAAAGAGAGTATGCAATTCTCATTGCAAGCATTCTCAAAATTCCCCTAATAACTCTTGACTTTGAAAAACAATATCGGAAAAAAGTTATAGAAAAAATGTTCATTGATTATCATGCAGGCAAAACCCCCAATCCGGATATTGACTGCAATCAAAAAGTAAAATTTCCCTTGCTGATAGAAGCTGCAAAAACTCTCGGTTGCGATTTTGTTGCAACAGGTCATTATGCGCGAATAAAAAATGTCAAGGGTAAATTTGAACTTCTTCGCGCTAAAGATGAGTCAAAAGACCAAAGCTATTTTCTCTATCGCTTAAAACAGTCGGAGCTTAAACATTTGATCTTTCCTGTTGGAGATTATAAAAAATCGCAGATAAGAGAAATTGCTCTAAAGAACAATTTTCCAAACTTCGATAAAAAATCAACAGTGGGAATATGTTTTGTGGGAAAAGTTGACATGAAAAGATTTTTGAAGAAAAAGTTGAAGCCTAAAAATGGAAAAATCCTCAATCCCGAAGGAAAAATCATGGGAGAACACGACGGAATTTATTACTACACGATCGGGCAGCGACCCGGTCCAAGAAATGGAATTAATTTTTCCAAAGACATTCAAAAAAATGGGAAAATAAAAAGATGGTACATTGCAGAAAAAGATGCGAAAAAAAACACAATCATCGTGGCTCCGGAAGGACACAAAATTCTCTATAGAAAAGACATTTTTCTTAAAAATCCTCACTGGATAAACTCCCCCATAAATAAAAAGAAAAAGATTCTAGCACGAATTCGTCATTTGGGAAAACTTCTGAAATGTACTGTTGCTTATGATAAAAAGAAGAAGAAATTTTTCGTGGTCTTTGACAAACCAACAGCCGGCTTAAGTGAAGGTCAGGCGCTTGTTTTGTATGAAGGTAAAAAAGTTATCGGCGGCGGAGAAATTTCTTTTGAACAAAAGATTATAAATTATAAATCAAGGAGTAAGGGAGTAAATCATGGAAGGAAGTAATTTGAGAGAATTAGTAAAAGGAAGAGGCACCGGATATAGATGTATTGTTGAAGCAGTAGTTGATCACAAAATGGGCTCTTATGATTCTCTCACAGAGATTGTACGAAAGGGCGCACAGGGAGTAGCATACGACTTTTGGGATTATTCGGGAAATTGGTGGGAACTTGCAATTGCCGTAGAATGGGAGCGCGGTAATGGATGTGTCTACATAGAAAAATATAGAAAGAGGAATAAGATAAAAAAACCCATTACTGAAATAAAATTTATCCGTGAAGCTTCACAGAATGAAAGAGCGTTGGAAAAAAATCCTCTTGTTGAAAAAACAGTAATGATTAACCATGAATAGATAATAAACTACAACAATTCTTAAAAACTAAAAGAGCTTTTCCAAAAAGATGGGACGTGACAATTACTACAAAATATTTGATGCAAGGACTCCCGGACTTACAGGAACAATAATTATCTCCAAGTTGGCCATTATTCAGGATACAAAAAGAGAAAGTATTGAACCGAAATATTCTCAAGAAGTAAAGGAATTGTCAGAAATGTTCTATAACCTTTCAAAAGACTATAATTTAGATACTTATTGCCGTAATCAATCAACAGAAAATGTGTTGGAGAGATTCTATTGGCCCTCTAATGATTTCCCAGAAAATCTGAGAGGAAAAACAACCGAAGATGTAAGATTGCACTCTTGGCTTTTTGCAAAAAATCTTGAAACTTTCAAGAAAGATTCTCCAGGAGAAAAACAAAAATTAATTGAAGATTTAAACACTCTTTTTTGGCTGGTTATCCCCGAGATTTCCTCACGCAGGTATGGATTAGCCGCATAACAACATATTTTAAAAACATCTTTGTCTTTTTTAATTAATGGATTTAGACAAAGCAATTAAATTGC
>DATETG010000027.1:0-9652 GCA_035283785.1 Candidatus Nanoarchaeia archaeon
GCAGCATTTCCTATGGGTGTTCTGAATTTCAAATTCCAAAGAGTAGTCTCCAAAGTTTTTGGAGGAACATAATGTTCAGAGGGGATTTCATCTTTCAGCGCCTCAAGAAATTTTATTCTTCCTGAAGAGTGTATCCTCACAATACTTTTGGGCAAAAGTAAATGCATAAGTGGTCTAGAAATTCTTTCAATTCGTGAGAGGGTGTGCGTTTTCATTTTATCACCAGTTTAAATCTTCTGAGAAATGTCCGTAAGGATCAAATGGATAATCTTTCCTTCTGTCAAATATTTTCTTTTTTGTTTTAGGGATGTCAATGCCAAATCTTTGGACAACATTTGAATGTGTTAATTTGATTACCTCAGCGTCGGAAAACTCATTCTTCCTTAATATTTCATCAAACAAAGGCCACCATGCAAGTCCAGGAATGCCAGACATCCATGGCTTTTTTATTTTTTCATCCAAGGTGTGCGGTGCATGGTCTGTTTCTATCCAATCAATTTTTCCTTCCCTTAAAAAATTGAAAATTTTTTCTTTTGATTCTGGACTTCTTAATGGAGGATTCATTTTCCACAAAACCCCTTCATGACCCTTCATCTGTCTCCAATCGTATATGAAATGATGCGGACAAATTCCTGATGAAATGTTGGTTCCTTCTTGTTTTGCCTGATAAACTAATTCAACAGCGCCCGGTGAAGAAATATGTGCGACATGAAGTTTCCCGGGAAATTTGTATTCTCGCGAAAAACTTATTTGATCAATGACAGAAAAAATCTCTGCTTCTTCCGGTTGCGCGTGGCAATGACTTATTGCATTAACAGGATTAAACCATTCTCTATTTATGTTTGACTCATCCTCACAATGAACTGCAAGAAATCCATCGTAACCTTCTTTTGCAAGAGTTTCATAAACAATTCTTTGACTTTCTTCACTTACAACTCCCAAATCACCCACAGAATGTCCTGCATAAAGTTTCATTCCAACAACACGCGGAAAAAATTCCCTGTAAATATCAACAGATTGCTTTATTTGTTCTGTATTCCCTGTTAAGCCCAGATATAACCCATAAAAAACTTCAGGGACATTTGCATCTTTTGCAATTCTCAATCTTTCTAAAACTAAATCTCTGGAAGTTATTGGAGGATTTGTATTAGGTATGTCAAAAACAGCGTCGACACCGGAATCTCTCGCAACCGATAAACCATGCTTAATTGTTTCCTTGTACCGCTGATTAAAATCTCTTAGATGAACGTGAGAATCAATGAACATCGCTGAAAAAGATTTTGGGACCTTAAAAAGATTATTGTACTTAATCGCTCAAATCTTTGTTGACATTGAGTTTTCTTTCAAGAACTTCAACCCGTTGCTGAAGAAGATAAATTTGATTTCCCAAGCCATCAAGCTTGTCGGTAATATCTGCAATTCTTTTGGCAAGTTTTTTTCTTCTTTCCTCACCAGTCTCTCTTGAATTGCCGGAAACATTTAAGTTGTCAAAAAGACCTGCCTTCCTGCCGGAATAAGGATCTTCATTATCTCCACTTTCTGTAAGGTCAACAATCTCCTTGTCTTTCTTTTTCCAAAATAATGCCATAAAAATAAATGATTGTGATCTTTTTAAGAATTTCTGAATTTTCTTGATTGCATTCATCCCGGGATTTAAGTACATCTTTCTAAACCGGCAATCTTGACATAACTGAGCATCCAAAAGTCCTGAACAAAACTCAATGACTTTTTGAACAAAGAATTTTTAAAAACGTTTTCTTTATACTTGTATGGCTTCGATACAGCAGATTATAGGAAAGGTTTCTCCCATGCTTCACGCGGAAAATGGAGGAGAACTCTTAAAAAAATACAAAACTGTTGAAAACATCCCTGTCGGAGAAGTAAAACCAAAACCACTTGCAGAACATTCACTTATTTATGACTCTCCAACGGAAGCGCTTGAACCCATTTATTTTTTTACAATTGACCTGATGAACAACCTTGGAATAGAAACAGAGAAAATAGTCGATAATTTCTCGGCAACTCCCGGAGGAGGATACTTCGGGGAGATGGGGCAAAGAGCGTCGATAATGCAGCAGCAAGGATCAAAACTTCTCGGCGACGTGAATACTGTTTTGAGGAGTGTATTAAACATAATCTATGATTTGAAAGAATTCAGGACTCGATTAAAAACTTATGATGATCTTAATTCCGAGAACAAGGAGTCTGCCTGGCTGGTTTTGAAGCAGATATGGATGGACCGGGTAGACATACAAAAACAAAATTCAAGCATAAAAGCAATGGCTCTCGGACAAGGAGGATTTCAAACACTTATTGATGCATTTCTCGTCGCTAAAGATGAGAAAGATGTAGACAAAATGGATTTGAATGAAAGGGTAAAAAGAATCCTGAAACCGCGAGTCCACGAATTTAACATTTGGGTTAGGGAATCAGAGAGGGAGCTGAGAAAAAGATACGAGCTTGAAAAAACATATTTGAAAAGTCAGGTTAATTCACTCAAGATATACTCGCGATGGGCAAAACCTTATCTCAAGGCGGCGCAGCAACTTGAAATGAAATCAAATGACAGAGAACCAGCGCTCGTAAAAACATTCAATACGTTAATCCTGGAACTGACACTTTTCGGAAAATCAAAAATAGACGTAAGAGCAGAGGCAGTAAGCGGAGAATTTCCTAGAGATTTTGAAAAATTGAAAACAAGCAGAGATTACCACGCATGTGTCCTCGTTGATTTCAAATTTCGCGGAATTCCCCAAAGAATCTCGCAGGGAGGACAGGCACATTATTCTTTCGGCGGAAAAGCAGAGGTAAAATTTACGGCATATGCATTAAACAGCGACGAAATTGAATTATTTAACAGGGAACTGGAAAAAGATGACATTAATGACATGCTAAAAGTTGTGGAAGGAATTACCAGCGAAAGTTTGGAACAGATACAATCAGATATTGATTATTTTCTTGATGAAAAAAATTCGGAGGAAGGCAAGAAAAAGAAAGATGAGTCAAATCCATTTCTAGCATTATTTGGATATTACAACAAAAATTCTGAGTCGGAAAAAAAAGAGGGTAAAAAGGAAACTAAAAACACAGAAAAGAAAAAAATTCTCAAACCGGAAACCTGGATCGAAAAAACATACTTCAGGGAAAGGGCCGCAAAAAGGGCTAAGGAAACCGCATTTAATCTCTTTGATGTATACAAGCAAGCACACGGAATGCCGAGTTATACTTAATTTTGTATAAGTTTAAATATTTGTTCGCATTTTTTAATAAATGGGTAAGAAAGTAAAAATAAAAAAGAAAAAATCAGGTGTGAAGATTAGGGAAGTTGGGAAAAGAGTTGAGATAAAAAAAACCAAAGAAAGTGATGAATCCAAAAAAATATCCGGGAAATTTTTAAAAACTTCCGAGAAAAAAGATTTCCAAGATTTTATCGAAGAAGATATTGATCTGAGGAGCAATCCTTCGCTGGAGAAAATTGCTATATCTGGAAATCCTGCAGGTATTGAAGTGGTGCCTACGAATCAAAATGTAAACAATGATGAAAATCAAATTGATTACGGTGGGAAAAAAGTTGACTACTCTCCGATAAATGAAAATCCAAGAGCAAACTTAATTGTAGATGATGTTAATAGGGGAATTAAAGAGGCATCTTCAGATTATAGTGTAGCAGTAAGAGAAGAGATTGAAAAGGCAAAAAAATTACTGGTTGATACTTCCGGAGAATTCAGAAACGAGAGGAAAAATATCTCCGAAATGGAATCCTCACATGTCGACATTGAAACTGAAGTACAAGGTAAAAAATATTTGGTTAAGGGAGATTACAAATAGATAAAATTAAAAACAATTGTTGATTAAAAAAAAGATGGGTGATGGATACAAAACAAATTATGTGATTGAGGACATTTATCAAGGAGGATTTTCAAGTTTGAACCCGGATTATGGAAGTGCATTTCTGGGCTATCATGAGGCGATAAAAAACATAGGTGTTTCAACAGACCCGCGAACGGCAAATATTCTTAAGGAAGTTTCTGACAAAATTGCGCCAGGCCAGAAAATCATCGAACTTTCGTTGATTGATCTCGGGGCGCCGCTGGATACAATTACAAAACAGCAGATGGAAGAAGTAAGAAGATTGAGCAAACTTACAGGAGTTGAATTAACTGTCCACGGCCCCATCACGGACGCTTCCGGAATAACGGAACAAGGCGGTTTTGACGATACGCAAAGAGAAATGGTTGAAAGAAAACTTATCAACTCGATTGAAAGAGCAAATGAGGTCAACGAAAACGGGAACATTTCTGTGACATTCCACACCTCAAATCGGCTTCCAGGACCAATATGGGGCAAATCCAAAGATAAAAAAGAAGAGATTGAAGCGATGCCCATAGTGAATCAGGAAACAGGGCAGTTGAATATAGTAAGAAAAGATGAAAAATTTCGGCCATACGGATATGATGAAAAAAAAGGAGAGTTAATTCCAGGTGTAACTCTGGAGAAATATGGTGTTAAACGCCAATTGAACATCATGAACGACACGCAATGGGATAGAGAACTCCAAGAGTTGATTGTTCCAAAGGAGCATGCAGACAGAATTCTTAGGGAAACAGCACCACTGGCGCAAGCGATAATGAAAGACATTCAGCAAGGTAAAGAAATAGACGGAACAAAAAGAGAAATAATCTCGAGATTTCAAAATGCGCACGAGCAGCTGAGAGACATACACAGTCATTTAAACTCGGTATTTAGCAAAGGTTACAAGTACGGCGACGAAAAAACAAAGAAATATTTTGAAGAGGTTGCAAAGCAATTTGGAGATCAGATAAAAAAAACAGGAGGAAACGCCCTCGCAGAATCCCATGCAGTTCAGAATCTTATGGAGAGCATGAGAATGGACTCGTTAAGACACAATAAACTGAAAACCCCTCAGATTTTCAAACCTGCTGAAGAATATGCCCTTGAAAAAACAGCGTTGAGCTACGGAAATGTCGCATTTGCCTCTTACGATAAGTTTGGAAAAAAAGCCCCGATAATAAATATTGAAAACCCTCCTGCAGGAGGAGGACTTTCACGCGGTGAGGACGTGAAAAATGTCGTTGAAAAAGCAAGAGAGGTTTTTGCTAATAAGATGATGGAAGAAAAAAAGATGTCTAAAAAAAATGCAAATGAACTCGCGGAAAAAATGATAGGAGTAACCTGGGACGTCGGTCACATAAACCAACTGCGAAAGTATGGTTTCGAAGGAAAAGATGTTGTTAAAGAAGCGGAGAAAGTAAAGCATCTCGTCAAGCACATTCACTTGTCAGACAATTTTGGCATGGACAATATTGAAATGCCGATGGGTATGGGAAATGTTGATTTGAAGGCAGTCATGGAAAAACTTGGGAAAAGGGGGAAAGAAGCAAAAAAAATTATCGAGGCTGCGCATTGGTGGCAGTTCAATCAGTCATCTCCTGTCGGTCCTACTTTTGAAATGCTCGGAAGTCCACTATACTCGTCGGGAATGGGGCCTTACATTAACCAAGTTGCAGGCTTCCAGCAAGGATATTTTGGCGGTTATGGAACATCTTTCCCGCAAATCAATTATGAAACATTTGGTGCTGGGTTTTCGACTTTGCCGACAGAACTTGGAGGACAGCGTCAAGGCGGACGCGGAAGAATGTCCGGGAACCCCATGGAATAAGTGAAATAATTTATCCCTCCCTACTCGCGCCCCGACTTCGTTATTGAGCACATAATTTTGTCAAAGCGCGCGCCCAATCATCGCAACAGCCAGTCTAATCAGAATAAAAGTTGGATTTTATATTAATGCTATTAATCAGTGAGCAACAGCGAACGTTTTCACATTCAATTTCAATAACTATAATTCAAAAATATTTAAAAACCAAAATATATATTAGAAGATATAAATAGAGGTTACATGGCGCGCACAAATGGGAATAAGATTTTGGATTCTTTCATGAAAGATATTGAAAATGTGGAAAAGGGCAACCTGAAAAAAAAGGGCTTGAATCTCCCCTCAGGAAGAGGAAAAAATCTTAATGAAGTGAAAAAAAAGATAATATACAACCAGGATTTGGAGAAAAAAACCAGGTCTGATAAGAATTATAGCGAAATAAAACTTAAAAAAGTGCAGAAACCGAAAAAAATTATCAAGAGAACAAAATCATTCTCGACGCTTCAGCTGAAGACGGAAGACGAAATTGCAATGGATTTTGCGACAAAAGTTTATCAAAGATTCAACAAACTTATAAAATCGGTGGTGTTGTTTGGCTCGACGGCAAAAAGAACAGAGGTCACAGGTTCAGATATTGACATAATCATAATCATCGACGACGCTTCTGTTTTTTGGGATCAAGATTTGATTTCATGGTACAGGGAAGAACTTGAAAAAGTTATAAACTCAAATCCTTACAAAAAAAGCCTGCATATAAATACAATAAAACTCACGACATGGTTCAATGATTTAATGCGCGGAGACCCTGTTGTAATAAACATAATCCGCGACGGGATTCCTCTGATAGACTTTGGTGGATTTTTTGAGCCGTTCAAATATTTGCTCGGTTCAGGAAGAATAAAATCAACACCTGAAGCGATTTACTCTTTGCTGCAACGCGCTCCAGTGCATATCTCCAGAAGCAAAATCTCGGAATTAAGCGCAATTGAAGGATTGTTCTGGAGTATGGTAGATTCCGCACATGCTGCGCTGATTGCACTCGGGAAAAGTCCTCCGTCGCCCGAGCATGTACCGATTGAATTAAAAGAAAATTTTGTCGACAAAAAAAAGCTGAACATAAAATATGTCGTCTGGTACAGGGATTTGTTTGTAATTCACAAAAAAATCGCGCACGGTGAAGTAACAGAGTTGAAAGGTGTTGAGATAGATGAATGGCAGGAACGGGCGGAAGAATTCTTGAGAGTGATGGCAAAACTCGTTGACGACTTAATCAGCAAATAATGCCCGGAATTTCATAAAATTGTGAATAGCCATCGTAATAAACTAACAGTCGGTTTTGTAATTAATGCTTAATCAATTTCCGAGTTTTACTGAAGAAAAATCAGCTTGACATTTTTTCCACCGCGTAAAAAATAGATGTGTTAACTGATACGGCATAAAGAAAAAACCCTGCGGCATCTTCTTTGAAATTATCATCATGATAAATTTCTTTGATGTCATTGATGGAACTTTTTATGCCATCTCTTATCGCAGTAAAAATGCCAATTTTCTTCTCCAGGTTTTTCTTTGACATGTCCATAAATTGAAACCGCATTATTTATAATGTGGTATTGTTTAATTAGTGTTTTCAATTTTGGATCATCCAAAAGTCCTAACAAACCACGAAAAGGACTTTTTGATGTTGCTTTTATCTCTTCCTTTTCAGCATTGCGACATACCCAAGTAATGGAAATCCAAATTGTTTGTCAACAGCCACTTCTTCAAAAGTAACATCAAATCCATCTGCTTCAAGCCTGCTTTTGGCTCCGCAAATTTCTTTTGATTGAGATCTTAAAAAATTGTTATGAAACTCAAATCCGTCCCTATATTTTTCAGCATAGAGAAATTGTCGGGTACTATCTCCAACAGAGGAATCTATTTTTGTATGATTACCTTTTGAGTAATCAAGAAATTTGTTATCAGGTCTTAGAACCTTTGTCATTTTTTCCATATGGGGTTTTAACAATTCATCCCAATATTTAGGATTTGATAAATCTTTTTTATCTATTTCGTGAGACATTTTTACCTATAACTCTCCCACCATAACCTCCAACGATTGGATCTTTTCCAAGTTCACAATACAAATCTCCGTAGACAACATTTTCAGGAGCTATTCCCGTATTAACAAGATAATTATCTGCTTCTTCTAAAATCAAATTTAACTCTCTCAATATCACAGAAATAAAAGGTATTTTTTCTTTCGGGTTGATTCCTCTTCCCTGGAGTATAGTTCGTTCACCATTTGAAGAACTAACCAAAAGATTCATGCTTTGTGGTGACAAAACATATGGGTGAACAACAACGAGTCCTCTGTTCCATGAAGGAGATAATGTCCACTTTATAGAAATTGCGGGTCCTGCAATTATTCTTGTTTTTCCATCAAGATTTTTCGCCATTTTTATTCTGCATCCTTCACGATTTCTTCAAGATTTTTCGCGTGAGTTTTGGATTGTTTTATCAATGCTTCTCCGACGCTTTTTTCAGTGAATTGTGCCAGATACATCTGCATCAACGTGGATGCAAGTCCTTTTTCTTTTTCGTCCTTTGACTGAATCATGTCTGCAATCCATTTTCCTTCATAACCTTTTAGTGGACCAGCGTAGCCAATTTCCTTGGCAATGTCTCCTGCCTTTAACTTCAAAAGTGCTTCATTGATTATTTTTGCTCCATACTGCAATAACCCCAATTCACTAACATTTCCGGAATACAATTCTCCCTGTATTCTTGAAGAGTGAAGTGCGTTTAGAATACCCTCTCCCCCTTTTATCGCAGGAGCATACAATTGATCGTGAACAGCCCTTTCTCCCTGCTCGCCAAATCCTTTTCTTGAATAAAATGCGGCAGCATATGCAGTGTAAACGTTATTTCTCAAATCACTCAAACCGCTTTCTCTTGCCTTTTCTCTTGCTTCCTGTTGTTCTCTATCGTTGGCCATTTTATTCAATTGACTCTCCAATTTTTTGTGTAAGTAATAGTTGGCTTCCAAATAAGAGATCTAATTTGTTGTCATTTTTCCCGTCGTTGGGCAACTGCTTGCATTCTCCGTAATTATCAGAATTTTTATCTCTCCACAAGCATAAGTATTTCTCAAATCCATTAAAATAATCCGCCATCTTTCTTCCGTCTGCCAATGCTTCCCGGCTATTCATTCCACGATTATTTATCATGACAATGGAGTTTCCATCTCCTTCAGGAGTATATTGCCAGGATAGTGCATCCACAATTAAATCTCCATCAAGATCTGAGATATAAGATTTCATATCAAATTTTCCATCAACAAAGTATGAATCTGACAGATGAACATCTCCTGAACCATTTATGATTACTTCTCCCTTATTCTTAATATCAAAGGCATTCACGGAGTTTGGGACAGCCATTGCTAACACTCCGGCAATTCCTATCAATTTTTTTGTCAAGTTTTTCATTTTAGTTTATTAATTTCCCACCATACCTGTTTAGTATACTATCTATCTTTAAATTTGCTTCGCGAATCTTTGCTTTTTGAGGTTCATTTAAGTTCACAAAATTTGTCTGCATTAATCTTCCCGTTGGAGATTTCCAAAAATTAATGCTAAATCTTTCATCAATACCGCAACTATAACTTGGAAAATTGGGATAACAGATTATATGCACACGTCCTTCAACCCCATCAAGATAAAGATTTCTCTGTTGACTTCCACCATCTTCCATGTAAGAAATTGATGCTGTAAAATCGGACTTAGAATAAGGATTATAAGTCAACTTAGAAGCTGGAACTTCAGGATGTATTGAAAAAATTCTTTCTCCAGCCGATTTCCTGCCGGTTACTACCCCATTAGGATAGCCATATACAGGATGTATTTTAGATTCATTTGGAACATCCCCTTCTGTACAACCACTAAAAGCTCCTGCTAAAGCCAATCCGCCCACAATTTTTTTAATTGAAGTTTTCATTTTGTC
>DATETG010000028.1:0-2981 GCA_035283785.1 Candidatus Nanoarchaeia archaeon
AGAAAGATTATTTTCTCCAGCAGAGAAAAAAGTTAGGCGGAACGGGGGGTAAGAGACTAGCCCAGGCCGCCCAAATCTCTACTTATCTGCTGGCGTAAGTAATTTTTAGCCCAATAAAAAAAGAAGGAATAAAAATATGAAGAAAGAAAAAGTAATTGAATTGAAAATCCGCAAAGGTCAGAAATGCCGGCTCTGTAAAAAAGAAATCAAAAAGAGTTGGTGTTATAATGGTTATTGGTGGGACACTAGGTGTAAAGATAAGGATACGAAAAAAAAAGTTAGGGATTATTTAGCCCTCAAACGTACGGGTTCACTGAAGAAATGAGACACTATAAATATGAAATCGCAAAAACAACAAATTCTTGAAATTTTATCTGATTATCATTGGCATTCAAGTTACGAATTCCAAGAACGTATGTTTGGATCAACGAAGTATGGGCTATTCCGTCTTGGGGCGCGTATCTGGGATATTAAACAAGCCGGTCACACCATCGAAGGCAAGCATGACCCAGAACGTCAGACAATTTATTGGTATCGGCTCATTCCTAAATTAGAACCTAAACAGATGGCGATGATATGAAGATTGAAAGAGGCCGTAGAAACAAAAACCTCTCTGTGGATAACTCCTTTTGATTTCTTTTAAACCCTATGGAATACTTGAAAGACTATGGCGCATAATAGACACAGACTATTCGTGAATACTAATCAGCACCAGAACACTGTGTCTTACAAGATATTGTGCGCCACTGGTGCTGTTTTGTGTTCGTGGATATGAAAGATTGGCGTATGTTACATCATAAAATACATTCAAGTTTGCAATATGGCAATCTCTCATTGGGAGCGAAAGTTCTTTATACAGGAACGATTACAGTCGCAGATGATGAGGGGAAATTAAATGGTCATGCTTCATATCTCAAAGGTCAAATTTTTCCATATAATGATGATGTAAATGCTCTGATTGTAAGCGGATGGCTTGAGGAAATAATATCGACAGGACTGATTATTTCTTATATTGTCAATGGAGACACTTTTTTAAGACACCCTAACTGGGAAAAGTACCAATCAGTACGAAAAGACCGCTTCAAATCTAGTGATATTCCAGATGACCCTAATATGACAACCAAACGACAACCAAATGACGACCACCTGACGCCAGAGAGAGAAGAGAAAGAAGAGAAGAGAAAGAATATAAATAAAGAAGAGAGAGAAGAGAAAGAAAAGAGTATATTCTTATCTTTCACTGAAAAGGTTATTTTTCTTCTTAAATGGGGTGAGGAAAAGAAAGAACGTAAATTTCCTAATCCTCTAAAGCAAAAACGGGCTATTGAGAAAATCCTTAAATCCGGGAGTAATGTGGAAGAAATCCAAGAAACTTGGGAAGAAATGGAAAATGAAACATTTTGGCAAGAGAAAGGTTTTGATTTTAATAATGTCCTCAACCAGATAGGGCGTAAAAGTAAAAAGAAATTTAACTCGCAAAGATATGCGTAATTTAGAAAAAGAAATCAAAGAAACCGAACAGGCTTTAGCTCAAGAACGAACTCTTCAGGGCGAAATGGAAAAATTCTCCAATTATGACGGGCAGGATCGAGTTGTGCCTATCGCGGAAATCATCGAGGAACAGAAACTGTTGCGGAAAAAAGAAGTTATTATCAAATCAAAAATTCCTACTCTTGATGAAACCGTGGGTGGGTTTTATCCCGGTCAGCTTAATATTATTTCCGGGCCAACAGGACAAGGCAAAACTACATTTTCTAAAACACTTACAGCTAATTTTTCAAAAGATGGTTTACACTCTATCTGGTTTTCTTACGAGATGCCACCACTGGAATTTGTTGAAAACTTTCCTGGAACTCCTTATTTCTTTTTGCCGCGAGAACTTACGTCCGGTTCTCTCGAATGGATAGAAAAAAGAATTGCTGAATCAATCAGAAAATATCAAACGAAAATAGTTTTTATAGACCATCTGCATTTTTTGGTGGATATGAAAGCTCTGGCGATAGCTAGAAATCAATCAATTCTTATCGGAGTGCTTTTGCGTCATCTAAAGCAAATCGCGCTGAAATACGACACCACAATTTTTCTTCTTGCTCACTTGCGAAAAACAAATATTGAAGAAGCAATACCGACTATAGATGATTTAAGAGATTCAAGTTTTGTGGGACAAGAGGCGGATATTGTTATGCTTATTTGGAGATTGATAAAAAAACCCGAAGATGGCAGACGGCGTTCTAAAGACGACCCGCCCGAATGGACAAATGAATCGAGGCTTTCTGTGGTAAAAAATCGTCGCACGGGGGCATTAAAAACTTTCAAAATTCAATATGATTTCAGAATCAACGAATTTGTTGAGCAATCCAGTTTCCGACAAGGAACTGAACTTGTTGTGGAAAATATGCTATCTTAGATTCGAGAAAGCGATTGCTAAAGTGGGAGATGAAGAAAAAAAACTGGAGTTGATGATACGGTTAGAAAAAATTAAAGCAGAATTTTTAGGCGATTAAAAACAATTATGAAAAGAAATTAGCAGATATTAAACTAAATTATTAAAACATTATTATTAAAACATTATGAAAAAAATCTACAAAAACGGAGACACAAGAATCAGGGCGCAAGGAGATGTCTTAATCATTCAGCTTGATGCTTCAGACATAGAGTTAACATTCAGTTCCTTAACAGAGAGGCTGGTCGTCGCTCACAGCGAATCGGGACACAATCACGTCATTGTCAAAGACAAAGAAGCGGAGCTTGAATTTGCTCAAGACGAAGGCGGATATTTTCTTAAAGTGAAGTCGAGTACGGCGCAGATTGTCCATGAAAAAGTAGGAGGACATGATCCACACACTCTTGAAAAAGGATTGTATTATTTTCAAGTACAGTTTGAGTATAACGAGCTAGCGGATAGAAAAGTGCAGGATTGAGTACTTTACTTTGTTTCTTTCTAGGCGAAAGCGTTTTATAAAGTCTGCCCACATAAAGTG
>DATETG010000029.1:0-7620 GCA_035283785.1 Candidatus Nanoarchaeia archaeon
TTATGGGTTATATCTGGGCTTAACAGGGAATACAGAACAAATAAAGCAATCTGTTGATATTTACAGGGAATTTTTTCCGCGTGTTGTTGGAATGAAACTTTATGCAGGACATTCTGTGGGTGATTTGGGTGTTGTGAATGAAGAAAGTCAAAGAATTGTTTACGAAACTCTTGCGAAAGAAGGTTACGACGGATTTCTTGCAGTTCACTGTGAAAAAGAGTCACTTATCAATAGAAGTTGGTTTAATCCTCTCCAAGCAATAACTCATTGTCATGCACAGCCAGAAGAAGCAGAAATGGAATCTGTAATCGATCAAATAAGTTTTACACGAGAATACAAATTTCCCGGGAAACTTCATGTTGCACATATTTCTTCTCCTGGTGCTGTTGAATTAGTTTACAGGGCGAAACAAGAAGGAATTAATATTTCATCAGGAATTTGTCCCCATCATTTCATATACGATTGGGGGCAAATGCATAATCGAGACGGAGTTTTGTGGAAAATGAATCCTCCTTTAAGAAGTCCTGAATCAAAAGAAAAAATCTTCAATTTTTTGAAGGAAGGAAAAATTGATTGGATAGAAACAGACCATGCACCGCACACCTTGGATGAAAAAATAAAAAAGCCATGGATGTCTGGCATTCCTGGGCTTGCATGGTGGCCTTTGTTTGACGAAATATTAAGGAAGAATGAGTTTTCCGACGCTGAGGTAATCAAATTAACACATTCAAATGTTGCTCAAAGATTTAACATTGACATTAAAAAAACAAAAAGAAAAATGATTGATAGGAGAAAAGATTATCCCTTCGATCCATACAGACATTTCTCAGAAGATTTAAAATGGTGATAAAATGAAAGCACAAACTTTCTCACGAATTGAGAGAATTTCCAGACCCATTACGCATTTACTTTTGCCCAAAAGTATTGTGAGGATACACTCTTCAGGAAGAATAAAATTTCTTGAGGCGCTGAAAGATGAAATCCCCTCTGAACCTTATGTTCCTCCAAAAACTTTGGAGACTACTCTTTGGAATTTGAAATTCAGAACACCCATAGGAAATGCTGCCGGAATGTTCAAGAATGGCGAATGCTCAAAAATGATTGAGATGCAAGGAGCAGGATTTTATCTTGGAGGAACAGGAACATACTTTCCGAGAGAAGGAAATACTGAAGAAGATATACACCTGCCTGTAGTCATGCTCCCAAAATCCGAAGCTGCAATAAACAAACTTGGACTGAATAATTATGGAGATGAAGCAAATTCCAGACAGGCGAGATTCATAAAGGACACCTTAAAAATTCCTGTCGGCTGGAGCGTCGCAGCACCTGAAGCAGAAGACCTAATAAGAAATGGGAAATTAAAAAACAAATCCGACATCACTGAAGAACAAATGGCCGGAATCAGATTGGAATATTTAGTAAAATCCATGAGGTTGTATGGGGAGGCAGGTGTTGATTTTTTGGAGATAAATGAGAGCTGTCCAAATACACACTCAAAAATTCCTGAAGGAAGCGATTTGGAAAACAGATTAAAATATGTCCGGCAAAATTTTCTTAATAAGAGGAAGAGGCGTTTGCCAGTTATCGTAAAACTGTCAAATGATACAAATTTAATTCATGTTCCGCAAGTCATGGACTTGCTTTTTGAATTAGGTTATGACGGAGTGAATTTTGGGAACACTTCCACTGATTATAAAACGATTAAGGACTCCATAAATGTTTTTGAAAGAGAAACTTACGATTATTTCACAAAAACTTTTGGCGGAGGAGTAAGTGGCGACCCTCTGTTGGAAAAATCTTTTGACCTGGTTTGTAAAGCATCTGAACACCTAAAGTCCAATCCTCCAAAACAGGAATTTCACATCATCAGGACAGGAGGTATCAGATTTATGTCCAATGTTGAAAATTCATTAGATATCGGAGCATCGCTTGTTCAATGGTACACTGGATATTTTAAGAATTTCAGAAAACATAGCCATGATGTTTATCGCAAGATGTTTAAAGATTTAGAATAATTTATTAATCCTTTTTCTTTTTTCATGTTATGAAAAATCTTCAAAAACTTGCACGTGCCTATGCCCTAAAAAATGCACTTGCTCACGACGGAAAAGCGAAGGCAGGAAATGTAATTTCATCTTTGTTCAACGAGGGACTAAAAAAATCTGACATCCCTAAATATTCGGGAGAAATATCAAAGATTGTTAATGAAGTTAATTCTCTTAAATTTGATGAACAGGAAAAAGAATTTGAGAAATTGAAGGATCTGGTTGGTGAACGCCCTCACAGGGAAGGATTGTCGGAATTCCCTGGAGTTGGAAAGAAAGGAGTTATAATGAGATTTGCGCCGTCGGCATCAGGACCCCTCCATATAGGACATGCAATGACATCAAGCATTTCGTATCTCTATGTAAAAAAATACGGCGGGAAATTTTATGTTCGCATAGAGGACACAAATCCCGAGAATATTTTCCCAAAATCATACAAGATGATTGAGTCAGAGGCAAACTGGCTTTTTGAAAACAATGCCGAGATAATGATTCAATCTTATAGAATGGAAATATACTACAAATACGCCGAAAAGCTCATTAAAAAAAATGCAGTTTACGTTTGCACATGCCTCGCTGAAGATTTTAGAAAATATTCAGAAGAAAAAGAAGATTGTCCGTGCCGAAATATTTCGGCAATTGAAAATATGTCTAGATGGAAAAAAATGCTCGACAAATCCAAAAAAGGCTTTTTACAAGGAGAAGCTGTCTTGAGATTTAAATCCAAAAAAGGAATGAAAGACCCAAATCCTGCAATGAGAGATTTTCCTTTGGCAAGAATAAACACGGAAAATCATCCTCTGCAAAAGAGCAAGTACAGAGTTTGGCCATTAATGAACTTTGCAGTAACAGTTGATGACATTGAAACAAAAGTCACGCACGTAATTCGCGGAAAAGACCACCTAGACAATGCAAAAAGACAGGAAATGATGTTTGAGGTATTGGGGAAAAAATTTCCATGGACATTTTTTCTTGGCAGATTCAAATTCAACGACATGGAACTTTCAACAACAAAATTCAGAGAGGAAATCTCCAAAGGAAAATATTCTGGGTGGGCTGACAAAAATCTTCCAACAATTGCCTCGTTAATGAAGCAAGGATACAAGCCGAGCGCATTCTGGAAATTTGCAGAACACATTGGGTTGTCTGAAAATGACAAAGTCATGGACAGAAAAGAGTATTTTACTCTTTTGGATTCATTTAACAGGTAGAAATATTTTTAAACATTGGCTATTTATTCGTTAAATGAACATGAACAAAAGAGGTATCTCCGAGATTATTATAACATTGATTATGGTTATCATTGTTCTGGGCATAATAACTATTTTGTGGGTTGTTCTCCGTGGATTCATCGGGGAAGGAACAGAACAAATCACCGTCGGAAAAGAGTGTCTTGATGTAAATATAAAGGTGACAAAATTTTCATGCTCTGGAACAAGCAATGATGTTTGTAGCGTGACATTTACAAGAAGTCCTGGAGGAAATGATATCGGAGGAATAAAACTGGTATTCACGAACTCATCGGCAACGGAAACTTTTGTGCATGATTACTCTGGAAATCTAACTGCACTGGAAACAAAAACAATAAACAGCATTTCAACAGGAATTACAAAGACAAACAAGGTTGACCTTACTGTGTACTTCATTGATTCAGAAGGAAACGAGAAGTTGTGCTCTTCACCTGTGGCAACTTACTCTATCTAATCAGATTTTTTGTTGTCTCTTATCTTGTTCCACGCACAAACAGCTGAAATTTGGGGCTGAGTAATCAATGTTTGTGAATACATCACTTCATATATCTCTTTAGGAGACGATCCGTTTCTGTGCAATTCTCTTATTGCTTCTTTTTCTTCATCTGGAATTTCTCGACAAATTTTTCTTAAATTATTCACACTAAATCCTTGTCCAATATCACTTTCATGAATCTCCTCAAGAGATTTTCCCGATATGTGCATTTGCCAAATTTTAGAAGTGTCAATTTGTATTGGTTCTGGAGATTCAGTTGATTTTGGAATCTCTACATGTATTTGCTTTTTAGAAGAACCTTCAGATGCTTCAATTTTCTGTTTCATTTCTCGAATTTTATCCAGCAGCTCATTTTTAAAATCAACAAAACCAGGCCTCATAAATTCTATTTCCCTCTCGCGCATTTGAAAATTGTAAAATTCTCTATTAAGATAGTTCATTGAATTTATTATTCTTTGTCCTCCCCTAAAACCCTGCAATACCTTCTTTGGCATTTTATCCAGATTAAAGAAAAAGGCGAAATCCGAATCTTTAGTTATTTTTTCCAAAAAACCGCGAGGAAAATTTGTATTTGATACTTCTTTTAAAAATCTTTCATATCCTTCCATAATCTTATCAGCATTTTCTTTTAAAGAATCCAACCAAAACATTTGATTTATCATGGGATTACCGCTTGCGCTTACATATCTGTTTGTTTCATAACCTGTAATCTTTTTTGACACCATATATTCGGCCATGATTGACATATTGAACGGACCTATTTTTTTTACAATTTCTTCATTAAATGAAACATGTTTTCTTAAGATATTAATTAAATTTGAAGGATATTTTTCTAAATTCAGATGCCTGCCCGCTTCAGAAAGAATTTCTCCAAACTCAAAATATATTTTTTTGAGATTATCCAGCATAATGGTTTCATTATCTTGGAAATTTTCCCCCCTGTAAACCTCTCTTAAGATATCAAGAACATTGGATTCATAATTTTTTGATGCATCAAAAAGAGTGGTTAAGAATTCATCTTTCTCCTGACAGACTATTTCTTCTAATTTTCCTTCTTCCTTTAATCTTTTTAATGGTTTATGAATAAATAACACAGGGAATTTTGCCCTCAACATAATTTCAACAAATGAACCATATCTAGTTAATTCTAGCAACTCTCTTGAATCTAATCCAATGTCCTTACTGACACTAAATAATTCTCCAAGAAAATAATCAGCTTCCTCTTTATTTAAATAAGACATTCTTTTGATTTTGCCTTCACTTATATTCTCCAATATCAATGGCATTCCTAAAAGGGTGATAACTCCCATTTTCTTTTTAGTCAATGGAGATTCTCTTTTTGCAGTCATTCCTACTGATATAAGACTTTTATCAGATAGTCCAAAAACTGCATTAAAGCAATTGGACATTTCTGTGCCGTAATTCTGATTAAAATCCAGATTTACAACATCAAACCTTTTTCTAGGGTTTTTATTAAAAAAATCTTCCACGCTTCCATGATACAAATTTATTCTCTTTTCCGGTGGAAGTTGTGCGTTCTGTTGAAATGCCCTTTGATATGTGTCTCTATCTCTTTCAACACCGTAAACATTTTGCGGCCGAAATCCCGATGGCGAGTAAACTTGCTTATACTCAGCCAAACTATCTCCAGTTAGGAATAAAACTTTTCCATCTTCTCTTTCTTTTCCCGTGAAAGTTCTTTCTATACTTGTCCTGAAAGCCCCTCTTGACTTTGCCTTTTCAGGATCGGATTCAAATTGCCCTTCTTTATAATTTGCCATCACTTAATAGTAATTAATTCATTTATAAATTTTATTATTTTGGTCATTCAACTTTGTGTTTTATTTGCATAATACTTATAAATCATTTATTCTCCAAAATTTTATGGATCAAGAAGTTTTTGAAAGTTTAAAACACGAGATAGAAACCAAAAAACCGAAGTATCACCTAATAGTTATATGCCCCATAGGTTCTTCTTCAAGATATCGTGGAGAGCATCACGATATTGACTATGTAATAACTATTGCTGATGAAATCTTAGGCAGTGATATTTGCTTGTATAATTTTCAACGCATGTTTAGGGAGACGGCTCATTCTCTTAGAATTCATCCAAGTGGTCTTGTCATACCTCAAGGGCATGGAGACATAAATGCAATTTCCAATTTAGAGAAACATTTTGGCGGTAAACTTCCAGATATCCACGTTTTTCACGCAATGAAAAACACAGGGCATTATTGCCGTGAAGATGGTTCATTGATTAATCCTTACATGAAACATGATAAAGACTTGTTGGTTCAAGATGCTTATAGAAGATGGCTTTTGAATTCCATCAAACCAAACCCTCTTTCTTTTGATTAATTCTTTATCAAAAAGTTTTTTATATTGAAAATTTTTAGTTGTCTTGGAAACACGGTTTCCTTTTTGGCGGTTGTAGTTCAGTGGCTAGAACGTTCGGTTGTGGTCCGAGAAACGGGAGTTCGATTCTCCCCTTCCGCCCTTTTTCCAAAATGGGCATTTATAGTTATAACTAATAAATAACAACAAACGAAAGATTTAAATAACTTGAAATTGGTAGTAAAATATGAAAAAAACATATGAAGGAAGGGGAAGAAATTTTAAAAGATTAGTCCTGGCTGGTCTGACATCCTTAAGTTTAATTGGATGTTCTGATAAAGAATCAGAATCTTCAATAGGGAATTTTGATGCTAATGGGGACGGAGTTCAGGATGTTGTTATCTTTGATGGCGAGAATAGAAAATATTTCGCTTTTCTTGGGCAAACAGATGGGACTTTTAAAAGAGCAGACATAATCATCCAGGATGGAATTCCATTTTATCGTGTTGAGAATATGACTTATGACTCTCGAGGTAATTCTTGGGAAACTAATAATCCTCTTGTTAACTATCGGCATAACCGAAGATTTTAATAGTTTTGTTTCTAATATTAAATTAATGGAAGGGTATGTGAAATCTA
The DNA here is from genome assembly GCA_035283785.1 of Candidatus Nanoarchaeia archaeon. Taxonomy (GTDB): domain Archaea; phylum Nanobdellota; class Nanobdellia; order Pacearchaeales; family GW2011-AR1; genus DATETG01. Next base: position 6,765 of record DATETG010000029.1, read on the forward strand.
TTTTAACATTTCTAATCTTTGTATTTACAATGACAAATGTAAATGCTTATGTAACTTGTGATGGGGATATTCTCCCTATCCAGTAAAATGCACTGGTGGTTCTTTATATGATACAACAAACCAACAATCAAGCAAGGAGATAAATCCTTTTTTGATAGTTTCAATAATACTTTTAATAATTATAAATGATTCTGCATATAAATAATCACAATCTGAACAATTCCCAGAATAAACAATCCAATAGTTAATCCAATTATCCAATGTGTAAGCCTTTCTATATGCCAACCTTCCACAAGCCTTAATCCTTCAGGTTTTATCCTAAGTCCGTATCTCTCATTTCCATTTTTATCTTTAATTGATGCACTTTGGACAATCTTATCTTCTAAAAGAACATTAATCCCCTGTTGAAGTTCATGCTTATCTTCATAACCAAAAAAGAAGCGTGTTGGATAACCTTCATACAATTTTCTTAAAAACTTTCTTAATCGATAAACTGCTAACCTTCTTTTACAAAACATAAAAATAGCAACTATAAACCCTATTTAAATTATGTTGTAAAATTCTGTGTAAAAAGTAAGCCCTTACTCAGACTTTATACACAAGGCCCTTAAAAACCAAAATTTTAAAAACCCCTTTGTCTAAATCTTAACATGACAACTAAAACTTGGAGTTGTTTTCATCATCGGAAATAGTTTTCGTAGTTGTAACTTTTTTTCTAAAAAATATAATTTAATCGAGGGTTTGGATAAAGCAGACGAAAGTCTTGGTTTTATTCATCTTCGAAATTTATCTTGGTCAACCATCTAAATTTGAGTTGACAGGAGTTTAAAATGAAAACAGCATTTCCTTACCCGGA
>DATETG010000030.1:0-44360 GCA_035283785.1 Candidatus Nanoarchaeia archaeon
CTGAGGCACTGCCTTTATGAACGACTTGTTTTTTCTCTTGCTGATTCTCGTGTAAGGAACAACCTTTTTCTTTGAATACGACGATGCTTTTCTAAGTGCCATTTTATCTTAACCCCCCATAATTTGCTAGACTCTGCACCAAACTTAAGGATAAGTCCATGATTACTGATTTTTCATCTTTTTCTATACGGGAGTAATTCAAAAATATTTGTGCATTCGTGCCATTCAAATAATATCCTGGATTTCCTTCTTCCCTAAATTCCAGTTTGCCAAACAATTCTACTCTCGGTCTCTCTTGCTCTGCATTCAAAACAACAACTTTAATATCTTCTCCAATAAGGGCCCTTAATCCATTTCTCATTTTATCCCTGCGGCTAGTGCTTATCTTTTTGTTTGCCATTTTATGCTGCAATCTCCTCTAATTTTCTTTTTGAATCAAGATAATTCCCTGGACTTTGGACACGGCTTCCAGATAAATCCATCTCTACATATGTCCCATCATGAGAGACGTGCCTTGCATGATTAACGTATATCCTAATATAAGTTCTATCTAGATAATAACCTATATCTTTCTTAAATTTCAATTTATCTTGCAATGAAACAGGAAATAACCCCTTTGGATTCCATTCATCATTTTTAACAACTAAGGTTATTTTTTTCTCAATAGCTTTTTTGAGTCTAATTTTTTTGGATTTTCTTTGTCTTCCACCAGTCATTATTCTCCACCCCCCATATGCCAATAATCAGAACATGACCTCGGTGCTTCAATTCTGCATCCTAATTCTATTCCATTCCTTAATCTTAAACAATTTGCAACAAAACAACTTTCCAAATAAGGACAAGAAAATCGCTCTGATGCTGCTTGAGTTTTTAGGTAGTCCTCAAATGCTCCCGTTTGTCCTGTCCCGGTTTTTTCTGTTAATGTTTCAACTGATTTCATTTTATCTCTACCTTTGTTGTTATCGCTTGTCCGGGCAATCCTTTCTCAAAAATAGCCCTTACCAATCCTTTATTTCCATGGGCTGCGGAAATTTTTCCTTTTATAGTGTTTTTATTCTTTCCTGGCGATGTCCAGACAACTTCTTTTCCAACTAACTTAAACGCTTTTTCCTTGTCTTCAATACCTTTTACTTCCAACAAGAAATGTCTTTCTTGGATAGTGTGCCTGCCTCGACGGAATTGAACAACTTTTCCTTCCATGATAAAAATAGGACAAAACTAGTTTTTAAAATTAATGTTTATGCGAATGATCGTGGTTGAACGGATTCTCAACAATCTCAAATTCCCGGCCAATGCGTTTCATTGAATCTGCAACATAAGAAAAAAGTTGTTCCTTAAGTTCAGGATGATATTTGACGAGGGGTGATATTACCGAATAAAGGGAATTTTCGTCGCGATTAAATTTATCCCGATAAATTTCCGGGAGAGGTTTTTCTTTAATCACAAGATTTGAATCTCTTCCGCAGACAGTCACTTTGTTTCCTTCCTCATTGGGATGAACATTAAGATAAAAATATTTTCCTTTAAAACTTTCTCTTAAGTTAGACAATGCCCGCATATCACTATGAAAAATTTCGTATAATTCATTAGAAGCACCCTTACCTGAAACAAATCGCGCAACCTCTGATTTTTTTGGAAATGTTAATGCAGACATTCCAACCATTCCGACAGGTATTGCAGGTATTAATGAAAACCCTCTGACTGCTAAATCAACAAAATAACTTTTCAAAACGTCAAAGTTAATCATCCCCTCATTTATCAATCCCTGGGAATCTTCCAATGAAATCCCAAAAAAATTTCCTAAAATCGCTGGAACAGCGGTTGCTGCGAAGGTACATGCTACCTCGGCGCTTCCGACGGCAAGTACAATATCTTTCTTTGAAGGAGTTAATCCTTGGGCTTTTGCATCTTCTGTGATATGCTTGCCCGCATAAAGAAGTCCTGCTCCAACACCGGATGCATAACCGGCCAGATTATAATAAGTTGCTCCCAAAACTAAAGAAGAATAAGTTCCGACAATGTCTCCTGCTTCACAGGCAACGACACACTTCCATTCAAGTGGAAAATTGTCTTTACACTCCTTCCAAAATTTTCCTAATTTTTGTTTATGGGAGACTTCTGTAGATAAAATTTCCAAAGTCTTTTCCAGCCCGCCAACATCTGAAGTGAGAGAACTTCCATTTTCATTCATGAAATTCAGAAGTATCGAGTTTTATAAAATTTATGAATCTTCAACTTTACGTTAAATCCTTTTTAATCCGTCTTTTGAATGTATTCATATGCCGAATATGCGGCCGTGCATCCGTCTGCGACGCCGGTAATCAATTGCTTAAACTGCTTGTCTGTCACGTCGCCCGCTGCAAAAACTCTGGCGACGTTTGTTTCAGAAGTCATGTGGTTGATTTTTATTTCTCCTGATTTGTTTGTTTCAACTCCAATAGTTTTTGCCAATTCTGAGAGCATTATATGGCCCATGGCAACAAAAACTCCATTAAGTTCCAGTTCGTTTGAGTTTTTGTATTTTCTGTCCAAGATTATTTTGTTAACCAACTTGTCTCCGCGAACCTCAAGGATACTCGCGTTGTTTATGATTTCTATGTTTTTCTTCTTTTTTATTCTTTCAAAATTTATCGGCTCGGGATGAATTTCTTCGCCGCGATATATTATGTAAACTTTTTCCGCATGTTCACTCAGTAATAAAGCGTCTTTTGCCGCACTATCCGAACCTCCGACGACGGCAACTGTTTTTTTTCTGTATAAAGGTCCGTCGCATAAGGCACAATAGTGAACACCACGATTCATAAATTCCTTGCTGCCCGGGACTTCCAACTCTCGCCATCGCGTTCCTGTAGCAAACAAAATCGTTTTTCCATGATACAAATTCTTCTCAGTTTTAACAAAAAAATTTTTCTCAGTTTTTTTAACATCAACTACTTTTTCATTTTTAATCTCAACTTCTTCATAACTCCGCGCGTGTTCTTCAAGTTTTTTCGCGAGTTCCACCCCCGTGAGAGTTATGAAGCCGGGATAATTTTCGACGACATTTGTCGTTGTAATCACACCTCCAACAGGAAGTTCTGTTCCGTGTGTAAAACCAAGGACAAGAGTTTTCAAATTAAGTCGTGCAGCATACATTGCAGCAGCCAAGCCAGTACCACCAGCTCCTATAATGATAAAATCATATTCTTTTGGCATTTTCTCTTTTTAATGGTCCATGGAGGAATCGGACCTCCGCTTCCTCGGTGTAAACGAGGTGTTCTACCATTAGACTAATGGACCTAAAAAGAACCCTCTGGTTCTTTTTGAATCTCCTCAAAGCACTGAATGGTAATTTCCAAGCACCTTGATGAAATTACAATAATTAAATAAATTAAAATTGATTAAAAGGTTTTCTATCCCGATCAATAACTACCTGAGAGAAATGGTCCCTTATTTTTTTATAATATAGAAAATCTCCTTCAGTCAAGTTGGTTGATAATCCCTGCGCAAAAATGGGGTGGTTGATAATTCCTCTTTTAATTGAATCTTCCATAATCCCTTTTTGAAGATCTGAAAAGTAGCCATGACTTATTGCATGATAAAACTTTCTTACAGTTTTTGAAGAAACAAGAGCAAATTTTGAAGCTTCATAAACAGACATTTTCTTCTCGGCAGAAAACAAAATTCTTTTTTCTAAGAACATTGATGCTGTGTATGGAAACAAAACCGATTTTGCAACCGGTGAAAAATTTGGAAACCATCTCCTTATGATGCTTCCATTAAAATCTCCGTTGTTAATCTTCCCAGTGGCAATTTTATACGCCAAACCATATGAAGCCCCTTGAATCAAAGCATTATATGCTTTTCTAACTACTTCATCCTTATATCCACTTCGATAAATAACTTCAAGATTATTTTCTGTAAACTTAAATCTTTTTACCCTCTTTTTTGCTATGAAATCCAAGGCATTTCCATTGCTTCGTTCAAGTATAATCTGAACTTTTCTTTTTAAATGAGGTAGAAACTTCTCTATGGTTTCCAAGGAATATTGCCTATCATCAATTTCCCTATTCTTCAGCAAAGGATAAATTATTTTTCTTTCGTCTTCACTCAAAGAATCAAAAACCGTCTCCGCAAATTTCTGATAATCAACAAATCCTTCCTCGGGTTTGTTGCCTTCCATTTTTATTAATATCTCAAGAGGTCCGTCGTAAAAAGTATCCGGCAACTCAATGGCCTCGCCGTCAAATCCGCCCCTTTCAATGCTCTTGGCATTTTTTTCCATGTAAGGAGTTCTAAGAGAATCAAGAAAATTTGTCGCTCTTTTTTGAATTTCAAACGGGCTAACAATTTGTTGGGATTTTAAGGAAGGCAATAACGTTCTCTCAAGTTTTGACTTCTCAGAATCAGAAGCATCAATGAATCCTATTAATTCGCTAAAGAAAGATTCTGTTGCATTTAGCATGATGGTTTTGGATTTCAGGGATTTATAATTTTTATTGTGTTCTACAAGAAAAATCTTTTCAAAAACACTTATAAATATTGGTTATCATCTTTAATTATGGCGGAAAACAATGAAATCCCTGAGATGAATCTTGGGAATAAATATCAGCACATTCCGAAAATTCCTCAGGATATGGGGAAGATGCAAAAGGAAACGGAAAAAAAGAAGAAAGAACTTGACAAGCTGAAAAGTTTCATTCTGAAAAAATATCCATTCACGCAATCATTGGGAATAATCCCTCCTCAATCAATAAAGACCTTTATCGACGAAGAAGAGCTTGGAATTAATACGCAAAGCATGCAGAAAGAAGACGTAGAAAAAATACAGAAAAAAATTCATATCCAAATGATTGTTCCTGAGGACAAGTTCAAGGAAATTCCAAAGATCAGGGCAGAAATAATAAAATACACCGACTCAACAAAGCAGGATATTTGGCTCCATATAAAAACTCCTGTGGATGTTTGGGAAATTTGCCTTGACAGCAAGTTTGACGTTGCCAGCGCAATAGCCATGTCATATCCCCTCTATGACAAAGGGTTCCTTGGAGCTTTGAGAGTCGCGGAGATACACAAAAACCTCGTTCTGAACAAATTTGAAAGATACGTTGTAAGCTACGTTGTGGCGGGAAGTCTTGTCAGAGGAGAGGCAATAAAAACATCTGACGTTGATGTTTTCATCGTCATAAACGATACTGATGTAAAAAGAATGCCACGACTTGAATTGAAAGAGAGATTGAGAAGCATGATTTATCAGTACGTTTCCGAGGCGGAGGCGCTTGCAGGAGTAAAAAACAAATTGTCACCGCAAATTTATCTTCTTACGGAATTCTGGGATTCTGTAAAGGATGCAAATCCGGTGATATTCACTTTCATCCGAGATGGAATTCCTCTTTATGACCGTGGCACTTTTATGCCATGGAAATCCCTCCTCAAAATGGGAAAATTAAAGCCGTCGCCGGAAGCGATTGACATGTTCATGCGTACGGCCGAGAGAACTAAGGACAGCGTCAACAGAAGGTTAATTGACGCAATGATTGATATTTACTACGGAGTTTTAACCCCGAGTCAAGCGCTGATAATGTTGTATGGCTTGCCCCCTCCAACGCCAAAGGAAACAGCCAAGCAGTTTGAGAATATTTTTGTAGACAAGGAAAAAATGCTGAAAAAATCTGAGATTACAATTCTTGAAAGGGCTGTAAAGGAATTCAAGGCTTACGAACATGATTTGAAGTATACTGTTGAAGGCAAAGTTGTTGACGAAATGAAAAAAGAATCTGAAGAGTTTCTCAAACGACTTAAGGAATTAAGAGGACAAATTGAAAAAACCGCTCAGGAAAGAACAATCGAACAGATTAACAAGGATGTTTTCAATTTGATTGAGGAAATTCTCGGCAAAAAATCGCAGGAAAAAATTTTGGAAAGTTTTGAAAAAGAGCTTGTCAAAAAGGGAAAAATCTCTCCCCAATCACTCCGGACCTTAAGGGAGCTCATAAATGTAAGAAAAGAATTCAAAAAGGGAAAAACGAACGCGCAAAAAGTAGATGATGCACGGAAAAATTCCGCGTTGTTGATAAACGAACTTGTTGAATACTCTCAAAGGAAGGATTTGGTGAATTTTGAGAAATCAAGAATAAGATTGAAATATTCTGAGCAGGGAAAGGAAAAAACGGCCGAGTTGATAATTGCGGAAAATGAAGCTTATCTGATAAAAGACAATCAAATAAGAAAAATAACCGACAAAATCGAAAACTCGGATTTCCAGGAATTGACAAAATCCGTTGAAAGACAAAAGTCAAAACAAAATTTAAAGTTCAACGGAAGGGTTTTTGATATTCTAAAAAAAGATCTCGGAAATTTTGAAGTTGTTCTGTAGAATTAATATAAAATAATTCTTTTTTAACAAACCTTTCACGTGGTCTTTTGTAAGTCGTAAATACCCGAGAGATTTATAAACCCATTACAATAATCAATTTTTATGGCAAGTAATATGTATTTATTTGGAGTAGTGCACAAACGAGAACATTTCGATATGCAAGTTTCTAAAATTGAAGAAATTTGTAGTGTTGATGACGGGGTCATGATGCTTGAACTTGCACCAAATTATGAGGAAAATATTCCAGGCGTCTTACAACCAAACTTTTTTGTAGCATTGGCAGAACGTTACAGACCAAGATGTAACAGAGTAATTTTAGGTGACCAAGAATTAACCATACCAAAAAATCCGGACTGGATATTAAGCTGTTTTTTAGGTGAAGATTATTTTTATCCGGATAATCGGCGTGATGAAATTATGAAGCACACCATCGAAAGAGAACAACCGAATATAGTTATTGTTGGAAATGGCCATTCTGATGAAATTAAAGAACATTTTCCCAAAGCACACTACACAGTTTTTCAAGAAAATGGCGGGTACACTGCGAGATTTAGCCATCATGGTAGTCCGCATAATTGGTATAGACCAAAAAGTATTATTACACTTTAAATTAAAAACTATCACGACGCCTGTCCGTTTTCTATTAATTTTACAAATTGAAGATTGAAACGAATATCATGTCAACAAGCCTTATAATCGAGCGAGTGAAATAAGCGAGACAAATTAAGTTGAACCGAAAATCAAAAACCTTTTTATACATTTGTTCAAATAATCAATCATGCCAAAAATAACAAACACAAAAACAAATGAATCTATCAATGTCGAGGAAAATTCGCCAATACAAAATGCCTGCGAAAAACTCGGCGTTCCGTTTTCCTGTGAAGAGGGAACTTGCGGAACATGCATGATTGATATTGTTTCAGGCGAAGAAAACCTTTCTGAACTTACAGAAGAAGAACGCGACCTCGCAAGAGACAAAACGCACAGATTAGCATGTCAATGCAAAATCAAGAATGGAAATGTGGAGATAAAATTTTGATTATCGGATAAATATGAAATTTGATTCGTCATAAAATCTGTAAGTAACAGGAGATATCATAGACCCATAATGTTTAACAATCAATCCATCTCCTTTTTCTGGATGGAAAAGGAAAATTGCCTCAGAAGGTTCATTTTTTTTAGAATCACCATCTGCCAGATTAACTACACACATATCCTTAAGGAAGTATCCACTATCTAAAACACGGCTAACAACATCTTCTAATTTCATATCAGCAATTAAGGAAGTGCCAGGAATAATCTCTCTTATCCTCCCACGATAATTTCCTTGATTAAACCAATTCGCAGAATCGATTCCAAGAGGTCTTGGAAATTCCGTTGGTGCAATTCCTCCGGTTCTTACTCCCATGTTCTGAACAGAAAACTCGGGTTTAAAAGTTTTTATATCCTAAATATGAGATATTATCATGACGCTAAACTTCGAATTGCCAAAACTCGTTAAGGAACTGAAAAAGCGCAAGCCAAAGAAAGTTCTTGTGCAATTGCCCGAGGGAATAAAGCAAAACGCTTCGGAAATCGCTGAGACAATCGAGTCTCTTGGAATTGAAGTAATTTTTTCCGGAGAGACAGCATGGGGGGGATGTGCCATCGCTGTGCAGGAATCTCAGGCTCTTGACGTTGACTTGATTGTTCATTTCGGGCATGCAAAGTTCATTCCCACTCCAAAAGATTCCCCTGAAGTTCTCTATATTGAAGTGCGTGACGAACTTGACTTAACACCTTTAATGAAAAAATCTTTATCGAAATTGAAGAAATTCAAAACGCTAGGACTAAGTTATTCTATTCAACATCGTCACGATGTTGAAAACATAAAAAAATTTTATGAAGAAAATGGGGAAAAAATTTTGCTCAGCAAAAAATTGGGTTTGGTAGAATATGAAGGACACATAGTCGGCTGTCAATACTCTGGATTGAAGGCAATTGAATCCCAAGTGGATGGTTTTCTCATAATAGGAAATCAGTTTCACGCGATGGGGGCGGTTCTAAGTGTCAACAAACCCGTGATTCTGCTGGATGTATACAATAACGACGTGAGAAGCATGGAACATCTGAAAGACAAGATACTAAAACAAAGGTTGTTCTCTATCGAAAAATTAAGAAAGGCAAAAAATGTTGGCGTGATAATTGAAATAAAACCTGGACAAAAATTCGGTTCACACAAATATCTGATTAAAAAATTAAAAGAGCAGGAGAAAAATCCTATTCTGATAACAATGAATGAAATCACGGTTGACAAGATAATGAATTTCTACAATGTTGATGCCTTTATTGAACTCGCTTGTCCCCGTATTGCATTGGATGATTTTGCAAAATATCCGAAGCCGATTTTGACATTCAAGGAAGCGCTTGTAGCCCTCAATGTAAAAACGTGGGATGAAATTTTGGAGATGGGGATTGTGTAAGTTATTTCCCAGAAAATCCCACTATCGTCGAAACATCTATGTTAAGTATAGCAAATTTTGTCATCAAATCATTTATTATTTTATTCGCCTCAAACTGTTCGTCAACCCATAGTATAAAATTTAGATTCCATTCGTGGTGACTTTCCCAGATATTACTAACAGAGGGAATTTTTAAGAGATGATTAATAAGTGCATCAGTATTCCCCTTCCCCCTTGAAATCAGGTTTATTGAGATAGCCTCTTTACCACAGAGCCAAAAATCTACCATATAACTAGGAAGAATTATTTGGTTTTTTTCCATAAAATTCAGATGCTTCTTTATTGTCAGGGGTGCAAGCCTTGTTTTTGTTGAAATTTCTGCGAAAGTAGCCAAAGGATTTTGAATCAAAACGTTTATTATTTTTTTGTCTATTTCATCAATTTTGATTATCTCATTCTTTGATATTCTGATGTCATTAACTTCTTTGAACATATGTGGTGGATGAAACCAATTTTCTTTAAATTTAAATAATCTAAAATCTTTTATCTCTATTATTTTATTTACTTTGTCTACTGTTTCTTGAGGAGAATCACCGTTCAATATCAACCCAATGTTAAAATGACTATTAGACCAAATTACTACACCTATTTCTTTCAAAGAGAGTATCTTTTCTGAGATTTGTTTTTGGTCTATTCCTATTTGTGTAGAGATTATTAAGCCGTAAAGGTCTTCCCCATAAGAACTTAACTTATAGTGCAAAATTGGAGATAATAAAACTCCTTTGTTTTTCAGTGAGGAAATTTTCTGGACAATCGCTGATTTTGAAATCCCTACTTTTTTAGCAAGTTGAGTTATAGGTATTCTTGCGTTTTGAAGGAGTAATTGGATTAACTTTTTGTCTTTTACAGATAATTTAATCTGCGACTTCTTTGCTATTGTTTCTCTTACCGAAAACTTCATTATCTTAACAAAGAAGATTAATAGTATTTAAATGTTTCTTTTGTTAAGTGTTATAAAGATAAGTTCTAAATATAAATAATGTTTTAGATTATTAATTAAATTAGGAGAAAAATGAAAAATGGCATTCGGCCCAGCAGGTTCTGAACCCAAACCACCAAAACAATATAGTGTAAGTGAGTTTTATAGAGAACTCTCTGATACAAGAGATGGAGAAAGTTACTCAGAAAAAATTCCTTCACCATTTGGTTTAACTGAAGGTAGTTTAGAGAGAAAAACTAAGTGTTAGTGTCTTTTTTTTATTTTTCCATATATTTTTAAAGGAATGAAAGGGAAATATAGTATAGGGGTTGAGATAAGCCCAACATGCAATCTTAGATGTCCAAGTTGTAATGTTACAAGAAGATTACATGTTGAAAAGACTGAAAGAAGAAATAACCCAAATCTTTCAGATTTAATAATATCATATTCTCCAAAAGAAGCAAAAATTATTTATATTGGTCTTGGAGAACCCACGATTCCAATAATTCAAAAAAGAATTGCAAAAATACATAAGACAAGAAAAGATCTTAATGGATTTATTCAGACTAATGGGACATATGTTTTAAGTAAAGATATTTTGGAGTTGATTAGGGGAAGAAGATTAGAAATTGGATTGTCTATTGATGCTATGCATCTAGAAGGTGGTCAGAATTATATTAAGATACAACCAAGATATGTTGAGAGTATAGCAACAGCAGTAAGTGGAAGTAGTAAAGAAAAGATTTTTGATTTTGGAGAAATATTCCCTCAATTAAACAGGGTTCTGTTAGCTCCTTTATTAACTAAGGATGGGAAAGAGATAGTTCCAAATTGGGGTGATTTGGAAAGAATGTGTGTTGAATATCAAAAAATTTTAGGAGAAAATATTAGGGTTTATACGGAAGTGCCTGCTTTGTTTGTAGAGAAAACAGATAATGTTTTTTATAGAGAAGTCCTTCAAAAGACGGCACCAACAGAAGATAGAACATGGAGAAAATCTTCAGAGTATGGGTTTTATGTTAACATCCAATCTCCCACTAACAGTAATGGCAGTAAATTTATTAGAATTTTGTCCGATGGAAGAGTGCTTAGTGGATTGGATTTGGAAAAGTCTATAGAATCTTGGGATGTTTTAGACAAATACTCAAAACCAATAGAAGAAGTATTCCCAAAAGTTTTTGATTTAGAAACCGTAAAAATTCCTAAAAAACTTGAGATTTCACCAGGACTTGATAATCTTCCTTCTGATATGTTGGTTGAAAGGAGGTGTTTGTAAAATGACTGATGATAATTATGATTGGAGGAAGGCGGATTTAATTGGAGACTCCTTAGATAGAAAAAGAAGAAGGGAAGAAATGCGCGATATGGAAAGTGGTTACGGACGATTTAAGGATTATAGATCTCCTGAACAGAGAGAAAAAGATAAAGAAGAACTTGGAGAATAATAAAAATAAGCATTGCTGAACTTAAATAAAGATTTTATAGTTAAATACCCCCAAAAACCTATAAACTCTTTTTCTTTTTTCACTTTATGAACTCAAAAACAAAATCATTGCTCGGAATTTTTTTTGTTCTTGGGCTTTTTGTTCTTTCATCATATCTTGTCAGACAAAATATGGAATTTCTTGAATCTGCAATAGGAAATAATTACTATGGAATTTTGGTTTATTTTTTCATAACAATTTTTGCCGTCGTGTTTGCGCCAGTAAGCATGATGCCCCTTATTCCGATAGTGTCAAACGTGTACGGATGGTTTCTGGGAGGAATTCTCACCTATGCCGGATGGATTTTGGGATCGATTATAGTATTTTTTATTTGCAGAACTTATGGTGTTCCCTTAGTGAAAAGATTCATTTCGCTAAAAACAATTAACAGTATTGAATCAAAAATCCCAAAAGAAAATCTTTTCCTGGACATTTTGTTACTGAGAATGATCACTCCCGTCGACATCTTGAGTTATGCACTCGGGCTTTTTAGCAAAGTTAATTTCAAAATCTACATTTTAGCGACGGCATTGGGTATTTTGCCGTTTACATTCATATGGAGTTATCTTGGGACAATGCCATTGTGGTATCAAATCGGGGGAATTTTTATTGTTATTTTTGTAATAACGTTAACGCACATAATCAGGGATTTGAAAAAAAATTATTAGATGGAACTTATCGCATGTAAAAACTTTTAAAATCCAATTTCTTTTTCCTTAAGTGAAAAAACAAACCAAAAAACTGGCTTCAATAATTTTTGGAATGCTTGTTTTTGCCGCGCTTGGTTTTTACTTGATTAACATGGAAGGACAAAAAAATTCGGGAATGTTCAAAGAAGATGCAAAGTATCAAATCATTGGAAAGAGCGTCAACTATCATAAGAATGCCGGCGGATATTTGGCCAAACCATTGAAAAATGGAGATTATCCCGGAGTCATAATGATTCATGAATGGTGGGGGCTTAACGACAACATAAAAGAAATGGCTGACAATTTGGCAGGACAAGGTTATGTTGTTCTAGCTGTTGATCTTTACAACGGAGAAGTCGCTGATGATGCCAACAGAGCAAGAGAACTTTCAGCAAACATAAGACAAAACCCGCAGGAAGCAATTGAAAATATGAAATCTGCAATATCCTACTTGAAAGAAAATTATCAAACAGAAAATATCGCATCTCTCGGGTGGTGCTTCGGCGGGCAGCAATCATTGCAAATCAGTTTAAACAGCGACGACATAAATGCAACGGTAATCTATTATGGAAATCTTGTGGCCGACAAAAATCAATTGTCAAAAATAAATCACCCTGTCTTGGGAATATTTGGCGCAGAGGATACGTCAATTCCCGTCTCAACAGTAGAAGAGTTCGAGAAGTCGTTGAACGAATTGGAAATAGAAAATGAAATAAAAATCTACGACGGTGTGGGACACGCGTTTGCAAATCCTTCAGGAGCAAATTATGCGCCGGAGGAAACAAAGGACGCGTGGGCAAAAACACTTGCATTTCTTGAGAGAAATTTGAAGTGATTCTCTTCAAAATACGTAATCTTCAAATCTTTTTCCCGTGATTCTGCAATAACATCTGTACAAATCCTTAACTGATTTTATTTTTGATAAATCCTTGTCTCGCGCAAGCTCAACAAGTTCCTCTAAACTATCGTTCGTAACTCCCCCCTCTTCAGGTAAATCTTCACTTATTACTCTTTTCAAGTTATTGATAAATTCTTCCTTACATGCCTCAAAATCTTCATCCATATCTCCATCTCTATGCCACACCCTGATTATTCCGATACGAGTTCCAAAATAATGTTCTAACCCTGATAAAGTTGTTCCGGATTTATTTGCCATTTTATTTCAATCCTTCTTCAACTATTGTATTCAAATCTTTCAGCATCATTTGAAAATCTTCTGGGAACATTCCATGCAAGGCAACCGCAGACTTCAGAGTGTCAAAACTCGAAAAACTGCAACCAACACAATGCAATCCGTAACCAAGAAGTATCGGCACAACTTCAGGATAAATCTCGATAACTTCTGCGATTTTTGAATTTTCTGTTATTTTTTGTTTTGAATTTTGCGGTTTATTTTGCATTTTATTTCTCCATCGCTTCAAGATAGTTTTCATTTACCTTTTCCCAGTTTATCACATTCATGAATGCATTGACATAATCAGGTCTGCGATTTTGATATTTCAAATAATATGCATGCTCCCAAACATCAACAACAAGAAGTGGAATCTTCCCGAGGGATATCGGAGATTCTTGGTCATGCGTTTGTATTATCTCGAGTTTCTTCCCTCTTGGATTCAAAACAAGCCAAGCCCATCCACTTCCAAACTGAGTTACAGCCGCGAGTTTGAATTTTTCAACAAAATTTTCATAGCTTTGAAATTCCTTTTTTATCGCCGTGAGAATCTCCCCCATTGGTTTGGAATTTTTCTCCAGGCATTTCCAAAAGAACGAATGATTGTAATGTCCGCCTCCGTGATTCCTAACCGCTGTCCTTATTGTTTCTGAAATTGCATTAAGATTTTTCAGCAATTCCTCAACGGGCTTGTCCTGTAGCTCTTCGTGGCCTTTCAACGCAGCGTTCAAATTATCAACATACGCCTTGTGGTGCTTGTCGTGGTGTATGACCATTGTTTCCTTGTCTATCCACGGCTCCAGGGAATCATATCCATATTCCAATGGCGGAAGTTCATGAGGCATTATCTCTTCCCCCTATCACGTAAATTTGAGGTTTTTTCCTCAGTGTCAATAAAAATTGATAAATATCTTCTGTGCATTTTTCCAAGTCGTGAATTGCCTTGCCAGTGTTTCTTTTTAATTTGTACAAATCTAATTGGTCTAAAATTCCCACAACTCGAGTCGTTTTATCATAAGAATCCATTTCAATGAAAACCGTCAAATTTTTATAAATATTTTGGTTTGGTTTAAGATGTACAAAGGAGTGATAAACTTCCTGGAATTGATAACAACTTTTGGAGGACATCACAGCGAGGCAAAGTCGCGATTCCTGAGATACTCAATCGTTGGATGCTCTACAACAGTTTTGGATTTCTTGTTTTTGTTCATACTCGTGGAATATACTCAAACCTACTATCTGCTTGCGGCATCTTTTTCTTTTGTCTTGTCGGGTTTACTTGCGTATCAAATCAACAGGTCATGGGGTTTCAAAAAAACAAATTCCAAATTGTTTAAGGGAGGATTTTCATATCTGTCAATAAATGCATTAGGGCTCATTTTGGTTATTCTGCTAATGGCTCTATTCGTGGAGATTCTCTCGCTTAATTACCTTGTAGCCAGAACTTTCTCCGGGATATTGATAGGAATGCAAAGCTTTATCCTCAACACAAAGGTTACATTTAAAATGAATGTTTTCAAGAATTAATCAGCCCCTATGGCACAATGGTACTGCATCCGCCTCGAAAGCGGAGCCTTTTAGGCATCCAGGTTCGATTCCTGGTGGGGGCGTTGTCCTCGAACCTGGACAGGTTCGATTACTTCAAGATATGCTTGTCTTGAAGTCGCCAAAAATTCGGAGAATTTTTTAGCGCCTGGTGGGGGCGTCTTTTGACCAAAAGGTTTTAAATGTTAAAACATCAGGGGGATAATGGTTCAAAAAGAAGTAGGTGGTTATGGTATTACAGGATTAACTATCTTTATCACAACAATTTACTTATTATCCTAACAAAAAATAAAAGAGATATGGACAAATACGAACAATATGCATCGTGGCTTAATGAACAAGAAAGAAAAAGACTAAAGTTATTCTTACCTAAAAATAAAAGAGGTTTAATTTTATACACAATTGAAAATAATGTTGATAACTTAAAAAAGTTAATTGAAGAAAAACAACCTGAACTGTTCGGCGATATTAAAAAACAAAGCATCCCCAGACACGCACGTTTTATGGACATCAAAACGTTTAAAGAGCTGTTACCTGAGATACCTGCAGAAGATAATGAAAAAAAAGAAGTATTAAAAGTTCTTGAGGATTATGATTTAGACAAAGAATTTTTAGTTTTTGTAATGGATAAGAGGATTATATCAAAAAAATTATTCTGTATATATAAATTCAATAAGATTAATCCCTCTCACTCTCCATACCCATAAAATTCATCAAAACTTTTAAATATCCCGATAATTTTAATACGAAATGAAAAAGGGTGTGAACCTGTCATTGATTTTTCTTGTAACATTAGGATTAGTATTCAGCGTTGGCGTCTTTTCCGCCGAGAGCGGTTCAGGAAGCGACGGCTCTGATGCTTCAAGCACAGATTCTGTTTCCGGCAGTTCCAACTCGGGAAGTAGTTCAGACGAAAAACAAGAAGAAACCAAAGAAACAACAACAGTTACAGATGAAGAAGGAAGACAAGTTGAGGTAGAAACAAAAACCAAGACGAAAAACGGGGAAACCGAAGTTAAGGAAAAAAGAACATTTCTTGATGAAAACGGAAACAAGGTTGTAATAGAAACAAAGACAGAGACAAAAGACGGCAAAACAGAATCTATCGTCAAAAGAAAAATAGAAACTCCCGAGGGAATTGAAGTCACGTTTAAAACAAAAACAGAAATTCGCGACGGTAAAGAGAAAATAACAAGCTCAATTGAGGTTGAGGGTGCAGAGGTTAACACAGAACTTTCTGTCAAACAAGAAATTAAAAACAACAAGACAATTCTCAAGGCCGAGCTTTCAACAGGAGTCAAGCAGGAAATAATCGTCCTTCCTGATGAAGCGCTGGAGATAGCATTGAATGAAATAAAATCTGCAAATAACTTCACATTTGAAATCAAGGAAATCGCCGACGGAGAAACAAGAAAAGCCGTTTTCCAGGCAAAGGCATTGAAATCTGGACGACTGCTCGGTATATTCAACACCGAAGTTGATTTGGAAGCATTGATTGACACTGAAACAGGAAAAATAATAAAGACAAATCGTCCGTGGTGGGCTTTCCTTGTTGTCGGTGGAGACAAGGCAGATGTGTGTCATGTTGCTTCAGAAGGAAACGAAACAAAAGTGGTCAACATCAATATCGCAATACCTGCCGTGAAAGCGCATCTTGCACACGGCGACACCCTCGGAAAATGCACAGCTGAATGTGGTGACTTGATACTTGTAGAAAGCGTAGAAATGTGCGATGACGGAAATCTCGTGAATGGAGACGGATGTTCATCAATTTGCGAGATTGAGCAAACAACACCTACAACAAACTCTTCGGTTAGTGGAACATTAGCAAATTAGTTCAGAAAAAATAAACAAAACATTTTTAAATCATTTTTATTTTAATCATAAGTTAAAAAATGAGTGAAGAAACAGGAAGCATAACAATAAAAAAACAGGATTTGTGGAAATACTCAACATTTGTTCTGATTGCATTCATCCTTATTGGCGCAGTTTTCATGTTCACAAGCCCAAACGGCAATACCACGAACACAGGCACTACGGGAACAACCCCCGATACTCAACCTTCAGTGGTAAGCGCAAGCGTTGATGATGACGCTGTTCTTGGCGATCCAAACGCACCCATGACAATAATTGAATTCAGCGATTATCAATGCCCTTTCTGCAGAAAATTTTGGACAGAAACATATCCTCAAATAAAGTCTCAATATGTTGATTCTGGAAAAGTTAAAATTGTTTTTCGTGACTTTCCATTGACAAGCATACATCCAATGGCACAATCCAGCGCTGAGGCAGTAGAGTGCGTGCGTGAGAAAGGCGGTGATGCGGCATACTTCAAATATCATGACAAAATATTCTCAGAGCAGAACATTCTTGATTCAGGCAGTTCAACAGGAGCTGTGACAAAAACAGTAGTATACACAAATGATGACTTGAAAACCTGGGCAAGTGAAATAGGTTATGATATCGGTTCTTGCTTGGATTCAGGAAAATACAAAAGCGAAGTTCAAAAGGACTTGTCTGACGGCTCACGAGCAGGAGTTCAAGGAACCCCAGGATTCATAATAATGAAATCTGATTCTGGAAAAGGAACACTTCTTGCAGGAGCATATCCTTTCAGCGCATTCCAACAAGTGATAGAATCAGAGCTTTGATTTTTGTATTTTTTAGCGCTCACTTAATCTGCATAATCTTATAGCATAAAATTCACACAAATTTTTAAAAAGAAATGCTTCTCATTTTTATTAATGAATTTAATTTCTCCACGTGAAAAAAATTATCTGGAAATTCTTGCAAGAAACAAAGCATTTACTTTTACTGACGAAGAGAAAGTATGGCTGCCGTATACCTCGGGAAGAGTCGGACCTTATTATGTAGATTCGGAAAATGTTATGAAAAACGGCAAAGATTATCTTAGTGTCATTGAGGACCTTGCGGATTTTTTGGTAATTAAAACAAAATATCAAAATGAAGATTATGTGATTTCCGGGGGAGAAAGCAAGGACTGGTTTTTTTCAAGCCCTGTTGCATCACGGTTAGGCATGCCTCATCTTGCAATCTACAAGAATGGAAGAAACTTAGGGGCAGATATCAAAGGGAGAAAAGTAATTCACATAGCCGATTTGAACAACGAAGGTTTTTCAATAGGAGGATGGGTTCCAAAAATAAGGAAGTGGGGAGGAAAAATTAATGACGTTTTCTTTTTCGTTGAACGTGATGAAGAAGGAATACAGGTAGTGGAAGATTTGGGTCTAAAATCTCACTCACTTGTTATGCTAAATGATGATAGATGGGAATATATGCTTAAAGAAAATGTGATAACCAAAGAACAACACGCTTCTGTTATGGATTACAGAAAAGATAAAATTGGATGGGGGAGAAAAATGCTTGACAGCAGACAAGGCAGAGATATTTTGTTTAAGATGTATGTTAATGGAAATGAAAGTGATAACCAAAAAGCAAAAAAGATATTAAAAAACGATTTTTATGGGGAAGAGTTCATGCGAGGATTGAGGCAAAGTATGTGTGTGGGAGATATTTGATTGTCACTTCGTTATTTTTATTATGTCAAAAAGAGATTTTTTCTCGAACTCTTCAATCTTCTTGTCTGGAAGGGAAATTGTTGTTTTTATCAAGCCGAACATCGATACAAAAATTGTCCCGAAAAGATAATTTCTGTTTTCCTTCTCCTGTAAGGAGAGCATTATTCTTTGGATTTTATTGCTGGAGTTTTGGTTTTTCATTTCCTTCTCAATCAGCGATTCAATCTCCTTGAATTCAAAATCCAGATTATCGCTGACTTGCGAAACGTTTTTGTCGCCGAATTTGTCGAGCAGATTCACCACTATTTTGTCCCCTACCTGAAAACTGAAAATTTTGTCCAATTCATTTGAAGAATAATCAAAATTCATCTGATTGCTGTTTTTTTCCTTGTCAATCACAAAAAATCCTGAGCACAGCACGGCAGAAGGATTTTTTGAAATAAAATCCTTGAATTCGTCCGAGGCATGAAGTTTCTCAAGATAAAAGTTCGCGTTCATAAAACAACAAGGAAAAGTGCTTTTTAATTATTTTCTATTCTGCAAAAATTGTGTTCCATCATATCTTAGGATATAAATTATTATAAAGTGCTATTTTGATTTCTTAAAATGGGGAGAAACTTTGATGAACTTTTTCGAATAAAAAAACCCATTATCGGAATGATTCATCTCGCCGGAGGAGATACAAAAGAAAAGGTAAAAAGAGCTTTGGAAGAGTTGGAGATTTATCAAGAAGAAGATGTAAACGCAGCAATCATAGAGGATTATCACGGAACAACAAACGATGTGCTCACTCTTTTGAATGAATCGGCAGGAAAATTTCCAAGATTAATCACAGGAGTAAATATATTAAAGAATCCTTATTCAAGTTTTTTTATTGCTAACCACTTCGGTGTAAAATTTGTCCAATTCGACAGCGTACAAGAAACCGATTTAGTACATTCAAAATATGAAAGATTAAGAAATAGATTTGAAGATATTGTTGTCCTTGGAGGAGTTGGTTTCAAATACACAAAACCCGCCGGAAATCATCTTTCATATGATTTGTACAAGGCCTCGAGAAAATGCGAGGCAATAGTCACAACCGGCGATGGCACGGGAATTGAAACACCGATAAAAAAATTAATGGATTACAAAAAAATTCTTGGGAGTATTTTAAATAAGGAATTTCCATTAATCGTCGGCGCAGGGGTAAACTTGAACAACGTTCACGAGCAGTTAGAAATCGCAGACGGGGCGATTGTTGGAAGTTATTTCAAAAACGGAAACACTCAAGATCCAGTAGTAAGAGAAAACGTCAGAAACTTGATGAGTATTGTAAAAGAGATGCGTTAACTTCTTTCCGCAATCTCCTTCTTCAAACCGCTTATGAAATCTTCTGTTTTCAGGGATTTTATTTTTCTGTCTCCTTTTACTCTTGCTGCCACGGTTTTTGATTCCTGCTCCTTGTCACCAAGAACAATTATATATGGAATCCTCATTATTTCCGCATCCTTTACTTTTCCCTGAACTGTTGTGTTCCTGAAGTCAGCGTCAATCCTCAACTCGGGAATTTCCTCTCCAAGTTTAAGAATTAATTTTTTCGCGTATTCAACATTTCTGTCTGTAAAACTCAAAACTCTGACCTGAATTGGTGCAAGCCATGTAGGCAATCTTCCATTTGTATGCTCAAGTAAAACTCCTATGAACCTTTCAAGGCTTCCGTAAATAACTCTATGAACGACAATCGGAGTTTTTTCTTTCCCGTCTTTGTCCAGATACTTCAATCCGAATCTCAAAGGCATCTGCATGTCCAGTTGTATTGTCCCCATCTGCCATTCTCTGTTCAGGGAATCTTTCATCAATATGTCTATCTTTGGTCCGTAAAATGCGCCGTCGCCTTCTTCAATTTTGAATTTTTTTCCTGAATTTTTCAAAACTTCTTTCAAAACCTTTTCCGCCTTGTCCCAAAGTTTCTTGTCTCCCATGAATTTCTCAGGCCGAGTTCCAAGCCGGAAGGAATAATTCATGTTGAAAATGCTGTAAAATTTATCGCAGATTCTGAATATTTGTTCGTACTCATCTTTAATCATATCTTCAGAAATAAAATTGTGAGAATCATCTTGCTGGAAAGATCTCACCCTCAAAAGTCCGCTTAAGGTTCCGGAGAGTTCATATCTGTGCAACCTGTCCGTATCAGAAAGCCTCAATGGAAGTTCTTTGTAGCTTCTGGACTTCGAACCAAAAATAACCATTGCATTCGGGCAATTCATTGCTTTCAATCCATATTGACCTTCGTTTGTGTCGGAAATGAACATATTATCCTTGTAATGCTCCCAATGCCCGGAAATCTTGTAAAGGGAGTTTTTGTTCATCAGAGGAGTCATTGTCTCCTGATAACCAAGTTTCTTGTGTTCTTCTCTCCAAAATTTTATAAGTTCATTGTATACTACAACTCCGTTCGGCAACCAGTAAGGCATTCCTGGCGAAGATTGATTCATGTGAAATAATTCCATCTGTTGTCCTATGATTCGATGGTCATTTTGCTTTAATTTCGAAGTGTCCAATTTCGACTGCTTTATCTCATAAAGCAACTGCTTCGGGTCATAATCCTTCTCCTCTTCCCTGTTTTCAGATTCAATTTCTCGGCTTAACTCGGCGAGAGGATGCCCCTTTACTTTGATTTCAAACTCTTTGTAATAACCGAACGGAGCCTTTGAAACATTAAATCCCTTTGAATCTTTCAACAGTTTCTCAGCTTTTGAGAGGACATTTTCTGCAACATCCGGAATTGCTAAGCTCGAAGACAAATGAGCGTAAGGATAAAGAACAATATTTTTCGTCTTAACCTGCGACGCAACATCTTTTATGTTTTCAATTAGTTTACCGGCAATTTTATCAACATCTGAATCGCGTTTCTCAACCGAGATTAAAACAACAAGTGCATCTTTGACAATTGTTTCGTTTTTATCTTTTTCATTCAGTTCCTTAATGCTTTTCAAAGCTTTTTTCACAGGTCTGTATCTTATGTAATCAGAATGTAAAAACAATGTCTTCATGGAATGAAAAGAAAAAGGAGATTTATAAAATTAATCAGTTATCTTGGAGGTTGTTGCGTAAGCAGATATTACCCATTTGTTCCAAAGATTGAATAAAGAAAGTGCCTGCATCTTTGAATCAACATTGTGCGGCGAGTATTCAACTAAATTTTCCATTGTAAATTTGTCAAATTTTTTTACCCTTTCCAATTCTGCTCCATCAATTGCCAAATCACAAGCCTTACCTACTGTTTGACATGATTGAAGAAGAAGAGTTCTATTCCCTTTTTCATTGCGAATAAAAAAATATGGTTTATCCATATAAGATCCTGCCTTAAAAAAAGATGTTACAATTTCCTTTCCGACCGTATTTATACAATCAAATTCTTTTCCTGTAACCTCTCTTCCATAAAATCTCTTTGCAATATCGGGTCTTAGACCTACGGCAAATCCACAATTGCCTGTTTCCCCGTTCAAAACCCCGAGTCCATTAACAACATAAAGCGGTTCGTTTGGAAATATCATAAATTCAACTCAAGATAAATGTTAATAAACATTTATGTCCTAAAAAGTTTTATTTGGAAATTATGACCTGCATTTCAGTGTTTTACAAAGCTCAAAGATTCTCCCACATAATCTGAAAACTCTTTGAATAAATCGTCTTATCCGTCTTTAGACACGGAATTTATTGCCTAAACAATTTTTTTCTTCAAAATATGGGAAAAATTTATAAACGCTGATTCTAGATAAGTTCAATTCGGAGTTTAGTGCAAAAAAGTGCAGTCTAAATCTGGTGAAAATTAAAATGATAACAAGAAGAAAATTCCTCATGTCAACGGCGTATGTACTAGCTACCGCACCGTCGCTGTTCATTCCCAGAATTGGTTATTCCAATGAAGAGAGAACTGGTTTGGAATCAAAATTTCCCGAAGAATTCTTTTATGAGTATGGAACAACAAAAGAAGAAATTCTCGACATAGTAAAAATGTCGAAAGAGACTAGAACTCTTGGTGGTTCCAGGAATTTCAGTCCAAAGAAAGTTTTGGTACTCCCAAACAACGAAGAGCCATATGTATTCGAAGGAATTGCAAGCTTTTACACTTCTAACAGATTTCCCGGAAAAACTGCAACCGGCGCACCGTTCCATGATTACCTGCCGACAGTTGCCCTCAATCCAAGGACAAAAACAGCAATTCCTGCACTTGTTCGCCTAACAAATTTGGTGGACGGAGAAATCGGAACATCAACTCTTGCAGTCGCGAATGATAAAGGACCCTATGTTGAAGATAAAAGAGGAAGATTAATTCCTCATGATAAAAGAGTTGTTGATTTGTCGATGGAGACCCTCAACAGATTAGGGTTGGAGAAAGAAAAAGGACTTTACAAAATTAGACTTGAAGTTTTGGAAACATACGACATTAATTCTAAAAATTCATAAAATCCACTTGGCAGTATTTAAGATATTTCTTGCGTAATTCCACCCTTCGTTTGTCAAACTGTAATATTTACGACCATCTTCTCCTTCATCTCTTTGAGCATAATTGCTTTCAATTAGGTCTAAAACTCCGTTAAGAACATCGGCCTCAAGAAAAACGTGTTGAGGTCTTGGTGAAGAATCCTGTGTCAATAAAACGAGTGCTCCCAATTTCTCCCTTGTTCTTTCAAGTTCAATATCCTCCAAAGCACTCATAAAGATTTAATTGGTTACTTACTTTTAAACATTTATATGCTAGAATTCAATAAACTTCCCAATCTGTTTTCTTGCCAGAATTCTTTTCTTTTGATGCTCTTTCAAAAAAGAATTTATTTTTTCAATTGTGTAGTCCTTAAGTTCACTCGTCAAAAGTCTACCTGATTTGTAATCATCGTAAATTTGCCGTAGCTTTTTATCATCTGGCTCAAAGAAGTATTTCAGATACTGGAATGAAACGTCTTTCTCGGGAATGCCTCCGAGTTTTCTGTGTTCATCAAGAGTGTCTCTCCCTCCTGAAAATGCGTATTTTTTTATTTTTGTTTCAACTTCACGAGGAGAATCGGTCAAAGCGATAAATGAATTTTCATTGCTTGAAGACATTTTTCCCCCATTTAAGCCAGGCAGAAATAAGTGATAAGTTGAGCTTAACTGGATAAATTTGTGATCCTCATACTTTTTTGATATGTCTCTGGCGATTCTTAGGTGAGGATCTTGGTCAATCCCAACAGGCACAACAACTGGAACAGAGTTCTCAAATTCTTTTAGCTGGGGATGAAGCATGTCTGCCGCCTGTAAGAGTGCGGCATTCATTTTTCCCGGAGAGATGTCTCCGTAAATTGCCTTGAATTCATTGAATGTTGCATAGCGGGAAAGATTTGAAGCCAGGCGATAATAGGCATTTGATTTTTTTGCGTCATTGCTTCTATTGCTCTGAAAATAAATCTCGCAGTTTTTTGGTTTTAACCCGAGAGCAATGTAATTTGTCAGATATTCTTCAATTGCAATCTGTTTTAACTCTTCAAGATTTTTTTTCCGGGTATTATACGCCTCCAAATCCGCGACGGCAATATAGATTTTCGCCCCCAAATTCTGATAAAATAAAAATTGTTGTGCAACAATTGCATGTCCGAGATGGAATTTGCCTGAGGGCATTAATCCCGTCATCATCACAAATTTTCTTTTGTTTTTTATATTCTCCAGAATCCTGTCAAAATCCCTGTGGGCAAAGATTATTTTTCTTCTAAATAAAACATTTTCATTAAAAGATTCCGGGAGTTTTGGAATTTGTTTTAATCCAAACTCCTTTATCAGTTTTTCATAATCAATTTCTCCTGAAACTTCCCAAGGAGTAACCTCAAAACCCTCTTTGTTTTTCATTTAGATTTTAAGGGAAACACGTTTTTAAATTTTCTTGGGAAATTGGAAGTATTGTATGAAAATGCAAGAAAATTTATAAAGAAGTGTTCTTATTTAAAAAAATGAAAAAAGAGGTACTTTTAGTAACATTTGCACTATTCTTGGTATCACTTGTTTCCGCCGAAATAATCATCAATCAGCAACCGGCAGAAGTTTACAATTTGGGCGACAGAATGACTGTGCCTCTGACTATAACAACGTCGACGGGGATTTATGATTTTCTACAAGTTTCTCTGATATGCGACGGACAAGAACAAAAACTCCCAAAAGAGGAAGTTGACCTTCCCCCTTATGAAACAATAAAAATTGACAAGTCAATACTGCTGATAAAAAAATTCATAGGTTCATTGAAAGGTACATGCAAAATTAAGACATATTTTGAAGACAAACCACAGGAATTTATCTTCAGCAACGAATTTAAAATTTCGAAGGCCATAACTGTAGGCGTAAATACTGAAAAAGTGGAATTTGAACCAAGAGAGAATATTATTGTCGAAGGAACAGCCACAAAAGAAAACGGTTTGCCTGTAAACGGCTTTGCTGAATTGAATATACTTCTTGGAAACAGCTCCACAAACCCATATACTGAAACAGTCAAAAACGGTTTTTTTTCATTTAATGTTTCCATGCTGAAGGAATCAAAAGCAGGACAGTATTTATTCAAGATAACTGCTTACGAAAAAGACCCTCTTGGAGATATTTCAAACACAGGATTCTTTGATTATAACATACTCATAAAACAAGTCCCAACAAGTTTGGAGATTGTTTTTGAAGATCAGGAAATCCAGCCCGGAGAATCACTAAAGGTCAGAGCAATTCTTCACGACCAAACAGGTGAAAAAATTAATTCAATTGCAGTCATAACAATAAAAGATAGCGAAAACACAATTTTTGAACAAAAAGAAATTCCTACGGATGAGGTAATTGAATTTTCAACAAAGTATAACCAACCACCTTCGGAATGGAGGGTTGTTGCATTGTCAAACAAAATGACAAAAGAAGACAGCTTTAAAATAATCCCTAAAGAAGATGCAAAAGTGGAGATAATAAACAAAACAGTTGTTGTCACAAATATAGGAAATGTTTTTTATAATAAGACTCTCTTGGTTAAGATAGGTGAACAAACAACAAACATCAACGCAGAATTGGAAATTGATGAAACAAAAAAATATCTTTTAAGCGCCCCAAACGGAAATTATCTGGTAGACATTCTCTCTGACGGAGAAAGCAAGGTCTCTGAAAATATTCTTCTCACGGGAGGGGTCATAGACGTTAAGGAAATCTCAGGTCTTAGCGTGATATCAAGATACCCTCTTGCATGGATGTTTTTAGTGTTCGTTTCAGGAATTGTTATTTTTATGTTTTTCAGGAAAAGTACAAAAAGTTTTTTCGGCCATATTCCAAGGATTGTTGAAGGTAGGAACGAAATAAAAACTCCAAAGGAGACCGTTCCAGAAGAATTTTCCATAAAAGACAGAGTCAACAAAAGATTAGAATTGGCACTCACCTTAAGCGGAGAAAAACAAAACGCAGTGTTAATCTGTCTAAAAACAAAAAATTTCGGGATGTTGTCTAGGCTAGATGAAAGCACAAAAAAGACATTTCAAGACGTAATAAATCTGGGAGAGGAAAATAACACTTTGATTTATGAAAATCAGGATTCAATATTCCTTATATTTTCTCCGGCCATAACAAGAACTTTCAAGAACGAAAGAAAGGCTGTGGAAATCTCCGAGCAAATAAGGGAAATATTGGACAAGCATAACAGATTATTCAAGCAGAAAATTGATTTTGGAATTTCAATAAATCAGGGGGAGATAATAACAAAAAAAGAAGGCAAAGTGATGAAATTCATGACATTAGGGAACCTCATTCCATCAAGCAAGAAACTTGCTTCCATATCAAACAAAGAAGTATGCCTGTCAGAGGATATCGGGAGAAAAATAATATCAAATGCCAAACTAGACAAGCATAGGGAAGAAGATGTAGATTACTACACTGTAAAGGAATTGAAGCAAAAAAAAGAAGAACACAAAAAATTCATAAGTTCGTTTGTCAAAAGACTGGAAAAGAAAGACCGAAGAGAATAAAATGAAACTGGAGAAGTTTGCTCTGAATGGAGGAATTTTGGTTTTGTTTTCTACATTGGTCATTGGAGGAGGACTAACACTAGATTATGAACATAAAATTTACATTGGGGGGCTCGAAAATGGTGAGGTGAGCAAAGATGTTAAATTTCTAGAACATTATTCATCATTATTGCAAAAACGTATCGATTTATTGTCGAGAAGATATTACATTGATTAAGATTTAGTCTTTCCCTTCATTTTCTTTTTAACATTCATTTCTTCTTTCGGTTTAACATCTTTAAAATACTCGTTAATTCTTTTCATAACAGATATTCCAAATCCGAAAAATCTCAATCCAATCCCCATAGAAATAAGAACAATTCCGATGGTTGATGCCCATACAAATACTGTGTAAGATTCAGAAAGCAATAAAAAATTAAAATCAAAAACAGAATTATCAAAAAAACTTAGAACGGAATTTATTTTCATAAATGGCAATGAGGAACCCACTATTGATGCTCCAAGAATCAGCAAAGAATCTGCTTTTGTTTCAACCAAAAAAAATATTGCTATGGCAAGAATTAATGAAAAAAATAAGAGATAGTAAAATTTTCCCATCCAAAAATCCTTTAAGTCACCGTCTTTTTCTCCCGCAGAAATAGAGAATGTAAGAAACAAATTTCCTACGAAAAGAGAGATTATAAGAAACATGACAGAAAAAAATAGCAAACTTCCTCTTATCAAACCCATGATAAAGAAAAGTTTTGGATATTTATAAATTATGGGAAAATATAATTAGTGATTATCTGAATATTGTCCTGAGCTTTTTGAAGCCAAGTCCCTTAATTCTTTATTGGCAAGTTCTATTTCATCCAAAGTAAATGAATCGTCACAAGAATCAAGACCCATTCTTCTCCTCCTATGCTCTCTAATTAATCCAAAAGTCACTTCATTTGGAGATATTCCGTATAAATTGGCGACTTCCCTCCTAAGATAATTCTTGTCCATTTTACCATTAAGCAAATGAAGTTTATAAAATTACATCCCCCTCAGAATTTCAATTCTCTTCTCAATTGGAGGATGAGTGCTAGCGAGATTTTTGAAAGGATTTGAAAAGAACAAAGGTGCCACCGCTTTTGGGATTCTTTTCTCGGGAAAATTTTCCATTTTAATTTTTTCCAAAGCATGAATCAGTCCTTGAGGGTAACGCGTGAATTTTACAGCCGAAGCGTCTGCATTGTATTCTCTTTTTCGGGAAATTGCAAGCTGAACCAATTGAACTACAACCGGCGCGAGAATTGCCATTACCAAACCTATTAGGATAAATATCCATCCCCTATTGTCATTTCCTCCGCTGCGGAGCCATATGCTGTGCAAAAACATCTCAGAAATTATTGAAATCATTCCCACCATTATTGTTGCGAGAGTCATGTATCTTATGTCGAAATTTGCAACGTGCCCCAATTCATGTGCCAAAACTCCTTCAAGTTCGCGCTTGTCGAGTTTTTCCAGAGCTCCGGTCGTTACGCAAATAACTGAATTCTCAGGATTTCGTCCAGAAGCAAACGCATTTATTTGCTTTGATTCCATCACATAAAGTTTGGGCATTTTCATTCCGGAAGCAATTGTAAGCCCTTCAACTAAATCATAAAATTGCTTGTGCTCTGTTCTTGAGGCCTTTTTTGCACCGACGCTTGCAACTGCTATCTTCGCGGAATTATAATAACTTATAAGAATATAACTCAAGGAAAAAATTATTGACAGAATCATTATGATAAAAAAATATCCCGGGTCAAAAGCGAGGGAAATCACATATCCAAATACAACAAAAACCAGGAAAATTGTCGCTAAAAGGAAGAAAGATTTCCATTTGTTCTTCGAAATTTCATCGCGAAAGTCAATTCTCTCAGCCATAAAACAAAAAAGGTAGAAGGGTTTTTAAAGTTTAAGAGTTAATTTTTTAAGTTATGCTTCTTTATTTTCTCCATGACTTTGTTCGGGGGTGATTTTGGAATTTCTGATTTCATATTCCAGAGGCTCAACTCTTTCAAGGACCATCTTTCGCGCGCGACTCAAAGGCGCGTTGCGAATTTCATAGAGGAAACTGTGATATTCTTTAGCATCGCCGGTCCTGTGATGACAATTCCCCAGATAGTAAAAATATATTCTGAGAAGACAGCGGCAGGACTTTCGGTATTCACATGGAGCGCCTTATCTTTTTCTTGCGTTTTTCTGGCTCACATACGGGGTCTTCATCAAAAACAAGCCTATTGCGTTCGCCAACACGATATGGATATTTATGCACACATCAATTATACAGGGATATATTTGTGTGGGTGAATTAGGTTTTAGGCTAGCACAACAAACACTCCAATAAAATAAGTTATTACCAAGAATATTGATGTATAGAAAAAACTTTTCACCAGAATAGTACTTCTTAATTTTTTGTCAAGATAAAAATAATAAGTAAAAAAAGATATAAGATAAATTGGGAAAAAAATGGCCTCAAACAAGATTTTTATTCCAAAATAATCCTTAACAAATCCTACTACAATTGCCAAAGTGCTAAAAATTCCTAGTGCGCTAAAAATTCCAAAATCAGATATAGGGTTACCCAAAATTATCCAAATTTTTTTAAAGACATTCTCGGTTTTTCTTTTTTTAAGCATTTTCAATCAAAATCAACCTTAACGGGTTTTTTCTCGGCTTCTGAGACTTTTATGAACTCCTCGGCTTTTCTTCCGTAGAGTCCTGCGAAGAAATTTCCCGGGAAAGATTGAATCATGTTGTTGTAGGAAAGTATTGAATCATTGTAATGCTGCCTTGCATATGCGATCCTGTCTTCAGTGGTACTCAACTCACGTTGCAATTCAAGAAAGTTTGTGTTTGCCTTCAAGTCGGGATAATTTTCCGCGATTGCAAACAACCTTCCGAGGAAACTTTCTAGTTTCAAATCCGCTGCGACCCTCGACGGCAAATCCTTTGCTCCAACAAGCGCCTTGCGCGCGTCATTGACACTTTTCATTATGCTCTTCTCGTGTTTCATGTACCCTTTGACTGATTCCATCAAGTTAGGTATCAAATCCGCACGCCTCTTAAGCTGAACATCAATTTGTGAAAGCGAATTTTTTATCCTGTTGCTTAACACAACGAAACGATTGTAATAATAAAAAAACATCAGAACAACAATTACTGCTATGCCAATAACAACCCACAACCACCATACCATAAAACAAACAATTTAATGGGATTTATAAGATTTTGGTTCGTAGAATTTTCTTTTCCCAATTCTCACTTTCCCATTATCTCCTTGTAATCTTAAAACAACAGATACTGAATCATGATGCCTTTTGTAAGGAAATATTATTTCAAATAGGTCATCAAATATCTTAGTCATCTCTCCTCTATGCAAATAAAATTTTACCTCGTCGCAATCCGATAAAAATTCTAGTTTTACTTTTTCAACTTCACCATCTTTTGAAACTATTTCTCTTAATGCCAAATCCACAATTTTAACATCAGCTCTTCCGTTTTTATTAGCACAATATTCCAAGTCTATGCCTTGATTCTCCATGAATCTTAATTCAATACCCATCTAATCCCATCGCCGGACATTTTAAAAGAATTTATGTCCTGGGAAATAGAAATACAACAAAACATTTATTAACATAAAAATTTTTTTCCATTAATGAAAGTAGAAAATCTTGAGAAGTATTCTTCCTTGTCCTTAAGATTCGGACTTGCGATTGTGCTTTTCTGGTTTTCAGTAAAACAATTTTTGAATCCTTCGGCATGGACAGGACTTGTGCCTTCAGGGATCTCTCAAATTATCGACCCTGTTTATATCATTTATCTTAATGTAAACCTGGAAATAATTCTGGGAACTTTACTCATCTTGGGATTATTCACGCGTGTCGCATCTCTTGTGCTTTTAATTCACTTGATTCCGATAATTCTTTCGTTGGGTATAGATTCTCCGTCGGCAATTAGAGATGTAGGACTTCTTTTCGCAGCCCTCGCTCTTGCATTAAGCGGAAGCAATTTCATAAGCATTGACTCTATAATTAAAAAGAGAAAAGAAAAAAATAAAAAATGAACAAGTATTACCTGATTCTAATTGCATTCCTCGTGATTACGCTGCCCGTTTTCCTGCTTATTCAAATGACAGACAACAGTTCACGAAATGAAATAAGCGGATCAACAATAGTTGAAACAAAAGCAGATTCTAACAAAATTGAAAATTCAGAAAATACAGAATTAACGGTTCAGGAAGTGGGCGAGCACAACTCCGAGAATTCCTGCTACACAATAATCGACGGTAAAGTGTATGATCTGACTTCATGGATTTCGCAACACCCTGGAGGAAAAGAAGCAATCTTGAAGCTCTGTGGAACAGACGGAACATCTGCATTTAGAGGAAAGCACGGTTACAACGAAAAGCAGCAAAAAATTCTGGATGGACTTTACTTAGGGGATTTGGAGAATTAGATATGTTAAACCAATCAATGATTTTCAAAACCTTTATTAAGTTTTCATAATTTTATTTCTCATGGAAGCAAGAGGTGATCTGATAAAGTGGTTTTCCGAAATTAACAAAAAATCAATAAGCGTGGCAGGAGGAAAAGGTGCAAATCTAGGAGAGATGTACAACCTCGGAGTTCAAGTTCCACCTGGATTTGTGATAACTGCACAGGCATATGATTATTTTTTAGAAAGGAACAAATTAAAGGAAAAAATAAAAAGTATCCTAAAAGAAGTTGATTACAACAATAGCGGAAAAATCGAGGAAGCAACAAGCAGGATAAGAAAGCTTATAACAGATTCTCAAATTCCGCAGGACTTGGAAAAGGAAATACTTGAGGCCTATGAAAATCTCCATGCAGGAAAAATTAATGGAAAAAAGACCGCGGAAGAAATCCTTGAAAAAGGAGGGAATGAAGTGCTTGTCGCAGTAAGAAGCAGTGCAACATCGGAAGATTTGGAAGATGCCAGTTTTGCAGGGCAGCAGGAAACGTTCCTAAACATCTTGGGTGATGTGCAACTCCTAGAATCTGTAAAAAAATGCTTTGCCTCTCTTTTCACATCAAGGGCAACATACTACAGGGAAAAGAAAAGATTTAAGCACGAAGAATCAAAGCTGGCGGTTGTTGTTCAAAAAATGGTTGACTCGGAAAAATCAGGCGTTGTATTCTCAAAAGATCCTTCTTATAAAAACGAAAACATAATCATTGAAGCAGTTTTTGGATTGGGAGAAGGAATCGTCTCTGGGAGAATAACTCCTGACAGATACATTGTTTCTCGGGAAATGAAAATCATCGAGAAGAAAATATCAAACAAAAAGATAGCAATAACATTCTCCGAGAAAGGAAATGTGGAAGTTCGCCTCCCTGAAAAATTATCAAATACTCAAGTCCTTAAGGAAGAGGAAATTTTCAAATTAGGCAGAATTTCTATGAAGCTTGAAGAACATTACAAAAAGCCACAGGACATTGAATTTGCCGTTGAAAATGATCAAATTTACATTGTACAAACCAGAGCAATAACAACTCTTGCAAATGTTTCTGAGGAATATGAAAAATCCAAGGAATTGTCGGGCGAGATTATTGTACAAGGGGTGGGGGCATCTCCGGGAATATCCTCTGGAAAAATAAAGATAGTAAAAGACTTCGGCGACTTGGGTAAAATAAACAAAGGCGATGTCTTAGTCACGAAAATGACAAATCCTGATATGGTCTTGACAATGCAAAAAGCTTCTGCAATAGTTACCGACGAGGGGGGTGTCACAAGCCACGCCGCGATTGTCTCAAGAGAAATGGGAATTCCCGCTGTTGTTGGAACAGAAAATGCCACGACAGTGCTCAAGGAAAATGAAATAATAACCGTGAACGGATTTACAGGGAAAGTCTACAAAGGAAAAGTAGGAAAAATAATGGAAAAAGAAGTTCTTCCAGTTTCCTCAAATACAAAAACAAAGATAAAAATTATACTTGATTTGCCAAACGCGGCGGAAAGGGCGGCGCGAACAGGAATAAAAGAAACAGGACTAACAAGAATTGAAGGAATTATCGCCGAATCGGGAAAGCACCCTAACTATTTTTTGGAAAAAAATATGATTAAAAACTATGAGGAAATTATTTTTCAGGGCATAAAAAAGATATCAAATTATTTTGACGGAATGTGGGTAAGAACCTCGGATATAAGAAGCGATGAATTTAGGAATCTTGCCGGATCTCCGAAAGAGAAAGAAGGAAATCCCATGCTTGGAATGCACGGAATAAGGCATGGATTAAAACACACAGACATTTTAAAATCGGAATTAAAAGCCCTAAAAAAAATTTCGGAAAGTGGAAAGGGGATAGGGATTTTGCTGCCGCAAGTGATCTCTGTCGAAGAGGTAAAAAGAGTTAAGGAAATTCTTAAGGAAATAAATTTTTCCAAGGCAAAGCTTGGAGTGATGATTGAAACGCCGGCATCTGTTGAAATAATAAAAGAATTATGTGAAGAAGGCATTGCTTTTGTATCATTTGGAACAAACGACTTAACTCAATACACTTTGGCAATCGACAGAAACAATCCTCAAGTCGCAGACATTTACAATGAGATGAATCCTGCTGTTTTAAAACAAATTTCATATGTTATAAGAATCTGCAAAAAATACAGGGTGGAAACGAGTATCTGCGGACAGGCAGGAAGCAAAAAGGGAATGGTTGAATTTCTGGTCAATAACGGAATTGATAGCATAAGTGTAAATCCGGACGCAGCAAAGGAGATCGCCGAATATGTTGCAGAATTGGAAAAATCGCAAAAAGTTTTTTCAGGATAATTCTAAGGTTGTTCTAATTGTTTAATGAAAATCATCTGTCTCAACGTCTAACGTGGCCGAGATTTTTTGTTAAAAATTGTGTCAATTCACGAACACGATTAAGCGTAAATTCATCGAATAGCACAAATAAATCTCCTCAAAGCAAAATTTAATAAATGGAAAATTCCTCTCATTCACATGCCAAAAAATATCCAGAAAAAAACCTCTTCGAGCAATTTTATAAAAAAAACGTCTGATGCTACGACAAAATCAATTAATTCAAATACAATAAATCTGCAGAAAAGTCAAAAAGATAATACTGGCCAAAATCTTGACAGGATGCTTGTTGAGAATTTTGTCTCCTTACAAAGAGTCATGACAAATCTTTCTTTAAAATTTGACAACCTCTCAACGCAGATTTCAAAACTCTTGGAATTATTTGAGATATCTGCAAAAACCATAGTTGAAAAATACCCAAATTCAAAAACAGAAGCAAAATCTGGCAGGGAAATTGCGGGGAAACTCGACAATCTTTTGGAGCAAAATAAAATTATCGCAAGAGGATTGATGTTCTTACACGAAAGTCCACAACTCTCTTCCAAGGAAAGATTTGGTCAACCAATGCCCCCACAACAGAGGCAAAATCCCCCATTGCCTCAAGAGAGAAAAACCTCCAACGCGCCAGAAGAATATCACAAATCTCTTTCTCCAAAAAAAGATGATGAAAGGAAATTTTGATTGGCACTCTGGAAGAGGGTTTATTCTTGCAGAGTTCACACGGGAACTGATAAGACATTCTGCTAAGGGAGAATTTCTGGAACTTGAAAAATTTATTAAAGAAAAAATTGTGAGTGAGAAATCCAAGTTAGAAAAAAGAGAGAGTATGAAAAAACTCGTTGAAGTCGAAGAAGATTATACAAAAAGCGGATTTAGAAGCAATCTGGAAATCCCTCCAGAAATTTTGGGGGGAGGAGTTCAACTCAAAAGAAGAATCTTGAAACAACCTGTACCTATGACTTCGCTTGTCCCGACAAGATTTCGCATCCCTCCCAGATTTCAATATCTAAAACCCACCCCTACAAATGTGGAAATTGATTTGGGAAAACTGAACCCTCTTATAAAAGACCCTTTAGTAAAGGAAATTGAGTGCCCCGGGGAGAATATTAACATAATGGTTGAGGGAATGATGGGCAGAAAAAAAACAAACATATCTATGACGAAAGATGAGATTGATGAAGTTATAAACAAATTTTCCTCAACGGCAAAAATTCCGCGACAGGAAGGTTTCTACAGGGTTGTTGCCGGAAAACTTATTCTCTCTGCAGTTATTTCCAACGTCACGAGCTCGAAATTTGTAATAAAGAAAATGATTTACAATCCGGGATATCGGTAAATAATACAATCAAAACTCGACATCTCCAATTAATCCTTCAATCTGCTCTCTTGAAGAAGAAGTTTGTGATAATTCTCTTGCCAAATCCTTCAAGAATCTAACTTTGTCAATGTCAAAATTTTCTGTAAATTCCAAATCGCTTGTTGTTGGATAATAATGCTCAATCCAGTAGTTTCCAATCTCCATTCTCACAAAAAATCCTTCTTTTGTTTTCTCGGCCTTCGTAACTTTTAAGGTTGTAGAATTTCCAAGTTTGCTCAAAATGATTTTTCTTTCCTCATCTGTCAATTCCGATGAAGATTGAATTTCAAATTCCAAAGATGTTTCATTAATTTCGGTAGTTGCTGAGGATGAAATGTTTCCTTCGGCGACATTTGTTATCAAAATCAATATTTCTTCCTCTCCATTAACAAGTCTTATGCTTAACCCTCCCTCCTTAGGCGTGAAGTTAAGTTTCGTTATGTCAATTGAAATCTCCTTCTCGTTGTCCCCAAGATACTCTTCTCCAAAGCCACTTTCTTTCTCGAAATATGATGTTGTTACGATTGCGTTGCTCACATCAATTTTTATGTTAACATTGTCGTCGGAGATTTTCTTACTTTCAGTTCTCACACTGCCAGGAATTATGTTTGCTGTTTGTCTGGGATTTAATTTGTAAGTGAATTCTTCTCCCTGTGAAACATCTCCTTCTACAGGATTTTCAGTTTCCAAAGAGGCTTGCCCCGTCAATCTTAGGAAAATATTGAATATTCCTCTTGAAAAATCAAGAATGAACCCTCCCGTTATTGGAGTAGCTTCTTCACTCTTGGATTCTGATTTCTCCTCGGATTTTTCCTCTTTTTTCTCTTCTTTCTCCCGCTTTTCTTCTTTTTTACTCTCTGTTGATGTTTCCTGAACTTCTGAAACTTCTTGCACATTTGTAGTTTCCGTAGAGGATTCGGCAGTTATTTCGGTCTCTCCATTGGTCGTTGTAGTGGTTTCAATATTTTCCGAAGTTGTTTCTCCCTTCTCTACAGATTGGCTTGCTGAAGATTCCTGAGTTTCTGAATCAACTGCAGTTTCGTTTTCGTTTGAAGGTGTTTCATCTTGGGAAATCTCTTCGTTTGACTGTTCCTCGGAAATTTCCTCTTCGGCTTTTACATTAGACTCTTCTGGCAGAATATTCAATTTGAAATAGACTCTTGGGTAAGTTATTTTTTCACCCTCAAGGCCGAAACCTTCGCCAGCCCCGGAAAGATTTTTTCCTTCAATATAAAAATTTCCCGTTATAGGAGATTCAGAAACCAATTCGTCCATTGAATACTCAAATGATTCCCCTGAATTTTCAAGAATAATTTTTGAATCAACAGGGATTAATTCTCCTTCTTTGAGAGAGAGTTTCAACGTTCCCTGCAATGCCTGCCCCTCCTGATAATTCAAATCCAAATCCAAGGTGACCTTACCTGTTTCTGTCAAGCCATTGTTTAATGAAAGGGTGTAAATCAAAAAAATCCCAGCAAAAATAAAAGACAAAACCAAAAAAACTTCCTTTAATCTTGACATTTTCACCTCTTGGATTAAAAAGAAAATATCTATTTAAAGATTACTGAAATTTATGCCGCAACTTCTTCTGCCGTCTGAGTTTCAATTGTTGCAACGCCAGAGTCAGAAGGCTGTTGCAAATAAGGAGCAAGTGTTAAAAGAGTTCCATCATTCAACTGAATCTGCACATAACCTTTTTGGCTTATTTGTGTCAGTATAAAATTAACTGCGTCGTTTGCACCCTGACCATATAATTTTCCTTGATAATCTGCAACTGCAGGCTTTACTAAAAAAAGATACAGCATAATTCCTCCAAGAATCACCACTAAAACTGTCAAGATTGTTATGATGATTGTTGTCCTCTTTTTATCCATCTTCAATAAAAACAATTTAAATTTATAAATTTATCCAAAAATGCTGGAGGTTTCAATTGAAACAATAACATCTTTGAACTCAACATCTTCGGGAGATTTTATGTAGACAGAAATCACGTCTCCCGGCAAAAATTCTACAATCCCCATTGACTGCAGGTCATAGTCCTTTTTTATTCCCGTTTCAGATGCATCAAGAACGTTTCCAAATCCAACTTGTTCGCCGTTTTTTAATATTATAACTTCTATCTTACCACTTGAAAGCGTTTCTTTTACTTCAAGAATTGTTGACATACCCGTTATGCTTCCTTCTCTGAACATCACATAACCCTTTTCAGTACTTGTTTTAATTCCTGTTGAGGTCTCTAAGAAAGTCGAGCTTTTTGATTCCCCCTCCAACCCAAAACTCAAAAATGATGTTGTGAAGGAAACTTGTCTTTGTATCTTTTCTATGTTCTTTCCCGAGAGAGTTATTGCAAATGCAGAAGAATTTTTTCCTTTTTGCTTGATTTCATAAAGCGCAATGTTCGTATTATCAACGTTTTCTATCTTAACTTCATCAGGCAATTGTGAAAAATCAACTTCGGTTACGCTCTCAATATCGGACTGATTTATTCCTCTGTTCTCAGCAATTTTTTTCACGAATTTTTCAACATCACTCGAAACTTCATTTTCTGCAAAAACCACAGATGCCATTAGGAGAATCATTATCAAACCAAAAGCGAGCGATTTGTTCACCATCTTTAAACCGAGAGGCATGATATTTATTTAAACTTTTCTGAAAAAAACATTCGCTCCAAAGTCGCTCATAAATTTATGAAGTATTAATACTAAATCAACTTTAATCACTGCTCACTGCCGCTCGCATTTGAGAGGTTTTATTTGAAGAGGGGAGAATCTTTTTAAACAAGATTTTTATCTATTTTTATGAAATACTTAAACAAATACAGAAAATTTGGATTAATGCAATCTTCATTAATATTGGGAACTTGCACACCATATGCATTAAATTATGATAAAGTTTACTCATGGTTTTTGGATGCAGATGTAACGGAAAGTGGAATCTTTTCTGTTGTAGTTGCCGGAAGTGCAGTAATGTTAATTGATGGTCTTATGGATTTAATCAAAGGAAATGCTCACCATTACTTCCTCACTAAAATCGCGACAAGTTTAACAAAAAACCCGTCCAGAAAAAAGAATCTTGAGGGAAAACTGATAAAAGATTTTCAAGAAAAAGCGCATCTCGAAATTGAGTAAAAATGCAATCCAAAATAACAAAGGAAAAACTTGCAAAGTATTTCACATTAACAAGTGAGGCATTGGAAATTGCGGAGAAGAATGTTGCCAAAGGTAAGATGAAGGAGTCCAAAGAAATAATTTCCATGGCCTCAAACTATCTGAAAGACGCAAGATATTTTCAAGAAAAGAAAGATTTCGTGAACGCTTTCGCGGCAATAAACTACGCGCACGGCTGGCTCGACTCAGGAGTGAGATTGGGAATTTTCGACGTAAATGACAACAAGAGATTTACCGTGAAGTAAGATATAAAAAATAGGTTTCACTAATAAAAAGATGAAAAAAGTGATTGTCCTTAGTTTGGGGGGCAGTTTAATAATTCCCGACGACATTAACGTCAAGCTTCTTAAGGAATTCAAGAGAGTAGTCTTAAAAAATAAAAAAAACTGGAAGTTTATAATTGTCTGTGGCGGAGGTTCAATAGCCAGAAAGTACATTTCTGCCCTGGCAAAAGAAGGCATCGGAGAAAGATTTCAAAGTTACTCGGGAATCAGCGCAACAAGAACAAATGCGCGTTTTGTGGGGCATTTCTTTAATCACAATTCAAATGACGGAGTTCCCACCACCATTAAAAGAGTAAAAAAAGATTTGTCAGAAATGGACATTGTTTTTTGTGGCGCCCTTGAGTACAGGGAAAGACAGACAAGCGACTCGACCGCCGCGGAAATTGCAAAAGAGTTAGGATGTATTTTTATAAATCTCACAAATGTTCCCGGTTTATACAACAAAAATCCAAAGGAGAACAAGGACGCGAAGTTTATTGAAAATGTAACATGGAAGGAATTCCACAAAATGGCGATGAAGATAAGATTCAAGCCAGGGCTGCATTTTGTCCTTGATGCCGAAGCCGCAGGAATAATAATGAAGCACAAAATTAAAACGTATATCATTGGAAGCAACATGAAAAATCTTGACAATTTCCTGAACAATAAAAAATTCCGGGGCACAAGGATTGAAGGATGAAAAATGACGAAACAACCTTAGAAGAATTTGTTCCTGACAGATTCTCAGGAATGTCCTTAGGTTTGGAGTATAAATACAGATTATTGGAAATTGGCGGCGCATATGTAATCTTTGATTATACCAACGGAAAGATAATGGAAAGAATTCCGGAGGAAAGAAATAGATTTTTTACAGAACGGCGCGGAGTTAAAAGACTTCATGAAATAAATGGCTTGAAAAAGGAAATTGGCGAGGAAATGGCAAGAGTATTGGATAATGTTCCCTAGCGTCAGAAATAAAAACTTCTTTTCTTTATAAGAGAGATGAACCACATAACAGTAAATGAAAGCAATTTTGAAAAGGCACGCAATCAAATTAAAAAAAACTTAAAGGAAGGAAGAAAAACAATTTTTGCCGGAATTGACGACGAACTAAACCGCAAGATTTTGGAAAAGGAAAAAATTGACATTTTTCTCCCTGAATTAAAGAACAGAAAAGATTTTCAAAAACAAAGAAACTCAGGATTTAATCACGTCCTTGCAAAAATCGCGAAGAAGAACAATGTCAAAATTGGGATAGATTTGAGTGAAATACTCGAGGCCCCAGAAAAAACAAAGGCAGATATTTTTGCCCGAATAAGACAAAATGTGAAAATCTGTGGCAAAAACAAGTTAAAAATGAAGTTTCTTAATGTGGATGGAAAGAACGTTCACGACTTAAAGGCGCTTGGCACGGTCTTGGGAATGCCTACTTGGATGACGAAGGAATTGTAAATTTAATTCAAAACATTTTTTAACCAAATTTATCTTAAGATAAAATGACTGAAGAAACAATCGGCAAAATCATTGAATCATTAAGTGTGAACGAAATAAAAATCCTGCCTCATCTCGGAGAGGGCATTGAGAAGATATGCAAAAAAACAGGATTGGAAAAAGTTGCGGTGATCCGCTCCTTGGAATATCTGAAGAAAAAAGGTGTTTTAAACCTGTCTCACAAGGCAAAAAAGAAAATTGAACTTGGTGTCAATGGTGCGCGTTATAAAAACAAAGAATTGCCCGAGAGAAAATTATTGAATATTCTAAGAAATAAAAAAGTTGTGCCATTAATCGAGGCAAAAAAATCCTGCTCGTTAACTGACGAGGAATTAAAAGTCTCAATAGGTGTTTTAAAAAGCAAGGGTTTGATTGAGATAAAAAACGGCAACATGGTACTAAGTGTCAACACTGAAAAAATCTCGCAAAAAATGCCCGAGGAAATTTTTCTGGAATCTTTGCCAAGAAGTTATGATTCCCTTTCAAAAAATGAAATTGAAACGCTGAATGTTTTGACAAAAAGAAAAGAGATTGTTGAAATTGGGGAAGAAAGAGAAACAAAAGTTGCACTATCTGAATTGGGGAAAAAGTTGAGTACAATGAAAATCAATGATAATTTGGTGGAACAGATAACTCCAAAAATTCTTGAAAAAGACTCCAATTGGCGTGGCAAAAAGTTCAGGAGATATGATATTACGGTAGGTGTCCCAAAAATCCATGGCGGGAAAAGACATTTTGTCCTGCAAGCTAGCGATTACGCAAAGGAAGTTTGGAAGGAAATGGGCTTCAGAGAGATGACGGGAAACATGATTCAGAGCAGTTTCTGGAATTTCGATGCACTCTTCACAGCACAGGATCATCCGGTAAGGGAAATGCAAGACACTTTCTTTATTGACAAAAAAAATTCAAAAATAGATGCTGATAACAGAATAATAAAAATGGTAAAAGAAAGTCATGAAGGAACTCTTCTTACAGAAAAAAATTTTGGAAAAAGCAAGGGATGGGGGTATTCATGGAACGATGAAGAAGCGAAAAAACTTGTCTTAAGAACTCACACAACTTGCTTGTCTGTTCAAACACTTGCAAAATTAAAGGTCGAAGGTTTGCCACTGCCTGCAAAATTTTTCGCATTAGGAAAAACATTCAGGAATGAAACAGTTGACTGGAAGCATGGATTTGAATTCAATCAAACAGAGGGAATTGTCGTCGACAAAAACGCAAATTTTCGGCACCTGCTGGGATATTTAAAACAGTTTTTCAAGAAAATGGGATTTGAAAAAATTCGTTTCCGACCGGCTTATTTTCCCTATACTGAACCGAGTGTTGAGATTGACGTTTATCATGAAGAAAGAAAAGAGTGGCTGGAACTTGGTGGAGCGGGAATTTTCAGGCCAGAGGTTGTTGTGCCCCTCCTCGGAGAAAACATTCCTGTTCTTGCGTGGGGTCCTGGCTTCGACAGAATTTTAATGGATTACTACAAAATCAAGGACATTCGTGAACTTTACAAAAATGATATCAAACAACTGAGAAAGATTAAATTTTGGGTGAAGTCATGATGGAAAAAAATTGCATGTTCTGTAAAATAGAAAAAGAAGAATTACCAAGCGTAAAAATATGGGAAGATGAAAAACATTTCGCCATATTGGACATAAATCCAAACACTGAAGGCATGACCTTGGTGATAACAAAAGAGCATTATGACAGCGATGCTACGGACATGCCTGACAAGGAATATTCTCGCTTGATGATTGCTTCGAAAAAAGTGGCAAAACTTCTTGAAAAAAAATTAAAGGTAAAAAGAGTCGCGATTGTCATGGAAGGGCTTGGGGTAAATCACGTCCATATAAAATTGTATCCGATACATGGACTGGAAGAAAAATTCAGGGAAATGTGGGCAAAAGACAGAATTTATTTTGACAAGTATGAAGGATACATCTCCACCCAGATTGGTCCTCAAAAATCCATTGAAGAATTAAACAAAATTGCGGAAAAAATAAAATGAAAATAAAGGAATTACAGAATAAAATCGCGGAATTTGACAATGCAAGAGGGTGGGAAAATTCGTGGAATGTGAAAGACTTAATGTTAAACATGAGCGAAGAAATAGGCGAATTGTGGAACCTGATAAAATGGGTTGATGACGAAAAACAAAAAGAGCTTGTTGAAAAAAACAAAGAGGAAGTAGAAAATTTCATAGGAGATGTTTTGTTCTTGATAATAAAAATTGCAAATCAGGCAAAGATTGACGTTGATAAATCAATCCAAGATGTTTTGAATGAATATGAAAAAAGAATGCCTCCTGAAATAATGAAGAAACTCAAGCATGCAAACAAAAAGGCAGGAGGTTTTGATGAAAAAGATGGAAATTAAAGAATATCTTAAGAATAAGGGAATAACATTCAAAGAAGTTACGCACCAAGCAGTTTATACAGTTGAAGAATCAAAAAAATTAAACATTCATGATGAATTAAAGGGAATTCATTCAAAAAATCTATTCTTAAAAAACAGGAAAGGAAATAAGTTTTATCTAATAATATTACCAGAAAATAAAAAACTTGATTTGGAACTGTTTGAAAACAAATTAAATGAAAAATTAAAGTTTGCCAATGAAGAGGAACTTAAAGAGATTTTAGGATTAACGAGAGGGGCAGTAACCCCATTTGGATTGATAAATGATGCAGAATCAAAAGTTAATATAATAATTGATAAAGAAATTTTAGAGTCAGATTATGTTAATTTTCACCCAAATGTTAACACAGCCACTCTAAATTTGTCAAAAAAAGATTTCCAAAAATATCTAAGCTCATTAAAAAACGAGGTAACTATAACATAAAATGGCAATTATAGCTTTCAGCAAAAAACAATTCGAGAAGGACATTGGTAAAATCGACGAGAAAATGCAAAACAAGATTGCTCTATTCGGAACTCCTGTTGAAAATGTGACTAGCGATGAGATCCAAATAGAAGTTTTCCCAAATCGCCCGGACATGCTCTCTTACCAAGGATTCA
This sequence comes from Candidatus Nanoarchaeia archaeon, assembly GCA_035283785.1. Lineage (GTDB taxonomy): Archaea > Nanobdellota > Nanobdellia > Pacearchaeales > GW2011-AR1 > DATETG01. The sequence goes on from DATETG010000030.1 coordinate 42,323, forward strand.
AGCGCGGTTTTCTTGCATACCTTGGAAAAAAAACAGGACTGAAAAATTACAAATTAAATTCTCCTGAAAAAGATTACATCGTTAAGGTTGATTCGTCTGTTTCTAAAATACGCCCGTATACGGTGTGTGCTGTTGTCAAAGAATTAAAATTTGATAATGAAAAAATAAAGGAGATTATAGAAATTCAGGAGAAAATTCATTTCACTCTGGGCAGAAAAAGAAAAAAACTTGCAATAGGAATTTATCCTCTTGAGAAAATAAAATTCCCAATAACTTACAAGGCATTAAAACCGGCAGAGATAAGATTTGTGCCGCTAGAATCAGAAAAGGAGATGAATGGTTTGGAAATCTTGAAGAATCATCCAACGGGAAAAGAATATGCACATCTTTTGAAAGGCATGGAAAAATTTCCTGTGTTTATTGATGCCGAAAATAAGATTTTGAGCATGCCCCCGATAATAAATTCGGCGGAAACAGGCAGAATCACGGAGGAGACAAGAGATGTTTTCATAGAATGTTCCGGTTTTGAATTAAACATCTTGAAAAAATGTATAAATATAATCTCAACATGCTTGTGTGATATGGGCGGAAAAATTTACCAAATGGAAATTTTCTATAACGGAAAAAAACAAATCACTCCTGATCTTAAGCCAGAAGAGATGAAAATTTCCCTAGAAAATACGAACAAATTTCTTGGTGTGGATTTAAGTGAAAAAGAAATAAAAAAACTTTTTGAGTTAATGGGACATGAATACAAGTCATCAAGTGTAAAAATTCCTGCCTGGAGAACAGACATAATGCACGAAGTGGATTTGATTGAAGATGTGGCAATTGCATATGGTTATGACAAATTTGTTCCGGAAATTCCGGAAATTTCAACAATCGGTGAAGAATCACCCAGAGAAAAAATCAAGAGAAAATTTTCAGAAATTCTTACCGGGCTTGGATCTCTTGAAGTATGCAACTATCATTTGACAAACAAGGAAAACCAATTTGGCAAAATGAAAACACAAGAAGAGGGCGCAATAAAAGTCACTGATTCAAAAACAGAATACAACATGCTTAGAAAAAATCTGTCTCATTTTATAATGAAAATCTTCTCAGAGAATATTGATGTAGAATATCCTCAAAAAATATTCGAGATAGGAAGAGTTTTTTCCGAAGATGAAAAATCAAATCCTGTTGAGTCAGAATCCTTGAGCATCGGAATATCTCCTGGAAATTTCACAGATATAAGGCAGGTGGTTGAAAATTTCTTTGAATCCCTCGGAATTGAAATTGAATTAAAGGAAACGGAAAAATTTCCTGTTTGGTTCATAAGTGGACGGGTCGCGGAAGTCCACATCGGGAAAAAATCTCTTGGTTTCCTGGGAGAAATTCATCCTTCAATATTAAGAAATTGGAAGATAAAAATGCCGGTAGGGTTATTGGAAATAAATCTGGAAGAGATTTTTGAGGTCTTGGAAGGAAAATAAATAAAATCACCCAAAATAACCTTTGCTTTTTCCCTCTGTTTTTGTTTCCCATCTTGCCTCAACAGAGTTTACTATCTCAAGCAATTCTTTTTTAACTTGCTGCCACAAATTGAAAAATTCTTTAACATATTCTGCATCTTTCTGCTCGGAAAATTCTAGGTCTCTCTGAATAAAATCCAGCTCGGCTTTTGACATTCTCTTGTAAATTTCCACAAGCTTGCTTCTGTTCTCCGGCGAAATTGATTTTACCATGGAAAGCACAAACATCGAGCCACTTGTCGGATTCAGGATATTCTCTATGAACCTGAGGTAATTAAAGTACTTGTCACCGACGGATTTTTTTATTTCCCTCACAAGATAATCTGTTTCGTCAATCTCTATTTTTTCTATGTAGAAATCTTTGTTCAACTCCTCGAAACTCGGCAATTTGAATTTTTTCTGGATTTTTTTGTATTCTTCCTTAAGTTTATCAAGATCTGATTTTTCTCTCGGCATTTTTTAATTTATGAAGCAGGATTTATAAGGTTAATCAAATCTTTCCACTAGGTATCCAAGAACGAAAG
>DATETG010000031.1:0-7472 GCA_035283785.1 Candidatus Nanoarchaeia archaeon
GAATTCGGAGAAAGCTGTTCTTGAGGAGTCATTGGAAAAAAACATTGAAGAAGAAATTAAATCGGAAGAGAAAAAAGAGTAATGGAAGCAGATATAACGATTGAAGTTAATCTAAAAAGCATAGAAGAGCTAACATTAAAAGTTGAGGAAGAGTCGTTAAGATTTTTAAGAGAAATAGGACATAAAAACCCCATACAAGTTAGAGGAGTTGAATTAATTGATTATGAAAAACAACCTGGCTCTAAAAGAGGACAATATGAATTTGAAGCGGATGGAATGAAATTAAATTTAGCATATGTGATAAACAAAGGTAGATGTTTTTACAGCACGCTTCCTTTTAATGAAAGTTACTGATAAACAAAAATGGTAAAAAAAATTGTAAAAAAAGGAAAAAAACCCCACAAGAACAAGCCCACTAGCAAGAAATATTCAAAATATAAGATCTCCGGTAACAGTGTTACTCGCGACAGTTTCTGTCCTCGCTGCGGTCCGGGAGTTTTTCTCATGAAGTCAAGCAACAGAAGCTATTGCGGAAAATGCCATTACTCTGAATTCAAAAAGAAAGATTAATTTTTCTCTCTTACTAATATAACTGAATAATCTTTGAGAACTTCTTTTTCTAAATTTACAGCTTTGTTTCTTACACGACATACAAATCCTTGATTCCTGAAATGACGAAGATTTTCACTAAGATCTTCTGAGGAACAATTTGCACCAAGAGAGAATCCTTCTTTATAATCATCAGGATAAATCTCTTTGTATATTAAATCAAAATTTTCCTTTACCATGTCAGAGGTGGATTTTCTTTTTGAGGAAGGTTTTACGTATGAGGTTTTTAGTTTAGGACCTGAGAAATTCATATAAATCGGTTCCACATCATCGGATTCGTATCCCATTTGTGGGATTTGGTGATTTGTTCAAAATGTCTTGTATAAAGATACTCACAGTTTGATATAATTACTAGTAAAGAATTCCGTGCTCTATTTGCCCTACGTTAAATCTAAGAATAATTTAGATTAACATACACCCAACGGTAATAATACAAAATTTGGTTTTATTATTAATTCTCTTCGATACGCGAGATTAACGAGTGCAAATGATTTTGAGAAATCTTGAAAATAATGCGTGGACGCAAACACTATTCAATGCTAACGAACTCCACGACTTTTTATTAAATATGTTTTGTTTTTAATCTGCTAACTTGTAGCCATGTCTTTCCAACTCTATTATGCTGTTCTTTTTTCTTTCTTCAGGAGTTATGTCGTGTTTTGCCACCATAAGCTTAATTTGAAGAGCATCAAAAGTGTCAGTCGTGCCATAATTTCTTATTGAGTCTACCAACGTGTGAAGATAATTCTTGATATCTTCAGGAGTTTTTCCCTGCCCCCTTCTCTCTTTGAAGTATCTTATGGAGTCTTCAATAATATCTTCTTCTTTTTCATCATCAAAATAATACATCACAGCGAGCCTGTGGAAATACCTCTTATCCTCAAGAAGAGACCCGAACCTTTCAGATATTTCTCTTTTCCTTTGCTTTTCTTCAAGATATTTAAGAACTTTCCTGCCTTGTTTAATCACTTTTTCAAGTATCATTTTCTTTTTCTAGTTAACATTGCCTTCATGTTAGAATCTTCTTTTCCATTAGCCCAAAAAGCCCTTTCTTCAACAAAAACTTCTAATCCTTGGCTTTCATACTCTCTCCTGTAAAATTCAACTTCATCTAGTTCACAGTTTGTCTCAAATTTGTATCCTTCAGAAATTCTTTCCGAATAAACTTCATCTCTTTTATCATTTCCTCTAAAATCCAAATCTCCAAGATTATAATCAGGAATTTTATTACTTATTCTCTCATTTTTTATTACTTCTGGTATCAAACGAGGAGTCATGTTCTTTTCTTCTGCCATTATCAACAAACTCTACCCAAATCTTTTCTCCTTACAGGGAGTCCAAAAGAATAACCCTTGTTATCCATAGCCAAATTTACAAGTGCTTCTACACCCTTTTCATTCATTAATCTCTCTGTCAAATCTCCAGCAAACCATCCCGGCATGTAATGCAGATATTTTTCTGATCCTCCAGTATCAACAATTTCTATATCATATCCTCTAAATCTCTTGTACTCATCTACAGAACCAGGAAATAAAATTAATTCATCTATCTTCTTCCTTCCTTTTGTTTTTTCATCAGTTTTCATTTTTTCTCTTATCATCATCAAACCCGAGAGGAGGGTTCAAGCCGCTAAAATTAGTTGACTTGAAGCTCCCCTGGGAAAAAGAGGTGATATTATTCCTATGATGCAATACTATATAAATCTTTCGGTATTGTTACCCTTAAAGAATGACAAGAAGTGAGTTATTATTTAGTGGTATCTTGTTTTTACCACTATGGCAAACCACTCTAACAAAACTATAAAAATCAGCTTTATTTAACTATTTTGTGGAAAGCACAACTGAAGTAAACGGGAAACAGGAAGAGATTCATGACCTTCTTTTCGGAAAAGAGTTTGATTGGCACGAAATAATTACAGATTTAATCAATACAGAGCAACTGAATCCCTGGGACATTGACCTAATCTTGCTTACCAACAAATATCTTGAAAAAATGCAGGAACTTGAGGAGGCAAATTACTTTGTTTCCAGCAAGGTTCTATTGGCCGCCGCATTTCTTCTTAGAATCAAATCAGAGATTCTCCTGAACAAATACATAAAAAGCATAGATGAAATTCTTTTTCCGGAACTTTCTACCGAAAAAGAACAGAAAGAAATCGAAAAAATAGAAATTGATGATGACATACCGGATTTACTTCCAAAAAGCCCCATGCCTCGCTTCAAGAAAGTCACTCTTCATGATTTGATGGAATCGCTGAACAAGGCAATAATAACAGAAAATCGAAGGATAAAGAAAGAGATAACAAAAAGCAACGTTATAAGGGATACAGAATTCCTTCTTCCAAAAAAAAGATATCACATAACAGACAAGATAAACGAAATTTACGAAAAAATTTTTAAGATGATAATGGATGAAAACACAGAGGAAATTTTATTCAGCAAACTTGCATCTCCAGACAAAGAGGAAAAAATAATCTGCTTTCTTTCGCTATTGCATCTTGAGAATCACAGGAAAGTATCTCTAAATCAAAAAGAGCATTTCGGCGAGATTTATATTGGCTTGAGGAAAAAACATTAATTTTAGCTAGTGAGCATCAAACCGAGGAGTGTCAATATCAAGAGAACCATATATGGCATTTCTAAAATCTGAAATTTTTTCTGGGTTCTCTGCTACTTCATTTGCAGCTTCTGAAATTTTAACGGCCATTTCCAGTGTTGAACAAAGAACAATATCATCGGCAAAACCAAACAATTTTGTTAGTCCTTCTTCATTAACATAAGGGCGGATTTCATAACCCTCTCCACGAGATATTTTCATTTAAAAGTATTATCGTGGTAGATTAACCAATCACCAAATTCTTAATCAGATATCCTGTGGCAAACGCAAGTGCCGCGGCAATTCCTCCTATCAATATTGTATGTACAGAAGATTTTATCTCGTTTTTTTGCGAGATTTTTCCCTTGACCCATCCAACACATCCCAATGCAATTAAAGTCAGCAAAATTGAATAATAAAACTGATTTTTAATTGTCAGAGGATTATTTGTAACGAGGGCCATCACGAATGAAAAAAGTGGGATGAATCCTATCGCGCAGAATGAGGCAAATGTTGCAAGGGCGGATTTCACGGCGTTTGCCCTCTTGCCTTGAACATCATTTCTGGATTTTACAGAGAGATAATTTGAAACAGCCATGGAAAACCCGTCTGCAATAAGATTTGCAAATCCAAGGATGAGGACAATTGAAGCACTCAATGAAGCTCCAAGAACTCCTGAAACGACTGCAAAAGTAGTGACAGCTCCGTCAATCCCACCGTAAACAAATTCGGGAAGATATTTACGTTCAAAACTCTTCTTCATGAATCGAAAAAGACAGGAGATGTATTTAAATTTTTAGAAAAAAGGTTTATGCAATTACAAATTAAAAACTTTTATATAATAAATTAAATTTCTCAAAATATGAAACTCGGCGTTTTGTTTTCCGGAGGAAAGGACTCGACTTTTGCAACTTTCTTGGCCAAAGAGTATGGGCATGATGTTTCTTGTTTAATTTCTATTATTTCTCAAAATAAAGAAAGTTTTATGTTTCACACTCCAAACATTGAAAAGACGAAAGTCCAAGCAGAATCAATGAATATCCCATTAATTGTAAAAAAAACGGAGGGGAAGAAAGAAATCGAGCTTAAAGATTTAAAAAGTGCTATTCTTGAAGCAAAGAAAAAATACAAAATTGAAGGGATTGTGACTGGCGCTGTGGAAAGTGTTTATCAAAGTTCGCGCGTGCAGAAGATTTGCAATGAGTTGAATTTGGAATGCTTTAATCCGTTATGGCAAAAACCCCAATTTGAACTGTTGGAAGATTTAATCAAGAAAAAGTTTGAGGTCATTGTCGCAGGGGTTTTTGCATATCCTCTCGACGGAAAATGGCTCGGGAGAAAAATTGACAAAAATTTCATCAATGAAATGAGAATTTTAAATGAAAAATACAAAATCTCGCCGGCGGGCGAGGGGGGAGAATTCGAGACGTTTGTTCTTAATGCTCCGGGATTATTTAAGAAGAAATTAAGAATAAAAGACAAAGAAATCCTTGGAGAGAAAAATTCGTGGAGAATGGAGTTAAGCATAGAATGATCCTCATAATATCAATATGCAAAGAAAAGTTGCATGAACTGGAATTTGTCAAGCCAATTGAAGACATCCTGAAAAATAATAACGCGAAATTTGCGACGAAACATTATTCAAAAATTTCCAAAGCTGATTTGCAAAGAGCAGACAAAATAATAATTTGCGGAACTTCTCTTAAAGATTTTGAATATTGCTCATCATGGACAGAATTAAATAAATTTTTATGGATAAGGGATTTTGAAAAACCCATTTTTGGTATCTGTGGTGGTATGCAAGCTGTTGTAAAAGTTTTTGACGGAGAAATATGGGCAAGTGGGAAGAATATAGACAATAGAGTAGAGATAGGATTAACATCAATAAAATTTGAAAGAGAATTTTTAGGAGTTAACGGAAATATCTGGGGATATTCATTACACAAGTTAGGAGTCAGAAAAATAAGGAAAAATTTTGAAGTTGCAGCTACTTCAAACAAAGGCATTCAGGCAATAAAACACAAAACAAAACAAATTTACGCCGTATTGTTTCACCCAGAAGTCAGAAACAAAGAAATTGTCGAGAAATTTATTAAATTATCTTAAACTCTCCAGAAACCAAAATCCTTTCTCCCTTAAACCGTGACCTGCAATCATCCCTGAACCAAGTCCCATCAATACTGGAAGATAATAAAATAATGAGAGTATCACCAGAAGATATCCAAGAATATTGTGATGAATTCTCTTCTTTCCGATATGAAATCCCTTTGACCCATCATTGTAGATAATGTCCGACGCATTTGCCAGTATAGTGTCCAAACAATAACCTATAAGAAAGCTTATTATGAAAATTAAAAAAATTTCTAAGAGCATTTAAATTTTCAAAGAACTCTCCTTTCCTGTTTTCATGTTTTTGACCTTGAATCTCTTTGAGTTTACTTCTTTTTCACCAACGAAAATAACATTGCTTATAGAATAAGAATTTGCATACTCCAAAGCCTTGCTTGGCTTTCCATAATAAACTGTGCAAGATAAATTTTTCGCCCGGAGTTTTTGTGAGAGATTTATTGACTCTTTATCTTGGTTTAATGAAACTATCAAAAAACGCTCCTTTTTGTTTTCCAATTTTGTCAGGGAAGAAATTCTTTCAAGACCAAAGGAAATTCCCGTGGATTGTATTCCGTTGAATACGTAACTCCCGCCGGCAATCCCATTTGTTTCAAAAACACTTCCACTGTAATAACTTAAACCTCTAATAAGACTAGGATCAAAAACTACATTGATGTCGTACAATGAGCAAAATTTCATTAATTCCTCAATCTCCGCGTAAGATTCATATTTCTTGAAGAAAGATGATGGTTTTTTTATTATATCAACAATTTTCTCGGCATTATATTTTTTCAAATTTTTCCTGACCGAATCCTCACCTATTTTTTCAAGCTTGTCGATTTCCCTCATGACTCCTTCCCTGTTTTTTATTTTTTGCTCTTCAAGAATTTCATTCATTAACTTTCTGTTGTTAAATCGCATTGGATTTTTTATTCCAAGATTTTTCATTATCTCAAACGCAATGGAGAGAACTTCCGCTTCATCTTTTACCGTTGAGCCAATCACATCCACGTCGCATTGAGTGAACTGCCTGAACCTGTTTGATGAAACCGGCTCGTCCCGAAAAACTTCCCCTATTTGGTATCTTTTGTATGGAAGCTTTTTGTTTTGCATCAATCTTTTTAGTTGAAATGTAAATTCATATCTTAACGCAAGGTTTCTTTTTCCCTTGTCTTTCAGTTTGAAAATATCGCTTACTGCCTCGTCTTTTTCATTTTCACCGCGGACAAATTCTTCATACTCAATTATTGGTGTTTCTGCCGGCTGAAAGCCGTATTTTTCAAAAGTCTCAACTAAGATCTTCCTTATTTCCGCTCTTTTTTGAGCTTCTTCTTCTGTAAAGTCATTAAATCCTTTTACGCGTTCGGTTTTCATTTTTCTTTTATGATTCCTTTATTTAATAATTATTTGGAAGAGAGGGAAGAAAATCCCCCACTTCCAAGATTTAATTCCAAACTGCAAACTTTCTGTCTGCAAGCCTTAACCTCGTCGGAAATGTTGATACCTCCTGAACGAGGTCCGTATGTTTCCATACTTTCCTGAACTGCAAGATAATTGCAGTTTATACACTCCGGGTAAGGAAATGCTGTTTTCATTTTAAACTCCTGTCAACTCAAATTTAGATGGTTGACCAAGATAAATTTCGAAGATGAATAAAACCAAGACTTTCGTCTGCTTTATCCAAACCCCCGATTAAATTATATTTTTTAGAAAAAAAGTTACAACTACTAAAACTATTTCCGATGATGAAAACAACTCCAAGTTTTAGTTGTCATGTTAATTTTAATAAAAAGACATTTTTAAATTTTTCTGAAGGCACAAGAAGTAACTAAACCAAGGGGTTTTGGGTTAGATCAATATCCTAAAAAATTCTGTTTATGTCCCTCAAAAGGTGGCACGACTCTAAACAAAGTTCTAGGTTCTCCTTGTATGATATACAGATCTGTATTTAATAAATGTCCACCTCTTAACTTTTCCTTTTCATCTCTTCTGGTAATTTGAATTGTCATTCCACTTAAAGTATTATCTTTACTGGTGCTAACCACAGCACCACTAGTAAAAATTCCGTATTCAAATTTCTCGTTTAGTTCTAACGAATCTGTTATAAAAGAGGGAACTACGGAAATGTTTACAGAGTTAATTGATTGATCTTGAAAGTG
>DATETG010000032.1:0-40178 GCA_035283785.1 Candidatus Nanoarchaeia archaeon
GAAATCGAAAAGCATATAAAAGAACAGGCATCCAAATTGTTTGGATGAAAATCAACCTAAACCGAAGAAAATTCCTGCACGTTTTTTTATTGGTAATTCTTGTAATAATCTTGATCTTTCTTTCTTTAAATCTTTCACAAGCAATCACTGCTTCGGTAATTGAAAACCCGGATTCTGATTACTTAACATACACAAAAGCTGTTTGCGACGAACGTAATTATTGCGAAGATTATGAGGTAGTTTGTTTTGATGGTAATCTTGTGGAGTTAAATCCAACCGGATTTGCCTCGCAATTTTCTTTAGATTGGAAGGATTCGAGGAGTGAAGAGATGATTACGAAATTATGCTGAAAAATTTAAATAACTTTACACTTAAGGATTAATATGTTAATCGGACTTGTTGGAAAGCCAAGCGTGGGAAAAAGCACTTTCTTCAAAGCAGCGACGCTAGCAGAGGTTGCAATTGCACCACATCCATTTACGACGATAAAACCAAATCATGGCATTGCATATGTCAAAATTGATTGTATAGATACTGAATTCAAGGTAAAATGCAATCCCAAACACGGTTTTTGCATGAACGGCAAGAGGTTTGTTCCTGTTGAGTTGATGGATGTAGCGGGACTTGTAAAAGGTGCAAGCGAGGGAAAAGGTCTTGGGAATAAATTTTTGGACGATTTGAGGGAAGCTGACGCTTTCATTCAGATTGTTGATCTCTCGGGTAAAACCGATGCAGAAGGAAAGATTTTATCTGATGAAGAATTCCACAATCCTGTAGAGGATGTAAAATTCCTGGAAGATGAACTTGACAAATGGTATTGTAATATTTTTGTGAAGGCGTGGAGAAGTTTTGCGAAAAAAGCAGAACAAGAATCAAAAGACAATTTTGCCAAGGCAGTTGCAAAGCAATTTTCCGGATTAAAAATAAATGAGGAGAATGTCAAGGATGTTCTTAGATATAACGACTTTTCTAAAAATTTCAGTTCATGGAGCGAGGATGAAATGATGAAATTTGCGTCCGAGCTGAGAAAAAAGAGCAAACCATTGATTATTGCCGGGAATAAAGTGGACACTGGGCAAGGCGTGAAAAATTATGAAATTCTTAAAAGAGAATTTCCAAAGAGTATAATCATTCCTTGTTCTGCGGATTCAGAGCTTGCGTTGAGGGAAGCGGCGAAAAAAGGGTTGATTGATTACATCCCTGGAGAAAGAAATTTTAGAATAATTGACGGAAAGAATATGAATGAAAGGCAGATTTCTGCCTTGGAAAAAATAAAAAAAGACATACTTGAAAAATTTCCCGATGGAACAGGGGTGCAAGAAATTTTGAACAAGGTTGTTTTTGAAATTTTGGGTTATTTCGCTGTTTTTCCGGCAGGGGCCAACAAACTTGGAGACGGTAAAGGGAACATTCTTCCGGATTGTTTTTTGCTTCCAAAAGGTTCAACAGCAAGGGATTTTGCGTACTTTCTCCACACAGATTTCGGAGATAATTTCATAAAGGCTATTAATGCACGCACAAAGAAGGCTCTTGGAAAAGATTATCTGCTAAAGCACAGAGATGCGATGGAAATAGTCACAAAGTAAAATTTACAATAAATTATTTAAACCAATAAATTTCACATGGATTATGGTTGAAAGATATGAATTGGATTATGGACATAAAGTCAGAGTAACATCCGGAAAAAATAAAAATCGCGAAGGGGTGGTTGTCATGGCCTCCAGACTCGGTGATGTTGGAATAAACACCGAGGAAATTCCAAGGCCCGGCAAGTATGACCTACGCGAATTACCCAATAATCTTGATATTATTTCAACAGGAGATCCTTACAATATTAGGAAGCAGATAAAATTGGATGATTTGTCTTGGTTTGAGTATGACAGAGTTATTTATGGGTTGAACGATCCAAATGTAGTAAAAAATCACCCAGAACTATTTGAAGGACATCTTCTTCTAAGAAGAGTCAAGGAAATTGCTGAAAGATAAATGTTATCCTTAAAATTCATAAATGTTTATAAAAAGAAATTTGTTTTTTTTAAAATGAAAATTTATCATTGCATAAAGGCCCAACAGTTCTCCAAGGAAATTTTATTTGAACTTTTTAAAACGGCAGATATTTTAAGAAAAAACGGCAATAATTTTTTGAACGGAAAAATTCTGGCTTCCATTTTTTACGAGCCAAGTACAAGAACAAGATTAAGTTTTGAATCCGCGATGCTTCGTCTTGGAGGAAGAGTTATTGGAACTGAGAACGCAGGGGAATTTTCCTCGGCAATAAAGGGAGAATCATTGGAAGATACAATAAGAGTAATCTCTTCGTATTGTGATGTTATAGTTCTAAGGCATAATTCGGAAGGAGCTGCTGAGAAGTGTTCAAAGATCTCAAAGGTTCCGGTAATCAATGCAGGAGACGGAAAAGGACAGCATCCCACGCAAGCGCTTTTGGATATTTACACAATATACAAGGAATTTGGACGATTGGAAGAATTAAAAATTGCAATAGTGGGTGATTTGGCTTCAGGGAGAACAGTTCGTTCACTTTCATACTTGCTTGGAAAATTCAAGAATAACGAAATAATTTTTGTTTCGCCGGAAAACCTAAAGATTGGCGAAGATATAAAAGAGTATCTTTCGAAACACAATGTCTTGTTCAGAGAAGAGAAAAATTTGGAAAAAATCCTGCCTGAGATGGATATAGTTTACATGACGAGAATACAAAAAGAAAGGATAAGCAAGGAAGATTACAGTAAGGCAAGCGGAAAATATTTTATTGACGAATCAAGTATCAAGCTTATGAAGCAAACTGCAAGAATAATGCACCCCTTACCCCATGTCGAGGAGATAAAATTGCCATTGTCAGTTGAAGCAAACGATAAGAGGGTGGCATATTTCAGGCAAGCTGAGAATGGATTATATGTAAGAATGGCACTTCTTAGTATGCTCCTTAATGGAAAAGAATAAAAATTTGTTTTATTCTTTATAAGAATGAAAAGATTATTATCAAAAAGAGGAAATCCTGTCGAGAAACTTTCAGAAAAGATAATAATGGAAGTAAAACCCTACTGCAAGAGAATTCATATTGCAGGAAGCATTCGTAGAAAAGAGCCAAATCACCGAGACATAGATATTGTTTTGATACCAAAAAACAAGTATGATTTGGAACAGAAAATGAAGACTCTTGGGAAATTCATTCAGGGCGGAGAACATGAATCTACATGGATGATAAAAAATGTGAAAGTTGAACTATACTACACTACTCAAGAATCGTGGGGGGCTACTCTCCTGGCTTACTCCAGCAAAAAAGGTGCAGGCATTGGACTAAGAATCATCGCAAGATTAAAGGGTTTCAAACTGAACTCATACGGGTTGTTCAACAGAAAAACAGGGAAAAAAATTGCCGGAAAAACCGAAAGAGAAATCTATCACGCTTTGGGAAGAAAATGGAAAAAACCTGAAGAAAGATAAAATGATAATTTACATAAAAGTAAAACCAAACTCTTCGAAAAAAAGCATAGAGAGTTTTGGCAATAACAGATATCTTGTTTACCTGAAAGAACCGCCAGAGAACAACAGGGCAAACATCGAATTAATCAACTTTTTGTCTAAGGAATTTGGAACTCCTGCGAATATGATTAGAATAAAATCCGGGCATAATTCCCATAACAAAATAATCGAGATAAAATGAAATACGAATTCGACGCTGAATTGCAAAGAACGGCAGAAGAAATTTCCAAACTTCTTTTTCCGCACGTGGACGTTCTGAGAGTAAAATGTTTTCGAAGCTATGGAAGTTCGAGCAGAAATACTTTGGCGAGATGTCATACAATAGGGAAACTTGTACAAAAGGCTCTGGGAATAAAGGCACATTATGTGATAGAGTTCATAAATGAAAATTTTGAGAAATGTGATGAGAATGAAAAATTGAGGATAATAATCCATGAACTGATGCATATCCCAAAGAGCTTTGGAGGGGGCTTTAAGCACCATGATTATGTGTGCGACAAGAATATAAATTTCTTTTACAAAAAGTATGTCTCAATGAAAAACGAGGGAAAGAGAAAGTGGTTTTAGTAAAATACAGAAACGGTAAAATTGATATTCTCTCAAAAAAAGTTTCAGAGATAGGAAAGATTACTGGACTGATGTTCCGAAGCAGGAGTACAAAAAATCTTTTTTTCGATTTTAAAAAATCTTCCAGAATAAAACTTCACTCAATTTTTGTTTTTTTCCCTTTTTTGGTTTTGTGGCTTAATAAAAAGAATAATGTTGTAGATTTTCGAATAGTAAATCCTTTTAGTCTTAGCGTTTATACAAAAAAGAGATTTTTCTCGTTGATTGAAATCCCGTTAAACGAGAAAAACGAGAAAATTGTCAAATTCTTCGTCGGTAAAAGAAAGATTTAAATACGGGCGTATATTATTAAAATAGTAAAAGGAGGTGCAAAATGGGAAAAATTGTTGTGAAGAAAGTCGTAAAGAGAAAGCCTGGTCATTTGTACTATGTTGATGGACAAGGAAACGTTTGTGAGGCAGTTATGGCTCGCGGCGGAAAAAAGAAAAAAGGCTCTAAGAAGAAATCTTCTAAAAAGAAGAGATAAATAAAATTTAACTTTATTTTTATTTTTTAATTGATTTTTCTATTTTTTTAATATCCTCGGGGTTAGTGGGGAGATATTTATAGTGTATGATTTACGTTTTAATTTTATATTTCTGTTTTTTGCTAGATTTTAGCTTCGTTAGAGAATCATTTTCAAAGTTTAAACCGTGTACAAAATAAAAATTATTGTTATCAGAAAAATCGTCGCTATTTTTTCAAATCTTGACCAAATTGGCAGAAACCCTCTGAATTTTATTTTTGAGGGATAAAGATAATATTTATCGTCGATATCTGGCCAATCCATCAACAAATGCAAGAGATATGCTATTGCAAAAATTATCATTCCTTCTTTGTTGATGAAATATACCCCTAACGAGAATATAATCATTCCTAAAACAGAATGGACCAAAGGAGTTTTGTATCTTATTTTGTATTTCTTTTCATTTTTTATAGAGTCAATAAGTTTTTTGTAACTGAAAATCTTGTTTTTTAGAATTATGTACAGATGATCAACATCTGGAAAAATTGAACCAAGTATAAAGAAAAAATAATTTCCGTAAATTTGGCCCAAAATAATACCTAACAAAAAATGAGCAAAAATCATTTTAGTTTATTCTTCAGTCTGTTTACAAATTCAAATTGCTCCGGGTTCATTTTTATCCTTGCCTTGCCTATTGGAAAAAATTCTGCCTTGTCAATCTCAGGAATTTTTATTTTCTTCCCTGATTTATAGGGGGACTCAATTTCTATGAAGTTTTGTTTCATCAGTAATCCACCCCAATCTCTTTCAAAAGCCCATGCATGCACAATTTTTCCCGATTTTTGTTTTATACTCTCAAGGGAAATAAATTTTTCAGATTCTTTTGGAGGTTTTATTCCCGTTTCTTCTTCAAATTCTCTGCATGCTGCGGCAAAGAGATTTTCATTGTTTTCAACTTCCCCTTTAGGAATCCCCCAATATCCCCCGTCCTTGTTTTTGAAATAAGGCCCTCCGGGATGCACGAGAAAAATTTCGGCCTTCTGGTTTTTCAATCGATACATCAACAATCCTGCAGAAACCTTAGCCATAAAAGTTATTAACTAAAACAGTTATTAAAATTTTATGATAGTTTTAGGAATTGAATCAACTGCACATACTTTTGGAATAGGAATCATGAAAAACGGAAAAATTTCGGCAAACGTGAAAAAAACGTATACAACGGAAAAAGGAGGGATAATCCCTGTTGATGCCGCGAAACATCATCTTGAAAATAGAGAAAAGATTTATTCTGAAGCTATTTCTCTTTCAGGAATATCTGAAAAGAACATCGATGCAATTGCATTTTCTCAAGGGCCTGGTTTGAGCCCGTGCTTGCTTCAGGGATTGAGATTCATGAAAGAACTGGCAAAAAAATTAAAGATTCCTGTAATCCCTGTCAATCATTGTGTTGCACATCTTGAAATTGGAAAAATCACGGGAGCTAAAAATCCGGTGATGCTTTATGCTTCTGGAGCAAATACGCAAATAATATCTTATTCTTCAGGGAAGTTTAGAGTCTTTGGTGAGACACTCGACATTGGAATAGGAAATTTTCTCGACAATTTTGCCAGATATCTTGGAATGGGTTTTCCAGGAGGTCCAAAAATTGAGATTCTTGCAAAACAAGGAGAAGAGTACATTGAACTTCCTTATAAGGTTAAGGGAATGGATATTTCGCTCTCGGGAATTCTCACGAACTTGAGACAAAAAATTGAGAGAGGTAAATACAAAAAAGAGGATTTGGCTTACTCAGCACAGGAGACTGTTTTTTCAATGCTGGTTGAAGTTTCCGAGCGCGCACTTGCTCATTTGGGAAAAAATGAACTTCTTCTTGGAGGAGGAGTTGGATGCAATCAAAGATTGCAAGATATGTGCGAAAAAATGTGCAAGGAAAGAAACGCAAAATTTTTTGTTCCTTCCCGAGATTTGTTAGTGGATAACGGTGCGATGATTGCTTATCTTGGAGAGGTAATGTTCAAGAAAAAAAATTTTGTTCCTTGGCAAAAAGCTGAAATATTGGATATTCTCCCTCGACAAAGAACAGATGAAGTAGAAGTTAACTGGAGATAAAGTTAAATATTATGTTTTTCTTTTTTAGTTATGGTTAAGATCATCCTAGAATCTTCCACGGCAAAATTGCTTATATCTGAAAGAGAGATTAAACGCGAGCCACGCGGCGAAACTTTTGATTATTTGGAAAGAAAAATCCAGAATGGAAATTGGGATGAACTTCCCCCGATATGGGTGACACCAAACTTTTTATTGAACGGTTTTTTTAACGAAGTATACCCTGGGATATGGGGCCCCACAATCAAGCCGTTTATAATGTATAATGGACATCACAGGTTGAGAAAAGCAGTGGAGCATAATCTTCCTATCAGCATTATTATAAGATTCACTCCTGGCAATCCAAGAATGCCTGAAGAGGAAAGATTAAGAGCCTATGACGGAGTTTTCGACTTTGAATAGAATCCACCTTGTTAATTTAAAAGGATTTATTTCTACCAGAATAATCTTACTCCGTAAATTGCGAGATAAGAAAGTATCACGGTTATTGTTATATTTCCTAAAATAATCGGGATAATTACTCTTTTGAACGGATATCCCGTTATTCCCAGTGAAAAAGTCATAACATCATTTGGAAGAGGGGTCAATGCCCAAAGATAAACAAAGAACGGAATGCCCCCTCTTGGAATTCGTTCAAGCACACTGTGCACTTTTTTTAATTTGTAATTTAATTCTCCTGAGGATGCTTCATTTCCCTTTGAACCAAGATAAAAGTAAAATAGGTCTCCCAGACTTACCCCAAGACCGCCGAACAATCCAAGGAGCCAAGGATTAAGTCCCGCAATTGCAAATATAGGGATTATGACATAATAAGACGACGCTGTTGCCAATGATGAGCCTCCTATCGCCGAAATTAGAAAAAGAATTATGTAGCTGTTGTTTACCCCTATTCTTGAAACAATCTCAGAAGGAGTAAAAGTTTTCAGCATTATGATTACAAAAAGTATAAAAGCCAAAGGTATGAGAAATGCAAGATACCTCTTTAGCACTTTTTTCATCATTATTTATGTCAAATGAGATATAAAAACTTTCACGGGAAAAATTTATAAACAAACTTTTTCCTTAATGTTTATCCGATGAACGAACTTCGCGAGGAATCGTTCTTGATAAAATAGAAAATGGCAGACGCATATAGTTTGATTGAACGTGCACGACGCACGGGAAAAATTGAGAAAGGTACAAATGAAGTTACCAAAGCAATAGAGAGAGGCACCGCGAAATTTGTTGCTTACGCTTCTGATGTTGCACCCAAGGAAATTATTCAGCACATTCCTCTTTTGTGCAAGGAGAAAAAAATTCCGTGCATGGAAGTTGACAGCAAGCAGAAACTTGGCATGGCAGCAGACCTTCCCGTTTCAACGTCCAGCGTCGCGATAATTGAAGGAGGAGAAGCCGAAAAGGAAATTGCTTCTTTGAAATAATGGAACTTGAAAGCGAGATAAAAGATTTTATTGTCAAAGGCAAAAATAAATTTAGTATTTTTTGGGTAGACAATTTTGATGAAAGTTTTGGGTTAGTGGGGGTTGTAGATGATGAAGAAGGGGCACAAATAGTCGCCGATGTTGCAACTACAAATGCTAGGTGGTATAATGACTTTGAAGATGATGGAGAAACATTATTACTTGGAACAACTTATTATGTTTACAATCAGAAAGGAGAAAAAATTTACACCGGGCAAATAAAAGAAAATTTTTTACATTAATCAAATGGCAAAGCAACAAAGAGTCAAGGAAGGAAAGCAGGAATCGTCTCAAGGATCTAGTAGAATAGCTACCGGGGAAGCTGTCCCTGCAGTAGTTGAAGAAATTGTTGGAAGAACTGGATTCAGGGGAGAAATAACACAAGTTCGCTGTGTTGTTCAGGAAGGAAAAGACAAGGGAAGAAGTATGAGGAGAAATGTCAAAGGCCCCGTAAGGATAGGAGATTTTCTTATGTTGAGAGAGACGGAAATTGAGGCAAGAAGAATTAAATCAAAGGTTACAAAAGGAACCTATACTTAAATGAACAACAAAAAAACTTTAGAAAAAAAAACAGGAACGATTAAAAGAAAGTCTTACTCTCTAGATGAATCTGTTCTGAAACAAATTGAATTGAGATTAAAAGAAAACCCTGATAATGGTTGGATATCTCTTTCTTTGGATTCAGAAGAAGAAGATGAAAAAATTTCGAAAGAAGTTTGTAGATATCTTGGAAATCAGGGATATATTTCAAGAATAGGATACGATGGCGTAACAGGAGCGATGAATGTTTTTTACGAGGCAAGAAGAGGTGTTGATTAATGGTTCTTGATGAGCGTTCCATGACTGTAATAAAAAATAAGTTGGAGTCTAATCCCGATTTCGGAAGATTTTTAGTTCATCATTCATTAGTGGACGATGTTGTAGACCACATAGGAAAAATTCATCCTGAAGCGGAAAAGATAATAGTTTGGGATGAAATTATTAAAGGAACACCTTATGTTTATTACAAAAAATCTGACGGAGTGACCGAAAATGCCTAAATGTGTTTATTGCGGAAAGGAATATCCTTTGCATAAAGGACTAACGTTAGTTACTAACAAGGGAACTCCAAACTATCTTTGTTCTTCAAAATGCAGGAAGAATATGTTGTTAAACAGACGAAAGGTTCGCTGGGTTTCAAAGACTAAGAAAGAGAAAACTGTTCAATAATTTTTAAGCTGTTTTTGAAAAATCTCTAAGACTTTTTATGGCTTCATCTAAAGTAAATAATCTTTCTATGCCCACTATTCTATTTTTAGGTATTGAAATTTTATTCTTGTAATAGCCTTCAGGAATTCTCAAAAGCAAAGGGCTTCTTGGAGAGCCATAATAAGAACCAATAACAAGATTTTCACCATTTACTTCATAAGGGACCCCTACAAGAAAGTTCTGCCCAAAATCAATTGTTCTAGTGTCTTCTTCATTAGCAACATTTTTGGCATAGACAAAATCTCTGTATTTAACCATAATGCATATTTTATGCAAGTCTTTTCTTAAAGAATCAATTTCTTCCTGTATTTTATCACCCATTTGATATGAAGAATTTATATACTTTTAAGATTATATGTTCTAAAAGATATATCTTCTTAATTTATCTTCACCGACGCTAAAAGAGGATTTTCGTACGATAAGGTTTTTAAATGATGATTTGTTTTTACCATAGATATTTCTCACAAGAGAACGATTAAAAATGGCTTCAGAAAAATCATACACGGCGGAATCGATAAAGGTACTTGAGGGTTTGGATGCGGTAAGAAAGCGTCCGGGAATGTACATTGGCTCGACAGGAAAGGATGGATTGCATCACATGATTCAGGAAGTTGTTGACAATTCGGTTGACGAGGCGCTTGCAGGATATTGCAAGCACATAATTGTATCGCTAAATGAGGACAATTCTGTTACAGTGGAAGACGATGGCCGCGGGATTCCGGTTGATATTCATCCTCAATACAAAATTCCTGCGGCGGAACTTGCACTTACTAAACTTCATGCAGGAGGAAAATTTGACAAAAAAACTTATCTTATTTCTGGAGGGTTGCACGGAGTCGGAGTAAGCGTTGTCAATGCACTTTCAAAAAAACTTATTTTGGAAATAAAAAGAAACGGAGCTGTTTATTTGCAAGAATATGCGAGAGGAGTTCCTCAAACAAAACTCAAGGAAATAAAAAAAATAGAAAAAAAGGAAACAGGGACAAAAGTCACATTTTTTCCAGATGAGGAAATTTTTTCAACAATTAAATTTGACACAAACACGTTGGAAACGCGATTGAGAGAAATTGCGTTCCTTAATGCAGGTCTAAAAATAACACTAATTGACAAGGTGAGAAATAAAAAGCAGGATTTCTTTTATTCGGGAGGATTGATAGAATTCATAAAATGGATCAACGAATCAAAGGAAGTTGTACACAAGCCCATTTATTTCAAGAGAGAAGAAGGAGACATCTTGCTGGAGGTCTCGATACAATACAATGATGGATACAGAGAGAGCATATTCGGATTTGTAAACACAATAAACACCGTCGAAGGAGGAACCCATATATTTGGATTTAGAACGGCATTGACAAGAGTGATAAACGATTATGCCAAGAAGTCAGGAGTATTAAAGAACGGAAAGGACGAGGCATTGACCGGTGATGATGTTCGTGAAGGATTAACGGCAATAATCAATTTAAAAATTCCAGAGCCACAATTTGAGGGGCAAACCAAGACAAAACTTGGAAATTCTGAAATTCGTGGTTTAGTTGACTCAATAACAACTTCGTCACTCTCCACATTTTTCGAGGAAAATCCTCCAATTGCAAAAAAAATAATTTCAAAGGCTCTTGATGCTGCAAGAGCAAGAATTGCGGCAAAAAAAGCCAAAGAACTTGTGAGGAAAAAAAGCGCGTTTTCCCTTGGAGGCTTGCCCGGAAAACTTGCAGATTGTTCAAAGAAAAGCACAATAGACACCGAAATTTATTTGGTTGAGGGTGAATCTGCAGGAGGCAGCGCAAAACAAGCAAGGAACAAGGAGAATCAGGCGATTCTTCCATTAAAGGGAAAGATTCTGAATGTTGAAAAAAGCAATCCTGCAAAGACATTGTCAAGTGAAGAAATAGTAAATCTCATAACAGCCCTGGGCACAGGTGTAGGAGAAAATTTTGACCTAGAAAAGTTGAGGTACGACAAGGTGATAATAATGACCGATGCAGATGTTGACGGAGAACACATAAAAACGCTTCTACTGACATTTTTTTTCAGATTCATGCCAAAACTTATTGAGAACGGAAATATTTACATCGCATTGCCGCCTCTTTATAGAATAAGAAAGAAAAAAGATCATTATGTTTATTCCGATGAGGAACTTAAGAAAGAATTATCGGATTCGGGGCAGGGAAATGTTACAAGATTCAAGGGATTGGGGGAGATGGACTCTACGCAATTGTGGGAAACAACCATGAATCCTAAAACCAGAAAAATCAAGAAAATATTCATTGAAGACGCCGTTGAGGCAGACAAAACTTTTTCGATGCTTATGGGAAGCGACGTGCCTGCGAGAAAAGTTTTCATATCTGAAAATGCAAAGGAGGCAAATCTGGACATTTAAATGGCAGCGAATAAATTAAAAAATAGAAAAATTTTGAACGAATGGATTGCAATAATTTTGATAATTCTAATTCTGGGCTCAGCTTTGATAATTCTCAATAAATCATCTGAAAAGAAGAATTCTGATACGGAAATATCTGGCGAGGATTTTTCATCAAGAGATGATTGCAGATGTTTCGAGAGAGAACTGCTTAAGTGTAATAATGAATCATGGACCTTGGACGAAGATAGCAGGATTTGCAGAAACGGCAACAAGATAACAAATGTTTTGTTGGGATGTTCAAAGTATGAATGTTCCGGAAAAGTATATTCATTCAATTTTGAAAATAAAACGTGGGAAATTAAAAATTAAATGGCAAAACTCAAAAAATCTAGAAAAGAAAGATTTTTTGGGCCTAGAAATTTATAAAATGAAAAAAGGAAAAATTTCTAAGAAACCAAAACTGACAACTCCGGATTGGATTCTTGAAGGTTATGATTCCGAGGAAGAATACAATAAGAAAAAAGGTATTAAGGGCAAAAAATCCACAAATGAAAAAACTTTCAAAGTAAGGAAATGTCCAAAGTGCGGTAGTGATAATGTGGCAGTTGTTTTAGTTGGAGAAGAGGGAAAAAAGGCAGACAATTGGGAATGCAAGAAATGCAAATGGACTGGGAAGAATGTAAAGGAGCAGGAGTTAACAGAAACTGAATTTATGAAATATCTCGACGACAAAGGCGAGGAGGTTTTATGATGAAGTTAAAAGTGTCAAAGCAAATCTTCGATAGATATCCTCAAGTGGAAATTGGTATCGTGACTGTAAAGAATGCCTGTAATTTTAATAAAGGTGAAGAAATCCAAAATCTTCTTAGGAAAGCGGAAGAAAAGATTAGAGAAAGAATTTCTGAGGAAAAAGTGCTAGAAGTCCCTGAGGTGATAAAATTAAGGGAGATATACCAATCATTTGGAGCAAAACCTCGAGATTATAGAAGTTCCATTGAAGCATTAATTAGAAGAGTAGCGAAGGGGAATAATTTGCCAAGAATAAATCCTCTTGTTGATTTGTACAATTACATCTCACTAGAGTACATACTTACGGCAGGAGGAGAGGATACTAATAGAGTAAAAGGAGATTTGATTTTAGATTTTGCCAATGGGGGTGAAACATTCATTCCTTTGGGTTCCAATGAAAATAGTTCTCCATGGGGTGGGGAAGTTGTTTATAAGGATGACGAAGGAGTTATCTGCCGATGTTGGAATTGGAGAGAAGGAGACAGAACAAAATTGACTGAAAAAACAGAGAATGCAGTTTTAGTTTTGGAAGATTTTAACGAGAACAGCGAGAAACTATTGTCTGCCTTGAAAGAGCTTAAATCACTAATAGAAAAATATTGTGAAGCGGATTGCGAAATAAAAGTAATAAACAAAGAAAACCCAGAGGGAGAAATATAAAAATGAAAAAAGAAGAAATTATCAATAGAGTAAAAGCATTACATTTTCCAAAAAATTCCTATGTTGTTTTTGGAGCCGCCCCATTAACTATTTTAGGACTAAGGGATACGGATGACATTGATTTACTAGTATCAAAAGAACTTCTTGAGAAATTAAAAGAAAAAGGGTGGAAGGAGATTAAAAAAGGCAGAAAAGATAAACCATTAACCTATGATGTATTTGAAGCCCACGACAATTGGAATTTTAGCTCATACAACCCCACATTAGACCACTTACTGAAAAGTGCAAAGATATTAGATGGAGTTCCTTTTGCCTCAATTGAAGAAGTGCGAAAGTGGAAAGAAGCATCTGGGCGTCCTAAGGATGTTGATGACATAAAACTTATTGATAAAATGATTACGAATAAAAATAAAGATGTTAAAATACGAATAAAAACAAATCCAAATTGTGTTTGCACAAATTGTCAATGCAGAATAAAACCCGAGGAAATAAAAAATGACAGATAAAGAGCAAAAAAAACTTGTTGATGACAAGAGTGTTATTAATTCGGAAGTTTCTGCCGAAATGAAAAAGGCGTATTTGGATTACGCGATGTCAGTCATTGTTTCAAGAGCAATACCCAGCATTGAAGACGGCTTGAAACCAGTTCAGAGGAGAATTCTCTATTCAATGCATCTCATGGGTGTCAAGCCAAATTCACAGACCAAAAAATCGGCTCGCGTCGTCGGAGATGTTATTGGTAAATTCCACCCCCACGGCGACATTCCTGTTTACGATGCTTTAGTGAGGATGGCGCAGGATTTTTCATTGCGTTACCCTCTTGTTTTCGGTCAGGGAAATTTCGGAAGCATAGACGGAGATCCGCCAGCAGCGTACAGGTATACGGAAGCAAAACTTTCGGAGATCTCTTCAGAGCTTCTTGAAGACATTGACAAGGAAACAGTTAACTTTGAAAATAATTTTGACAATTCTATAAAGGAACCGACCATGCTTCCAGGAAAACTTCCCACGTTACTTCTTAACGGGGCGACAGGAATTGCCGTCGGGATGGCAACTAATATTCCTCCCCACAATTTGACAGAAGTTTGTGATGCGATAAATCACTACATTAAGAATCCGGAAGCGTCAATAGAAGAGCTTTCACAAATTGTCAAAGGTCCTGATTTTCCTACTGGTGGAACCGTTAATGGAAACATGATTGAACTTTACAAAACAGGAAGGGGGAGACTTATGCTTGGCGGAAAAATCAGCACGGAAAACTCGAAGATAAAAGAGATGGTTGTAATAACAGAGATTCCTTATATGCTGAACAAATCAACACTGATTGAGCAGATAGCCAAACTCATTCAAGACAAAAAAATAAAGGATATTTCTGATTTAAGAGATGAGAGTTCAAAGGGAAAAATTCGCATAGTTTTGGAACTTAAAAAGGGAGCAAATGCTAAATTTCTAATTAACTCTCTAAACAAATACACGCGACTTCAAGACGCTTTTAACGTGAATTGTTTGGCTCTTGTCGACGGCCAGCCAAAAGTTCTCAATCTTAAGGATATGCTTAGAGAGTATGTGGAGTACAGGAAGAAGATTGTTACAAAAAGAACAAAGTTTGAATTGAAAAAGAGCAAGGAGAGACAGGAAATTGTCGAGGGATTGTTAATAGCTCTGAAAAATATTGATGAGATCATATCCATGATAAAAAAAGCCAAAAGCACTTCCGAAGCGTCCGAGAATCTTATAAGAAAATACGGTCTTACAAAAAGGCAGGCACAATCTGTTTTGGAAACACGATTGCAACAATTGACTTCTCTCGAGAATGAAAAACTGAAAAAAGAAAGCGCAGAACTTAAAGAAGGCATAATGGAACTTGAGAAGATTCTTGGAGATATGGGGGAGGTTCTCAAAATAATCTCCAAAGAAGTTTCAGAATTGAAAAAGAAATACGGCGATGAGAGAAGAACACAAATTATTGAGAAGATTTCCGAGATATCTGAAAAGGATTTGGTGCAAAAAAAGGAGATTGTTGTCTCAATAACCGAAAAAGGTTATACCAAAAGGATGGATTTGAAGACATACAAAGAGCAAAAACGCGGAGGGCGCGGAGTTATAGGAAGCAATCTCACGACGGGAGATTTCGTGAAAAAACTTATTGTATGTTCGACACACGATTACCTCATGTTTTTCACAACTCGCGGACGAGTCCTTTGGTTGAAAGCGTATGAAATTCCCGAGGCAGAGAGATACAGCAAAGGCAAGGCGATAGTAAATCTCTTGAATTTGAAGGACGAAAGAATCACAAATGTTATTTCTGTAAAGAACTTTGACGATTATCTTTTTATGGTTACTCAAAAAGGGATTGTGAAAAAAATTTCACTGGAACATTTTTCGAGACCAAGAGCTTCGGGAGTAAGGGCAATAAACCTCCCGGAGGATAATTCAGATTTCCTTATTGATGTTCAGTTAGTAAAGAAAGGGCAGGAAGTTCTTATAGCTTCAAGAAAAGGGCAGGCGATAAGATTTAACTCTGACGATATAAGAGATATGGGGAGAGGCAGTTACGGAGTTGCGGGAATAAGATTGCACGAGAATGACGAGGTTGTAAGTTTGGAAATATTGAATACACAAGCAATTTTAACAATCACAAAAAACGGTTATGGAAAGAGAACGAATGTCAGCGATTACAGAAAAACAGCGCGTGCAGGACGCGGCGTGATAAACGTAAAAGTCTCAGAAAAAACGGGAGAGGTCATAACAACAGTTTCTGTCAATGACGACGACAACATAATAATAACGACCGCAAAAGGAATTGTCATAAGAACTTCATTGAAGAACATTCGCATCATGGGGCGCGCAACTCAGGGAGTAAGAATTGTAAAGCTTCAGCAAGGAGATTATGTTACTGACTTGATAAGGGTCAGCGATGTTGGCGGAGAATAAAAAGATGTTAATGGGAGATTAGATGGTTTTAACATTAATAGGATTTTCTCTTAATTTTATCGGCACATTTGCAATTATAATTGAAGCTATTTTTGGAGATTCAATACGCCCAAAAATTTATTGGACAGTTCTTAAAGTGGTATGCATATCGCGGAGACAATGATATAAGAAAAATAAAACTCATGAAATTAGGGTTTTATTATGGGTAAGTTTAATGTGTGTTGGGGTCTTTCTTCAAATATTAGATTTCTTTATCTAATTTTTTGAATCCACACTTAACGCTTATTCAACATTTTTTGTAGTCTATTTCTCCCTCTTTCCGTTGCCAAGATAGTATTTTCCATCAAGCCTCATTTGTTTTTCAGGGGGCTTGTTTCCCCATGCAGGGCAAACATTTTTGAACTCACACCAGCCGCAAAGGGCGGATTTTGTCGGAGGAAATTCTTTTGTTGATTCTATTTTTTTTATTATGTCAATTGTTTCTTCCCTGAGTCTTTTTAATTGCTCGTCTGTTCTTTGAGAATGAATTCTTTTATTGAATGAAAGATAATGCCAGACCAATATGACTTTTTTATCCTCGCCAAAAAGTTCTTTTATCGCTATTGAATAGAGCGCAAGTTGCCTGTCATTGTCAAATTTTTCCTGTGAAGGAAGATTCCCTGACGTTTTATAGTCGTGGACTTCATACTCTCCGGTTTCGAGATTGTAAACCAAGCGGTCTATAAATCCCCTGATTTTGTAATTTCCATCCTTGTCCAAATCAAACATTATTTCCTTCTCAACAGCTATTGTGTTGTCATTGAACGGTTTGTGTTTTAGGTAATAATTTATCAAAAATTCTACTCCCTTGTTGAAATAGTCCTTGACCGACAGATTTTTTTTCACGACAGGAATTTCTTCTTCAAAATCATCATCCCAATTTTTTGTGTAGTTTGACACCGTTTCGTCGATTGTGGGAACAAATCCTTTTTGGACATTGTTGTAAAGCCACTCAAGTGTTTTGTGAACGGCATTCCCTAGATGCGACTCAATTGTTTTTTCAATGTCGGGGATTATTTTGTCGATATATCTGAATCTATACTTGAGTTTGCACTGCTCAAATGTGCTTAGGCGGGAGTTTGAAAAAACAGGCATGAAAACAAAAAAGACAGGATGTTTATAAAATTAATCGAAGACTAACATTTAATCCATAAAAATAACCAAAAAAGTCAAGATTAAGTGGGTTTAAGCAAATTTATAAAAAAGCTAAATTTAATTTACATTATGAAAAAAGGTGTGATTATTTTAATCCTAATAGTTGTTATTGGAATTGGAGGATTCTTCTTTTTTGATTATTCTAAACCAGATATTGCAGAAAAGCAAGTTGGAAATACAGAATTTTCCGTTGAGGAAGAACATTGGAACCGATTATTTGAGAAAGCTTTTGAGACTGTTGACTGCTCACAAGCAAGAAATCCAAGCACACTTCCCGAAGGATACTATAAAGGTCAGATGCTTGACACACATATACATCTAAAGAGTCTTCCGGATGGCGAACCCGGTTTTCCTTTAGAATTTTACACCGGAGAGAATTTGGGAACAACTCACAGTATGGATGAATGGATTTGCATGATGGATTATGAAGGAACTTACAAAGCGTTTGGTTTTTTCCCTGTTTGGGAACCCATAATCAACAAGTCAATTGAAGCAGTCAATATGACGATGAAAAAATATCCTGGCCGTTTTGTTCCATTCATAATGCCTCCGGCGGATGATGGTAGTCCAACAGGTTATCCCACTGTTAATTCCAGAGAGTTGAACGATATGTTGGTTATAGAACCGGGACTTTTTGAAGGCTATGGCGAAATAGGTCTTTACAGTCGTGGCGGAGGGGCTAAAGAACTTCCCCCCGACTCCCAAAGATTGCAGGAGATATATCCTGTCTTGCGCGAGCAAAATCTTGTCGCTTATTTTCATCTTGGTGAGAATCAAGGAGATTCACTAGAGAGAGTTGCAGGTGAAAACAGAGACATAAAGTTCATTTTTCACGGCGATCAGCTTGTTGATTGCGCAGAATGCAACGGAAATCTTGATGAAGTTGCAGGCATACTTGAGAGAAATCCGAATATATATTACGGAGTGGATGAACTTTATGGTGGCGATTGGTTATTGAAACCTGGCGAGAGCAAAGAAAAATTCTTAGCTAATTTTGAAGATTATGATATTATTCTAGAGAAAGATTTGGCAAGATGGAAAGAATTCATAGAAACTCATCCTGATCAAGTTTTGTGGGGAACAGATCGAGGCGTGAGCACTTCATGGGATTTAGACACAGATGTTGCACTTACACTTAACAATTACACTCGCGCTTTCATAGGAAGATTGGATACGGCAGTCCAAGAAAAATTTGCTTACAAGAATGCTGAAAGATTATTGGAAGAAAAATGAAGTGAGTATTGTAACCTAACACAGATTAATTCTCATCGCCGATAATCTTCCAATCTAACGACATTGCAAGGGATTTTTTCGCAAACTCCTTCAATGGAATTTTTTCTTCTTTCAATAATCTCCAAAATTCCATTCATCTCTTCTTCATGGATGGCCAGAAATTCATAACCTTTTACTGGCTTCTCGCCCATGAGTTCTCTTAGATAATTAAAATGATTCCTGTGAAATAGTGCTCTTGGCGTTTCACTATGGGTTCTACAATAGCGAAAGAATTCATCGTCGTCTTTGAAGGGTTCTGGAGTTGGCATGATTTAATATCTTACTTTTGTTTTTAAAAATTATTGTGATAATGCGCTGTTTTGAAAAAATTAAAATCTGTCATTTGTAAAAGTTAAACACCTGACAAACTCATGACCTTTTAGATTTCCTGTTTTGTTTAACATCAGGATTATGAGAAGTCGTGTGTAGCACGATTTGGGTGGAGAAGTCTGTAAGACTTCGTAACCTCTTAATCGCCGTTAAGTGAGTGTGTTAGCACCGAGCTAGAGTGCAACGTCCCGCAGGGCTGGCGAGAGTTTGGAAAATGGCCGTTAAAATTTGATTCTTTTATCTTCTTTCCATTGACCTTTTTCATTTTCTTTGGCTAGAACTATATGATCAACCAAAATCTTATTTTCAAATTTTTCTTTCTCAAAAATAACTTTTGCTTTATTGAAATTTTTTTCATTTAAATCCTCAAATGCGAGGGTTAGATGGGGATTGTATAAAGAAATTGGACCATAAAATAAATCTCTTTTATCAGTCACTCTTTTTATGGCTTCAAAAAGATTTTGTAATTCCTTATTTTTTATTACATTAATATATACAACATATTTTGTAAATCCTTCTAATTTTCCCCCCATCCAATCATCCATAAAACCATAATTTTTTAGTTCTACCTTAAATGGTTTAAAGTCTTTTATTGCTCTTTCAATATCTTCGCAAAATGAGTTAGTATCTTTATTATTAATTTCCACTCCTGCACCAATGGTGATATGGGGTTCCCATAAATCTAAACATGTCTTTGAGCCAGTTAAGTCAAATAACTTCTTCTGAATTGCTCTGATCTTTTGAGTCAATTCGTCGTCTAAATAAATTACCAATGAGTATCTTGTCATAGTTTTGTATTATTTTGAGTAAATAAAAACTTTTGGTCATTTTCCCAATTTCGTTTAACATCCATTTCAACAAAATATCTGCTTGGTAAATTTCAATCTATAGGTTCTTGCTCATCTCTTGTGCCACCCATCTTAATCTCTCAGAACCTCTCCCCAACCTATTAATCTCCAGTGTCCGTTTATGTTTCTGGCCATGCCGACATTGTCTTTTTCAAAAGCCACTACAGGAATGTTTAATGAAAGTTCTATTTCGTTATTTTTTGAAATCTTTTCTACAATCCCCACAGTGATGGTCGTGTTGACGCTTAACATAAGCATTTCTTTTGTTTTTAATGGTTCAATATTTTTCTCTTCGCTTATTCCAAAAACTTTCGGAAACAGATATGATCTCATTTTTATACTGTGTTTTATTTCAGGAAGATTCCCTTTTGTTGAAACAACACATCCTGCCAGAGAATCTGTTTTTGTGAGCCAAGGATCAAGATTAGTGCCAATTGAAATGCTTGCTCCCGGTAAAACTTCTTTCACAGATTGCGTTCCTTTGTAAAGTGATATTACTCTTGTAGTGAGTGGATTGTAAACCTGTTTGTGCGCTTTTGTTGAGATATGACCTGGTTTTATTTCTATCTCATCACCAATTTTTAGTGTTCCTTGCTTTAGTGTTCCTCCAAGAACACCCCCGTTCATCCCGGAAATTTTTGTTCCTGGCTTGTTTATGTCAAAGCTCCTTGCGACTAGGAATATTGGTTCTGATTTCGGATTTCTTTTCGGAATCTCCAATTTGTATATTTCAGAAATAATTTTGTCAATATTGACTTCCTGTATTGTCGATACGGGAATTATCGGAGCATTTTCCGCGAAAGTTCCTTTTACGAAATCTTTTATTTTTTTGTAGTTTTCCAGCGCCTGTTCTCTTGAAACCAAATCAATTTTGTTTTGGACGATTATTATGTTTTTGATTTTTTTTGCCTGCAACGCAGTAAAATGCTCCTGAGTTTGGGGTTTTATCCCCTCGTTTGCCGCGATGACAAGAATTGCACCGTCGATTATTGCCGCTCCCGAGAGCATTGTGGCCATGAGCATTTCATGTCCTGGAGCGTCGACAAAACTTACATACCTAATCGGCGAACAGGATTTCCCGTTTATTTCCTTGTTTGTAATCTCGTTTCCGCACTTGTAAATTGTCATATCAGCGTAACCGAGTTTTATGGTTATTCCTCGCTTTAATTCCTCTGAGTGGGTGTCTGTAAACTTTCCCGTCAGCTTGCTTAACAAGGACGTTTTTCCGTGGTCTATGTGTCCCACGACACCTATGTTTATCTCTGGTATTGGTTCATTATTCATACAAATCTTAGAAAAAATTGATTAAAAAATGTTTAGGTATCAGATTGTACCTGTTTTTTGTTTTACATCACAAGGGAGATCTATCTTTTCCTTCCTCTCCCCCTTCATTTTTCCATTGTTCTTTTCAATTATTATCCTCGAATAATCTTTTACTTGTGCAAATCTTTCTGGCAAGATTCCTGCCAATTTCTGGAAATATCTGCCCGGAAGTTCACTTGAAAATTCCTCTTGACACCACACAATCTTACTGTAGTCGTTCATATAAGATTCTTTATCTTTTACCCGCGAATGTTCAAGGTAAACAGAACCAATACCCAATAACCCAAGAATGAGTGGAATGTAAAGAGGTTTTGTCACCAAAGTTGCACTAACAAATTTCTCCATCTTTTTTAGAGTCTTCTCCGACGGAGTTTCCAACATGATTTTTTCCATTTTAGAAATAAAATTTTCTGAATCCATTGAAAATATGAGTGCCTCAAATATATAAATTTTATTGTATTTTTGGAATTTATTTGACAAATTGTCAAATTTTTCTTTTGGGATTTTATTGTCTGTTAAAAAGACCAAAAAAACTAGTTATTCAATCCGCAAGGGATGTAACCCTCTTCTTTATTCAGAATTCCGCCATTTTTTAAATAAACTTGTTCGATAAATTTTTTTCTGCCTATTGAACTTGTCGGTATGTCATATTGTACCGAAAAAGTTTCATATATCCTATCTATGTATTCATCTCCCATTGTCTTGGTATCTGTTTTGCACCATACGACTTTGTCAAAATCCAGCACATTCTCTTCCAAAGATTTGAATAATACTGCCCCAGCTACGCCGATGGTTAATGCAAGTGCTGCGTATGTTAATCCTTTTGACATTTTATTCTCTCCTTACCCTTAATTTAGGGTTTCTGTCCTCAAGGCAGTATTCAATTCCTTTTTGTCTTAGAATTCTTTCTTCATCCGCTTCAGAGTAACTGAAACAACTTTCTCCCCCATAAAGTTGTTTTCCAAAATAGTTGCTTATCAAATAGCCACCTGCTATCGCCACACCCGTAACCCCTGTCACAAATACAGATAACCCAATATGACTTAAGATTTGTTTTTTGCTCAGGTAGTCCCAACCAGCGATTCTTTCATACGAGAGGTTACTTGTTTCTCTCACGGTTCTGGAAACCGTCGCCGACTTTATGTCTTTGATATTGTCATTTGCAGATGTTTGTGTCATTTTTTTGTTAAAGTTTGATAATTTTTTTCTATTCTTCTTGCAATTGTTCCGGAATGCTCATATAATGAAGGTAAAGATTCGTTAAGAAATGCTGCCGCACATGCTGTTCCTGCCCATTCAAATGCTACGTAAGGAACTCTGACTACTTCCAAAGCCAATTCTCCTGCTGCTTGTAATCTGTCTGTTAAGTTTTTCATAATTTCCATAAAAAAACATCATATTTAAATCTTTCTATTTTGTTGTTACTAAGGAATAGTTGCTAAAAGAGGGATTTTCTAAATTTCTCTTATTCTGAAAAAGTGATTTTATGGGGAAGATTTGCGCTCGTTGGCACTCGCAATTTACAAGGGTAATACGAAATCCTGCAATATTATGGTAGATATTTGTGGTAATGACTAGTTTTACTCTGATCATAAAACCAAGCACGGCGTGGAGAATTTTTCTAATTTTTATCCTGCTTTTGCTTCGACATTTTCCTTTGGCTTGTTTTGCTCAGGGAAAACTTCTGAAAGATTCTTAGAACCCTCTTTAACAATCTTGAGATTAATCTGGGCAACTTCTGGAGATATAGTATTGCCTCGGACAGTTTTTCTCAGACGAAGCCCTTTCGGTTTTAGTTTGCTTCTTTTCTTTTTTCCCTCTTTTTTCGGGCGTTTCTTCATTCCCTTTCCGTAAGTCAACAGAACTCTTCTTAACCCTATTCCCTCGACGTTTTCCATTAGAGTAAACCCGGAATTGTCGCTTGCTCCGGTAATTTGAAATTCATATCCTCCTAAGTCGGGAGAAATTTCATCCCCTTTTATGTTCTCTAGGAGTTTTTTTCCTACCAAATTTTCAGATTCCTCCAAATCAAGGTGAAATGTCTTCCCGTCTTTTGTTGAGATGTTTATTTTGAATGCCATTGTAATTAAATAAAAAATATGTTTATAAGGTTTTTCACAAGTTTTAAATAGCAGAAAGTTGAGAATTTTTTATGAAATTATTGGATAAGATACCTAAAATTGAAGGAGATGAGCTATTTGAATACCATGAAGTAATTGGTAGCAGGATTTATGAAAATGTTTTTAGACTATCTAGAAAGATTGTATTGAAAAAAACTAGAATAGATTTTGGAGATGAAGTTGGGCCATCGGATAAACCAATAAGTTATGAGTTTGGAATTCAAAAAAGTCTTTATGATTTAGGATTTCCAGTACCATATCCCTTTGGTATGTTGGATATTGAAGAAATTCTTGGTGGAGAATTGAATAAATCAAAAGCTATTCTTATGGAATATATTGAAGGGAAAGATCTATTGGACTTAATTCCCAACTCAAGAGGCACTAATGGTAATGCTCTTTACAAATTATTTAGATTAGAATTTCCAGAATTAGCAAATAAAGCTGAAGAAGAAATATCTAAGGCAAGAAAAATAGGGTTTAATCCAGGCGCAGATGCACTAATGCCTTACAACTTAAGACTGTCTGAAAATAACAAATTGTTTTTGATAGACTTTGGGTTATGGAATCACAATGAAGTTCCTGTACATCCATTAAGAGACTCTTACGATTTTAGTAAAATTCAAAGCCCCCAGTCTGCTTTTCCGGAGTAGGAACGTTTTATTGATGCTATTTCCTCAAGAAGAGATATTTCTCTTGATGAGAGCAAGTCCTTGTTTTTCTTGAAATTCCTGAACTGAGATTCCGAGATTTCAGAGTAAAGGAATTTCCTGTCTCCCAAAACTCTCTCGAAATTTACTCCCGGAAGAGAAATGGCAACTTCCATTCCTTCCCCTGCTTCGAGAACAGATGTTTTTTCCGATTGTATATTTTTCACTCTTCCAACTTTTTCCGATTTTTCGTCAACAAGAATTGTTCCGGAAATTAATTTGCCTGTTGCAACCCGAATTCCGAAAATTGCAGGGCTTGTGTTCCTGAAAACATACTGGTGCAGAATTTCAAGCTTGCACAATGTGCTTAATTCCATCATTCTGGATTTTTCAATCTCTTTTCTTTTCTCGTCGCGGAATTTTGCCGTTTCATCAATCAGCTTGTAAACGACTTCTTCAGTGATGATTTTTATCTTGCTATTTTCTTCAATCAATGTTAGGGCATCTTCATCCATTGAAACATTGAAACCGACTATTAACGCATCGAGTTCATTTATTTTAAGGTTGGCTTTGGCAGATATTACATCTGCCTTTGTTATGCTTCCAATTCCGGCTTTCACAACAGGAATGTTACTTTGGTCGAGCATGTACATTAATGCTTCCAAACTTCCAAGAGAATCTGCCTTTGCGATAATCCCCTGTTTTTGAGTTTTTATGCTGCTTGAGATTTCTCGTTTGAACATTTGCTCAATCTCCTTGTCATTTTTTTTGTAAATCACGAAAGGCATTCCCGGCAACAAGTCCATTTTTTCCGAGAATTGCATTCTTATTCCCGTGCTTGCTTCCACTTCCATTTTCGGCTTGAATTTAAAACTTAGAGGCTCAATTTCTTCCAGAACTCTGACTTTTGCATTAATCGGTTTTCCTTCCAAATTGCTCACCGCGATTTCATCATTTCTTTTCAATGTTCCGTCGTGCAGAATCGCATTTGCGTAATTTATTGATTTTTCTTTTTTTATTTCAAGAATCACTCCCTTGGCTTCTTTTCCTAAGACCAGTTTTTCGCCGAGATATTTTTGGCTCAAACCGCAGAGTACCATTACAAGTTCAGGAATCCCTTCTTTTGTCTTGGCGCTACAAGGAATTATCGCGATTTTTTTCGTGAAGTCAGAGATATTGTAAAACAAATCTGACTCAAAACCCATGTTGCTTAACGAGCCGATTATCATGAGACATTTTTCATCAAACAGACTTTTTGTATTCTCACGTTGCGATTCAATGCTTTTTTTCAGACCAATCTCCTCCTTTGCATGAGATTTCCATCCGGATACATTATCAATCTTGTTAAGTGCTATTATGAACGGAACTTTACCATGCTTTAATATCTGAAGAACTTCAGAGGTTTGGGGTTTTATTCCCTCGTTGATGTCCATTACAAGCACAGAAATGTCTGATAAGCTTCCTCCGCGTTTTCTGAGATTTGTAAATGCGGCGTGTCCTGGTGTGTCGATAAAAAGAAATCCCGGAATTTTTAATTCAATGCCGGACTTTTTTATTATGGGAAAATCTTCTTTTAGTTGAGATATTGGATAAGATGTAAATGAAATCTTTTGAGTTATTCCTCCTGCTTCACCTGCCTGAACAGAGCTTCCTCTAAGACAATCCAAGATGCTCGTTTTTCCGTGGTCAACATGTCCGGCGACCGTTACAATTGGCTGTTTTAGTTTTCCGTTTGTCATTAGGCTTAGAGAAAAATGCGGATTAAAAGGTTTTTTAACATAATCTTTATAATCCTAATCCTCTTTTAAAATTCATGGAAGAGGATGGAGCAAAAACCCTTAAGGTTAGAGGGTCAAGAAAGATATATATTCCTGTTTACTTGATGATAATTATTTTGATTCTTACTCTCGCTTCTGCCAAATTTATGGGAAAGGAAGTCAACAATGCGGCATTGAGACTTATTGTTGGTTTTGTTGTCGCCGGCTTTTTTATAACAGAAATCCACCGGTTTGGAAGTTGGTATGAAGTCAATACCAATTCACTTGTCGTATCAAGAGGGATTTTGTCAAGAACAACTAGAAGAGTTGATTTAGTTTCTGTCAGCGACGCAGATACCCGCCAACGCATGTGGCAGAGAATGCTGAATTATGGCGATGTAAGAGCAAGACTTTTTTCTAAAGAAACGACGGTCTTAATAAAAAATATAAATAATCCGTCGAGATTCGTTGATTTTCTCGAAAAAAATATGAACAGCAAAAAAGAGGGTTCTAGTGGAGGGTTCTGATGAACGGAATGGAAATAGTTGACAAACACCAGAAGAAGCCAAGATCCAGAAAATTTTATTTCAAACTTTTATTATTCCTTTCGTTTTTTGGGATTTTTTTCTTTTTTGTGTACACCTCTTTTTTTGGAGGTACGGGTCTCACTGGAAGTTTAGTGAGCACTGGAGGAATAATAACGGGAACAACGCCCGAGAACTTGATTAATTTCAGTGCCGAAATGACTATTCCCCCAATGGCTTTGGAAGGAAAATTTGCGAAAGTTGAGTTAAGCGCAGGAGGAAATTCTTTTTTGCAAATAGGAGATCAAAAGTCTTCTTTGGAAAATTTCCGAGACAATTACATTGTTCTTGA
Organism: Candidatus Nanoarchaeia archaeon; assembly: GCA_035283785.1. GTDB lineage: Archaea > Nanobdellota > Nanobdellia > Pacearchaeales > GW2011-AR1 > DATETG01. Next base: position 26,500 of record DATETG010000032.1, read on the forward strand.
GAACTATGAGGGGGAAATTTCATTTGATGAAAAGGAGATTTTGAATTTGGACGGGAGGGCTTCCGGAGTAACCATTAACGGCATTTTTATGACTCCAAATAAAAAAGGCACTTCCAGAGTAAGTTTGCAGAACCCATTACCTTACTTTTCACTAAACATTATGGACGAAGTGAGAGCGAAAAAAATTTCCCATAAAACTTCTGGTTTTGCAAATGTTGGAAACGGGAAGAATTTGATTAAATTAGATAACGAGCAGGTTTCAATCACGAATTTTGTAGGAGACATGAAATTGGCGAAAGGGAAAATAATCCTTTTGGGAAAAATACAAAGAATTGATGTTTCTGGCGAGCAAAAAGTTTATGTCGGAGTTTAGAAATTAAAAGTTTTGGAATTTATTTATCAAATGAAAAAAATTTCTCTCAAGGAAATTGCAAGAGACGTCATAGCATTAGGAAGCCCTGTTTTTTTCCTTCTTGTTTTGGCAAGAGTTGCACTACTCTCAAATTTCGAGTATCTGAGCCAGTTCGTCATAGCAGGAATTTTATTTGTAGTTTTGTTTTTATTTTTTGTAGGGAATATACACTCCGGGTTGGGAATCATTGTTTTGTTTTTCACAACAATTTATTACAGCGATTTGAAATTCAGCATTTTTGCAATTTTGCTTTATTTTGGACTCGTTGCATCTTTGCTATATCTGAAAAAAGACAAACGTGAAATAATCAATGGAGTAATCTTTGGGTTGATAAGCACGGGAGTAAGTTATATATTGGTGAAGTTTATTTTTCGGATGATTTAAACATAAATACTTAAATATCGCAAAAATTTAATTGGACTATGCGCACAGAAAATACACACAATGGATGGTTCAATCGCGAGAGCATTGAGCATGAAACTCTCAGGGAAAGAGAAGAAAGGATAGAAAGTTCAAGAATATTTTATGAATCTAAAGATGCACGAGAAAAGGCGTTAGACAGGCGTGATTACGACGAAGTGAGGAGATGTAATAGTGTCATGGACAAAGAATTTTACCGTAAATTATAATTTTTAACGTCAAAACTTAAATCCAAACTTGTCCAAATCAATTTTTCCGTTGATAACTTCAATTCCCTCTTTTTTTAGAAGTTTGATTTTATTCTCAGTTCCGGAAGCGAAGCCGCCAACTTCGCCGGAAGATTTTATAACGCGATGGCATGCAACATTTCCTCCACTCTTGAAAGAGTAAGGATTTTTGTTTAGCGCATTTCCAACAGCCCTTGAACCTGATTTTAACTTTTTTGAGATTTCCTTATAAGTTGAAACTTTTCCTCTTGAAATTTTTTTGGTCAGTTCATACACAGAATTCTGAAAAGCAGTTGGCATTTTTATTTATCGTTGGACTCTCTTATTATTACTGTTGCCTTTTTTCCGGCATATTCCTTTGGCAAGATGATGTGGCTTGCATTCCCAAATCCCTTTATTTCCTTGTTCGTTATTGATTCCGGAACCATTTTTTTCAGGGTTTGATAAACATTTTCAACGTCGCTTTGAAGTTTTTCAAGATTTATCCTTAATTCTTTTCTGCTTATCTGAATTCTTTTGTCTTTTTTGCCTAATGTCATATATACATGAGTATATACTAGTTTATAAATTTTATGGATTAATAATCAGGCATTTCCTCGTTATCTTCATTACTTCTAAGATCTTCTTGCCCAGAATCTTTTTTGATGTTTTCTTCCAAATCCTCTTTTTTTATCGAGTTTAGCATTTCCCTGAACTTTGGAAAATCCTCAGAAAGAATTCTTACTCCCGATTTTGTGAAGCCTGTATATCTGTCGCTTGTTACAAATTCCCTTATTGTTACGCCCTTTCTCCCACCGAAATCATCCACCCTGATTATTACATCTGTTGTATCGTTTTTCCTTATTCTTCCAATATCTTTTTCCATAAAACTTCAAGGAAGGAACTTATTTAAATATTTTCATTGTTTTCGGCGAATTTAAACATAAAAACGCCCACGGCAGGCGCTAAAAAATTCTTCGAATTTTTGGCGACTTCAAGACAATTGTATCTTGAAGTAATCGAACCTGCACAGGTTCGCAATTTTAACATGTGATTTCATAAATTCAATCACAAAACGCCCACGGCAGGAATCGAACCTGCGAGCCCAAAGGGCCTGGATGTTTGCTGTTTCTTCCTGCGATTCATCGAGGTGCTTCGAAACCGCCCCTCAGTGCTGAAGGAAGGGTGACTTGTTAGGGAAACGGCGTTCCCATACGATAGCAATCCAGTGCAATACCATTATGCGACGTGGGCATTTTAATTATTGAGAATCATAGCTTAAAAAAGTTATTGAGATAGCGGGGGCGGGATTTGAACCACGCGACCTCCGGGTTATGGGCCCGACGAGCACTCCAGACTGCTCTACCCCGCTATATAATTAGATAAAGCGGACACTTTTAAAGGTTTTTGAAATTAATCTTGTCTTAATCAAACATAAATTCTTATAAACATGTTTTTTATTCTTAAAAAATGAGTGCAAAAAAGGTGAATGGTCAAAATTTTAATTTCCCTTTTGTTAGAGGCGATGTTTTTGAAGGACTTGATTTTTATACTCAACCCCTGAAGGTTTTCAAGAAGGACCTTGTTTACCCGTTGAGAAATGTTCAGAAAGTTTTTCCAAACATCGGGTGGGAATATTCTTATGGGATGAGGGCGAGACTTGGCTTATACTTTGAAATTCTTTCTGCAGCCATTTACGGAGGAGAGCTTAATCATGACAGAAAAGTTGAGATTGAGGATGAAGACAGGAATTTTGTCACAGAGCCGGATGTAACACATTCCAAAAAGAAGATTTACAGAGAAGTCAAATCTGTTGCAAGAGGAAATGGGGTCTTATTAAAGGACTATCAGATGGAAAAATATGCCAAGTATCAGTGCAATGACCGATTACCTCCGATTGTAAGATTTGAGATTTTTAGACATGGTGTAAGAGATTTAGTAAAAAATTACAAGGTTTCTGAATTAGATTCTCTGGTTTCAGAACTTTCAGAAAAAACAAGATTTTTGATTTCAATTCCTTTCAGTCTTGCCTATACAATTTATGACAATTGTCCAAAAAACATTTCCAGCAGATATGAAGAAAAAGGTTATGAGTGGTACACCAGATTTAATTCTACAGGATTAAACAAACTTTTGTCAAATCCTCAGGAAATAGTGAAAGAACTTGGATTTGATATAAAAGATTTTTGTTTTAAATTCAGAAAATTTCCAAAGGGTGTTATGTTTAATGGAAGAGAGATCTCTCAATTTCCCGTTTTGATAATCAAAGAAACAGAACCGCATGAGCAGTGGATGAATTTGCAGGAAAGAGTCAAGGAAAGACATAAACGACCAGATTATGATCCTTTAGGATTAAAGCATGAAGGACTACAAGACAAATTGCCGATTCTCGAAGAGGATTTTGATCCGTTAAAAGATTAGTTGTTCTTCAATTTTTAAGACATACAAAAACTTAAAAACCATTTCACTCATTAATTGAAATGTTAATTCTTGGAATTGATGATGCCGGTAGAGGTCCTGTTATCGGGCCAATGATTCTTGCAGGTGTTCTGATAAATGAAGAAATCGAAAAGGAATTCAAGAAGCTTGGAGTCAAGGACAGCAAGCAACTTACCGAGAAGAGGAGGGAGTTTCTAGCCGATATCATAAGAGAAAAGGCGGAAACGTTTGAGGTTGTCGTAGTAAGTCCTAATGAAATAGAAGAAAAAAACAAGGATGGAATAAATTTAAATCATCTTGAGGCAATTGCCTGCGCCCAAATAATTAACACAATAAACAAAGGATTCAAGGAAATAAAAATTATAATAGACTGCCCTTCAGTAGGTATTGTCAAGTGGAAAGAATATTTGTTATCAAAAGTCGAGAGCAAGAACATCGAAATCTCGTGCGAACACAAGGCAGACAGAAATCACATTGCAGTGTCCGCAGCGTCGATAATTGCGAAATCAGTGAGGGAAAAAGAAATGGCAAAGCTAAAGGAAAAATACGGGAGCGACATGGGCTCGGGTTACACATCAGACCCTAACACTAAAACTTTTCTTGCAAGAAATGTGAAAAAACTCAACAACGACGGAATTTTTAGGAAAACTTGGAGCACCTGGCAGCAGGTTGCACGGAGTGGTAACCAGAAAAAGCTGGGAGATTTTTAAGGGTGTATTTTGATTGTATATTCTGTTTTACACTAATTTTTATAAACAGGGAAAATTTGTGAGTTTTATGAATATGGTTGCGGAAAAGGAAGATGTAAGAGAATTTGTAAATAATGATGCCTTATGGCTTGTTATCGGAGATAATGACGAAAGCCAGATGGCATTGGATTTTTTGAAGAGAAACAAATTAAATCCCGAGATATTAATTGGAACAGGCAGAGCGTTTAGTGGAGGTTATGATGATTCAAGAGTTCCTCTTTCAAGTGCTGTTTTGTACGAAGGAAGTTCTAAGAATGCGACCCCCCTAATTGTAGTAAAAAAGCGCGAGATGATAACGTCTACGTGGTGTTACAGGTCTTTTGATGGGGTGAAAGCATATGTAAGGGAAAAATTAGGAGAAGAACTTTTTGGAGATAAATTTGGAACCAACCCGATAAGATTTTGGAGAGAGATAGACACCTTCTACAATGATCGAGATAGAAAGAGAGATGCAACTTTTTTTGAATTACCTGACAGAGTTTCTTACAAGGGAGATATTGATTCCGCACCCTATAATCTAAAATCACAGTTGCCGGAATCTCTTGCAAGAGGTTGGCATGATGTTAGCGGGTGGAAAGTTGGAAACATTGAAAGACTTCTTAAGTTGGAAGATAAAAAAGGATGGATAATAGACAGAGACACAAAAACGATTTTGACAGGACATGAAATCAGGAATTTGATTAATGACAGAGTTAAGAACATTGTTACTAAAAACTCATCTTCAATCTATCACAAAGAGTACGGGGCGTATTACAAATCCGGAAATAATTTGTGTGGAATTTATGCGAGTATGCAAGATTAATTAAATCTCATAAAATTTTAAAGCGTCAATTTATCTTTTTACATGGCAAACAAAAAAACGGCCATTGTGCTTTCTGGGGGAGGAATGAGGTGCTGTTACTCCGCAGGATTCATGTATGGTTTAAGTGAACAAAAACTTTCTTTAGACATTCTTGTATGTGGTTCCGCTAGTAGCGGAACAGGCGCTTATTTTTCTTCAGGACAATATGAATCAATTCGCGAGATTTGGACAAAGTTGTTATCAACAGAAGAACTCATAGAGAAAAAATTCAACAATCTTCTTCCAATGCATCGCCCTTTATTGGATGTTGATTATTTAATTGACGGAGTATTAAAAGGAAAGAAAGTAAATAATAATGTGCTTGATGCGGAAAGATTAAAAAATTCAGAAATTGATTTTTATGTTGCCACTACAAATTCCCAAACAGGAAAAGTTGAGTACTTTTCAAACAGGCATGAAGATTTGGACATATTTGAAGTGTTAAGGGCTTCGAAGGCGATTCCTTTGGTTTATGGAAAGAAAATAAAATTAAACGGGGCAGAATATCATGATTTCAGATTCTCTTCCGACGGAATTCACAGTGCCTCAAAGGCTATTGAACTTGGGGCGGAAAAAATTCTCTTGGTTAACACTTCATCTGAGAAATGGAAAGACCATAGAATTACTGATTCTATAGTTATCTTTACAAAGAATTGGGAATTCAAGAAAAATCATATTCTTAATTTGAGGAAAACAATAAATTTTCAATTTTCAAAAGACATTGAGCATTTGGTTCTAAAACCAGGTGAAACATTCAAAATGAACCGTTTAGATAATTCCCAAGAAGCTCTTGAAACAGGATTTGAAAAAGGAAGAATCGCCTCTTACTCTCCAGATGTTGCAGAATTTTTAATTAATCGGAGAATGTATTTTTTTTAACACAGCAATTTTTATAAATGCTGAATTTTTTTAAAGAGGATGTTGAGGGAATATTACGTCGGAGATACAATTAATTTTCATTATGAAGGTGTTTTTGTTCGTGGTCGTATAGAAAGAATAAGTCTGGAAGATGATGATGAAAATCCCCATGAAGATTGTAAAAGTCAATGGTCTCTCGTATCCCATTAAACATTTTTCTGGTCAAAATGCAGAAATAACTCATTCAAAAAAGATGAATGATCTCTGCTTGAGATTGAAGCCTTAATGTAATTGAGAAGAATAAAACTCACGTTGCTTTTCGCAATTGATACAACAAGTTAATGCAAAGATAATATCCTCGTAATTTTCAAGTGCATTGACCAGAAGAAAATACAGCACCCATTTGTAAATGAAAATATCAAATTTTAAAAACTTTCATCGACTGATTTTTTTATGGTTTATATAAAAAAGCTGGTTATGCACGGATTTAAGAGTTTTCAGAGAAAAACAGAGATGCCCTTTAATTCAAAGATAAATGTCATTTTCGGACCAAACGGAAGCGGAAAAAGCAATATTTCAGAGGCATTGTGTTTTGTCTTGGGCAGGCTGAGCGCGAAATCCATTCGGGCATCCAAATCAAGTAATCTTATTTTCCTAGGAAACAAAGACAATCCTCCTTCAAAGGAAGCGTCAGTGGAAATTGTTCTGGACAATAAAGGGAGGACGTTTAACTTTGAAACAGATGAAATATCTTTAAAAAGAATAGTGAGAAAAAACGGAACCAGTATTTACAAAATAAACAATCAGACAAAAACGCGTCAGGACATAATATCTCTTTTGTCACAGGCAGGCATTGACCCAAACGGATTCAACATAATTCTTCAATGGGAAATTCAAAATTTTGTCCGCATGGCTTCTCACGAAAGGCGAAAAATACTGGAGGAAGTTTCGGGAATTTCAATTTATGAAATAAGAAAGGAAAAATCACTTAAGGAATTGGACAAAACCGAGGATAAACTAAAGGAAGTTTCCACGATACTTAGAGAAAGAACCATTCATTTGAACAATCTTGAGAAGGAAAGACAACTTGCATTGAAATTCAAGAAGATGGAGGAGTATGCTCGGAGATGCAAGGCGAGTATAGTCAATCACGACATAACGGTGAGGAGAAAAGAAACCGAGAAGATAGAATCAGATATATCCCACAAAAATAAAATAATTGATAAAATGAAAAGCGAATCATCTGCATTAGATGAATCAAATAAAAATCTCCAGGCAAAAATTGATTCGATAAATTCCTCAATAAAAAAATCTACGGGTTTGGAGCAGGAGAAACTCAACCAAGAAATAACAAATCTCATGGCAGATATTGCAGGCATGAATGCGCGCATTGAAAATTATGAGAATAAAATCGCCGAGATTTCAAAACAGAAAATTGAATCTGAGAGAACAGTAAAGGAGAATGAGTCTTCCATAAGAGAACTTCAAAAAGAGCCATTGAGAAAAAAACAGGACGAGATAAACAGAAGAAAAAATGAACTGGAAAAAATTGAGTCAGAAAGAAAGAAATTTTATTCCGCTAAATCGGAGCTGAAGTCTCTAAGGGAGAGAATTGAGGATAAGAAGAAGATTTTAGGCAATTACAAAAGCGAGTCCGATTTTTTGCTTAAGCAGATTGATTTTACTATAGGTGAATTGTTTGACAAGAAATCTACGATAGAAAAAATAAATTCTATGAAGATTTCATTAAAGGAAAAAGAGCAAGAGCTTGAGATTATAAATAAGAAAGAAAGAGAACACGAGAAGATTTTGTATGCTAATGAATCAGAGATAAAAAAGCACGAAAATCTAATTGAAAAACTGTCCAAGATGGAAATTTGTCCCGTTTGCAAGTCTAAAATCACAAACGAGCATACCCACAACATTGGCAGCGAGACCAAAGAACAGATTTCCATACTAAAAAAGGAAATGGAAAAATCCAAAAAAGAAATTTCAAACATTCAGAAGTCAAAGGATTTGCTGAAAAAAGAAATCATAGAAATTAACTCAAAGATATCTCTCACTGAATTAGATATGACTAAAATTTCAAATATTGAAGATAAAAAAGAAAGAATAAAAACAATCGAGGAAAAAATCTCTTTTGTTAGGAATGAAATATCCAATTTGGAAAAAACAAAATCTTCTCTTAATAAAATTCTGGATGAAAGTTCCAATATAGAGGAAAGATACGAGAAAATGAAAGTTGAGGTTGAGGAGATTTCAATGAGGAGCAGAGAAAATGTCGACTCGGAGATATCCTACAAGCAAATGGAACTTGAGAGGGCAAAAATCTCATTAAAACAATTTAACAGGGAAGAAGAGGATTTGCTAAACGAACTTAATGATTATCGAAGAGAAGTCGAAGAAAAGGAGAATTTGCTGGATGAAAAAAGAAACGAAGAAGAGGAGTTGAGCGATAAATTCAAGAGTCTTATTTCCGAGAGAGACAGTAATGACAAAAAAATAAGGGAGAATCAAACAAAAATTTTGGAGTTGCATCATTCGATAAGAAATGTTGAGAACGAAGTGAACAATTTGAAAATCGACATTGCACGAATCAGCGCCTCATTGGAAAATCTTGAGATAGAATTCACTGAGTTTAAAGATGTTGAACTGATAAAAGCGAGTCGGGAGGCGCTTGTTGAAAAACTCAATAGCACAGAATTCGATTTGTCAAGAATAAAGAGCAACGTCAATTTGATGTCTCTAAAGGTTTATGATTCTGTAAAAGAGGAATATGACAAAATCAATGAAAAAGTTGAAATCATAAAAAAAGAGAAAGAGAGTATCCTGAGTATAATTCATGACATAGACACCAAAAAGAAAAAAACATTCCTTAAAACTTTAAATTCGTTAAACGAGATTTTTTCAAGAAATTTTTCAAGTTTGAGCACAAAGGGGATGGCTTATCTCGAGTTGGAAAATCCAAAAGAACCGTTTGAAGGAGGATTGGGGATTGTAATAAAAACAGGACATGGAAAATACATGGATGTAACATCTTTATCTGGGGGAGAGCGCGTTTTGGTAGCGTTATCCTTGCTGTTTGCAATTCAGGAGTTGAATCCGTACCATTTTTACATTCTTGACGAAGTTGATGCCTCGCTGGACAAAAGAAATTCTGAACGTTTGGCTAATCTGTTTAATAAGTATATGCAGAAAGGGCAATACATAATAATAACTCACAACGACGAGATTTTGTCAAAAGCCACAAACCTTTACGGAGTCAGCATGAATGACGGCGTTTCAAAAGTTATCAGTATGCAGGTCTAAGCAAACATTATGTCAGAAAGTCCTTTTCTTACTCTTTTTTGTCTTTCAGTCCTGAATTTACTCATGGCAGAATTGTATATTTCTAAGGATTTCTCATGATACTGTTTCAATTCAGGATTATCAAAAATGACAAGAGAGTCGTCACTTATGTAACCAACTCTAAGATTTTCTCCTTTAACAAATATTCCTGGTTGACTATCCCTAATTTCAAAATTTCCTGATTCTTTGAACTCTTCGATAATCCACGCTATTTGAAGAGAGTTCAGGAGATTATTTCCATAAATGAAATCTCCACTTATGTCTTTTCTTGCACGTGTCTCCATTTTCATTCTTTTTAGAGACATTTTTTGTTTTTAAGAATTATGGTATTTCATCCGGCATTTTAGAATGGGCAGTTTGATTTTCTTTCTTTTTCTAACCTTTTTATTTCATCTCTGTTAAGATATGCTTCCATGCCTACAAGAGCAACGTCACTGTTCATTCCTTCCCACCCTTCCACATGAGCATAATCAAATACCCAATACGTCGCAAAATTATCCGGGACTGATGTGGAGTTGTACAATCCGCGAGGCCATTTATTTTTTATTTCAATCGCTCGTGTTACAGGAACAGATTTGGAACCTCTTGATATTTTAATCTCTCTGTGCCCGCCCCCATAATTAATTTTTCTACGCCTAAAATTCTCACCTATTTTTATGGGCGGTTGTTGTGAAAGAAATGATATATTCTCTATTATGCTTAAAATTTCTTCTCCTGAGAATTTTGAGATGTTTTTCTCGCTCAATTTTATAACCAACTTTACGGGTAGATTTGTATTATTCATGTCTGTCACTTCAAATGTGTTATCTTAATTTACTGATTTGCCACTATTCTTAATTCTTCACGTGAGAAATATCTTCCCCCGACAGGACGCAATGATGCCTTGTCATGTCCCAAGGGATGTCTTGTAACAAGATAATCAGTAACATAATATCCATTACCGTTTACAATCACTTCTCTTCGTTCATAATTCCTTCTTGGTTTAACTGAACTCGCATACTGTGGAGAGATAATTATTGGATGTTTTTTTAATACTCCTAAATCGTGTTTTAGAATTTTATCTGCCACATTAGTATTTATTTTCTTCTCGCTTCCAATGCGCCGAGGCTTAAATTCAGGCATCTTATTTATAGCCAAATTGCATTTTTAAAAATTGTTGTGATTTTTTATATTATCCATAAACTTGAGGATAATATTCATCATGCACATGCGTTGAGATATCGTCTGGCACTATTTCTTTCATTAATTCCCGGATTTCTTGAAAAGTGTAAGTTCCTTCTCTCAGTATGGATCTCCAGTTCTCTCCGCTTAGCGGAATTTCCCTGTCTTTGACCGAATAAAATATTCGGTTATCTTTTTGATTAACTTCAATTTCTCTTACTTCTCTCGAGATTCTATCATCCCAATGTCTTTCGCTTACCGAAGGTATCTCATCCATGTATTGAATAAACCTTAATTGGCAATACATCTCTTCAGAACTTTCTACACCAATTTCAATCATTCCTTTATATTTTATTAAAATTTCCTTTGCCATTTTCTATTTTAGATATCACCTCCTCCCGACCATTCACCTTCCATCCCTGTTTCTCCAATTAAATCTTTAATTTCTGCTGAGGTGTACTTTCCGTTTCTATACGGAAACGCAAACCTGCCTATTACTTCTTTGTCAATAACTTCATATCTAAATAAATTACCATCTCCCGCCGAATAATTTCCTCTTTTGATGAAAATACGCCTCTCTTCATCATTGTCCGGATTTTCTTTGTCCCTTATTTGTATAGGTAAACTGGAAAGATGAATTAGAAATTCTAAGTCCTTGACTATCTTTTTTTGTTCTTCCCATGTAATTTCATACGTTCCATAACTCAATGTTACTGTTCTTTTCATTTTTCCAATCTTCAACTTATAAAATATTATAAAAAAATAAAAAATAAAAAATAAATTAGTAGTAGCTTTCTCCGAATTCTTCCTTTTCAGGCTTCTTTGTTACCAATACTATCAATGCGACTAGCAATACTATGAAAATTATTGCAAGTATGATTGTAAGAACAACCACCGCATTTGATGTTTTGCCATCATATTCTGATCCTGTGAATGCAACCTTACCAACAAGTTTGTTCCCCGAGAACACATCAACACTGAAACTTCCGGATGTTTCTGGGTCTACTGTTACTGTTCTGCTGCTTCCTGCAGGCACAACAACAATATTTTCACTCAATGTAGTTGCCGAGCCGGAAACCACGAGAGTGTAAACTTTTAATTGGTTTGTTGGATTTACAAGAATCAATGCATTGCCCGATTGAATTACGTTGCTTGGCAAGTCGTTTTCAACAGCGATTTTTTCCACTCCTTTGAGTGTCAAGTCATTGTTTGAAACTTTGACTTCCATGTTGTATAATCCTGATGCCGCATCATAAGGCATTGTAAGGAAGATCCTTCCTCTTACAGTATCGCCTTCATTGTCGTCATCATCGTCATCTTCTATTGCAACTAAGTCTCCGAAGTAAGCTCTTGCGTCAAGGTTCAATTCAGGTACTGAAACAACCACGTACAAGTCATCAAGGTCATTGTATCCAGTGTTCTTCAAAACAACTTCGACAGGGAATGATTCTCCTGCACGAATTTTCTGAGTCACGCCAAATGACATTAATTCCACATTGTATGATGGGCGTTGAACTCTTAGAATTGCTTCTTCAAGTTCTGTCCTGAAATCTCCGTTCCAGATTTTTACCTTTAGCGCAAGGTCATCGCTGACTTCATCTTTGAGCTCATATGGGACTTCAAGGTGCAAAACTTTCTTGTAAACTTTTCCTTCCTCAAGGTCTCCAACAAAAAGCTCTTCTTCAGAGTCAACCTTTGAACCTTCAAGCTCTGCCCTGATTCTTACATCAGAGGCATCTTCAAGCGCTACAAAGATAACCTCCACAGAGATTTTTTCTCCTGCAATAACACTTACGTCTTCGTTGCCTATTTCATCAATTCCGTTGATTTCAACAGAGCTGATGTTTGCAATCTCGCTTGTGGCAGCGCTTACACTTACTGTTACTACAAGCAATGCAGTCATGATAGCCAGTAAAGAAACCAAAAATTTCTTGGCTTTCATTTTCTTTGTATCCATTTTAATTTTTTTAGGAACAAAGTTCCTTTCATCCTCAATCAAGAATTTGTTTATAAACTTTATGGTGATGTTGTAACTTAACAATTACAATAGTACTGAATGTGAGGAACAATCCGTGATTCCCTGCAGAAAGAAATTTGTCGAGGGAGTTAAATGCTTTGGTAAGACACCCTTTTAATTGAACCTTTTTTTATTGAATAGCTTGCAAGACCTGCAATTTTTCCGGGATACATCCTCCCCATCTTCAATACGCTTCTCTCCAGAACCGACAAAAATTTTTCATCATCTGCAATTTGTCTGGAACTTTTTATTAATTTAAGACAGTCATCGGTGTGATAACCAAGCATTGTAATTCTTTCTTCATCTAATGGGTCTAATGACCGAAATCCTTCATTATTTATCTCACCATGATATACCTGAGGCATATTAATATCAACAGCTAAAAATCCTATTGGTGGTTTAAACAATCTTATTTTTGTTTCTTTTATTTTACGATGTTTTAGTGTTAGTTCACTCTTTCCCGCAATACTGAGATTTCCATTAAGAAAATCTTCTTTGTTATGGCGATTATAAATATCTGTATCCCACCCTCTATTTGCTTGCCCTGTCCAAGCCAGAAAAAAGTTGTTGTCTCTTCTTATTCTTCTTAATTTTTCCAACTCTCTTTTTTTACTTCTTATAGTATAAAGGAGATCTGTGACAATAAAACACTCATCTTTATTTTGATAACCCACTAAAAGAGTCATCTTTTCTTATTCCATTAATGTTTTTTAAATATTATTGTAAGGTTCTTTGTTACCTTAAAGGGTGTTTTACCTAAAACACTTTGAAACAGCCTAAAATTCCTAAATATATTTAAAGGGGTTTCTCCATTAGATTATAATGAGGGGAGCATAAATCTGTTATAATAACAATCTTGTTCGGTTGTTGTTGCTGTGGTTCAAAGTAGGGCAGAAATGTCCTTTGCCCCCTCTCATTTTCTTAGAAAATTTCTTACAATAAACTATAAAAAGGGGCTTTTGTTCTGTAGAATCACTTTGAACGAACACAGGAGATAACAGAAGTTTATTTCTTGAGCAAGTTAGAGCAAAAAGAGAAAATGATAACTTTATCATTTTTACAGATTGGAAATTATACTTACTTAGTAAGCGGTACAGGAATTAAATTAAGAAGTCTTTCACCTCACTCTTTTCTCAAAAGGATAAGTGAAAAGTCCTTTTTAAATTCTTTGCCTGTAAAACATACGGGTGTAAGGAGGTTACAAAAAAATGGTAACAGAACAGAAAGA
>DATETG010000033.1:0-2246 GCA_035283785.1 Candidatus Nanoarchaeia archaeon
GTTTGGCTTCTCCAGAAATCTCTTTTATCAATTCTCCATTCTTGATTTTAAACATAAAAAGAATAGGTTTTAGAAACTTAAAAACCTAACTAATAACACCCTTTAAGGTAACAAAGAAATTGTAAGGAAAAATATAAAAACTTCTCTTTGATGAATTAATAATGAGATTGGAAGACAATGTCAAAGAAGAAAGAATAATTGATATTGCTTCTACTAAAAAAATGACCCTTCTGCACCATGTTGTTTATACTCCAATAATTGTTGCCGGAACGTACCTTATTGCAACAGCTCTTTACAATTCTGTCCATGAGGTTTCTGTCTTGATGGATAAATTGTTTTAATACATTATAACAATTAAGTTTTAAAACGCAGGATATTTCTCTGAAAAATGTCAAGATTATTCTTACATCGTGTAGAACCTTTGATTGAAGACGGGGTTATGATTTTTAGGGATGTTCCGGAAAATCCTCTTCAAGAAAATTGTGGTGTTAAATATCGCTTAGAAATTAATACTACTAAAGACAAAGTTGCAAGAACATACGGATGGGGCACAGGATATCCAATGCCTTGCGATGAAGGACCTGAAGGATATGTTTATGCACCTGATGGATTTAGAAAAGGAAGCATAGTCTTTGTGAATATTGATGATGATCTTTTAACAGCCACTAAATATGATACGTCAACAAGGGATAAGTTTTTTGAGAGCTTAAAAAAAGCAGAGCATTTTGATAGTTTGGACTTTTTAGATAAAAAATTCTCTTTAATAGGAAAAGTTTTATACGTTATTTAACCTCCAAAATATTTTAAAAATCAAAAAGTCCTTGTCATGGTTTGTTAGGACTTTTGGAGACAGAAATTCTGACAATTGCTCTGCAATTGTCCGTCGCTTAAAAGCAGCGGTTTCAAGAATTTCTGTATCACAAGCTCAACAACTCAATCTTCGAACTTGTTGCCGAGAAGTTCTTGCCCACGATTATTTTAGTATTTTTTTCTTCTGCGCCTTTTATCACCGAATTAGTCACGGTACCGTCGAGGACTATTGCATATATATCCTTGTCAATGCCTTTTAATGCAGAACTCAATGAGCGAGATGAGACATTTTTGATTTCCTTGAAATTTTTGTCAAGAAGAACAGCTTTTCCAGAACCATCATTGTTATTGGAAATTTCCTTGAGCTTTTCTCTTACAAAGTAAGAATTTTCATTTTCAGTCTTGCTTTTTGGATTTTTTTCCAAATCTCTGGCATTTTCTGGAATGCGGCTGTTTCTTGCGAAAAACTCTTCCGGTGAAACTTTTTTTCTGAGAGACATTAGGATTTCCTTACCCCAAAGCTCTTCAACTTCCTTTCCATCCGGAGCAGAGGTTATGTACTTGACCCTTGCATTGTCCACCACATTGCGGGCAATTAATTTTCCGCCTCGGTCACCGTCAACGAATAAAATAATCTCTTTTTCCTTACCGAGTTCCTTTATTGCATCGGGAAGTTTTGTTCCGTTCATTGCTATCACGTTTTTTACACCGTTTCTTAGCAAGTTGAGAACATCTGCACGTCCTTCAACGACGATTATTTCCTTTCCGGAAAGGTCTCCTGCAGGAAGTTTTTCATTACCGTATTCAATGACTTCCGAGACTCTTGATTCCCCTTTAATCTGCTCTGAAATTTCGCGTGATTCAAAAGAGCCTTCCACCTCGCGCATGAGTTTTTTTGCCCTTTCAATTATGAAATCTCTCTTGCTGCCACGAATGTCTTCGATTTTTTCGACTTCGATTTGCGCGTCACTGGGACCTATGCGATCTATCGTTTCTATGGCGGCTGCAATTAATGTTGTCTCGGATTTGTCCAACGCGGTAGGCACTTTTATTTTTCCCTTCGTTTGTCTGTTGCCCCTTTCCAAATCAACTTCTATTCTTCCTATCTTACCTTCTTTCTGCAACTCGCGCATTTCCAAATCTGCTCCAAGCAAACCTTCGGTTTGCCCGAAAATTGCTCCGATGACGTCGGGTTTTTCAAGCGCTCCTTCCGCAACAAAATTCGCGTGTATCATGTATTTTATTGATACAGGACTTATTTTTGCCATTTTTAATCTCCTGTTTATTTGATGAATCCAATAATTGGACTAGAAAAATACCCTTACTCTTCCCAAACAAAGCGTAATGCTAAAATGAAAGTGAATGTGAATCTGTGATGTGATTAACAGATATTTTTCTTTTATAATCAGGTTTAAAGGGTATTTAAGTTTTTTGGG
>DATETG010000034.1:0-7302 GCA_035283785.1 Candidatus Nanoarchaeia archaeon
GAAAAAGTAATATTTATTCGCGGAATGTGTGGCACTGGAAAAAGCGCAATAGCCCTCAATATTGCAAGCAAACTGGGAAAATCATCGATAATTGTTCCAGGAAAGGCGCTCCAAAAACAATACAAGAACGACTACGAAAGAAAAAAATATCTTCTTAAGAACAATGGCGAAAAAATGAAAATCAGTATCATAACGGGGAGAAACAATCACGAATGCCTTTTCCTAAAAAACAACGGTGAAATGATCCCCAAACAAAAAAAGGAGGTCAATTCCAGGCTAAATGACATATTCTCATTCAAAAAAGAGTTCATAGAAAAAAGAAAAATGGGGGACACTTCTGCAGACAATCAGGACATTCCGTGCAAAATTGAAATAAGGGAAAGAAATTTTTTTAAACTAAGAGAATACCTCAAGCAAAACAAAAACGTTGACACTAAGAACATAAATAAGTTCACCGACGTCAAAAGAATACCTCTGGCGAGTGTATGTCCCTACTGGAGCCCTGCTCTGCCAGAAAAATACGAACTGAAAAATATAGACTATTCGGAAAAAAGAAAATACCCTGGACTTGACGGAGAAACATTTGTGATATACAAAAGAAAGCCCGGTTGCAAATTTTATGAACAATTCGAATCATATATTGATTCTGACGTCATTGTATTCAACGCCCTTAAGTACAAGCTTGAATCGGCAATAAACAGAAAACCTGTTACGGAGGTTGAAATAATTGACGAGTGCGATGAGTTCCTGGACAGTTTTTCCAACCAAAGGATAATAAACATAGACCGTCTGCAAAACTCACTCATAAATATAATAGGAACAAGCAAGGATGCAAATGATTCTGTAAATGAGATTTACAATTTAATAGGAGAAATAAGAAGTAGCGATAAAATCTCTGATGCAATCAATTCAAGAAAAATAATCCCTATAAAGGAAACCCCTGTTTTTTCTTTGCTAAAAATTTTTCTTGAGAAAGATGAATTAAAAATGGAGATTGAGGAGGAGAGTTATCTATTTGAATTGGAGGAAACTGCAGAGATGTTCAAGGATTTTTTCGACGAGACATACTTAATTTTTAACAAGAAAGACAACAATCTCACAATAAACGTTGTTACAACAAACCTTGCCAAAAAATTCGGAGAATTGGTAAGAAAAAACAAATGTGTTGTTTTAATGTCAGGAACACTTCACTCGCCTAATGTGCTAAGAAACATTTTTGGCATTGAAAATTTTCATGTCATAGAAGCCGAGACAATGCAACAAGGAAGTATAAAAGTGGTCCGCACGGGCATGGAGATGGATTGCAAATATGAAAATCTAAATTCCTTTGAAGGAAGAAAACATTTTCTTAACGCATTGGACAGGTGCGTCGAAATTGCAAAAAAACCGACTTTAGTGCACGTCAATGCATTTAGAGACTTACCTACAGAGAAGGAAATTGATGATTTTAATCTGAAAAATCTAATTTCCAGAGAAGAATTAATAAATAGTCAATCTGAAGACAGGGAAAATCTGGCGATAGATGACTTTAAATCCGGAAAGAAAAAAATATTGTTCTCCACAAAATGTGCCAGAGGCGTTGATTTTCCAGGAGAACAGTGCAATGGTATTGTATTCACAAAATATCCTTATCCGTCTCCCGACGAACCGTTTTGGAAAATCCTCAAAGAAACAAAAAAAGACCATTACTGGGATATGTACAAGGACAAGTCGCGAAGAGAACTTCTGCAAAAGATTTATAGAGGCTTAAGATTTCTCGAGGACAGGATAGAACTTTTGAGCCCCGATTCAAGAGTGTTGAATTTTTTTGAAAATGGACATTAAAAAAAATATTGCAACGTGCAATTGACTCCCGAACATAAAAGTGCGGAAAAGATAAAAAGATTTTTGACAAAAAATTCAAATGTGATTTACGAACAAAAATTTGGTTTTCACACAACTGTGCATTACTCCGAAGAGATACCAATTTTTCCGAGACAACCTGTGTTGGAGAATATAAGAAAATTGCTTCCAATAAAATTAAGTCCTGACACATATCGCATAGATGTCTTTGGAGAAGATGTTTTGGTTCTAAGATATGAAAGTGAGACGATTGAAAAAGTTAATTGGATGATTATCAATGAAGGGTTAAGACAATGCATCTGCGAGTGGCCTGACCGATTAAGCGATGAAGAACTCCAAAGATTGAGGGAATCTCCATTCATAAGAAAAAGCCCTGTTTATTTGGATTTCAATCCCCACATAACATTAGCGAGAAATTTTGACATTGAAAATTTAGAAAAGATTGGATGTCCCGAAGAATCCATAACCTTTGACAATTTCAAATGGATCTTGTAAAAACGCCCCCGCCAGGAATCGAACCTGGAAGCCCAAAGGGCCCGGTTCTCAAGACCGGTGCAATACCACTATGCGACGGAGGCTCGAAACTCCATATCAAGTAAGAATTAAAAACGTTTCTGTTAAAATCACCTTATGCCAAGATTACTGAGCAGAAAACTGCGCATCTCAAGAATGCTGACAATTGCATTCTTGATGATCATCAAGAACTGGTAAGTTCTTGAGACTTTAGTGACGAGATGAATGCAATCTTGGTTACGAGGATTTGCTTGGGTTTTGCAAATCCTTGTGCAGGAAAATCACAAGATTTTCCTGCATCCTAAAAACGAGCGCCAATTAAACAGCGCTTTTAAAGGCGCAGTGGCGCATCGTTTTTTTGATTTTAAAATTGCTTAAAGATGAACAAGAAATAAAAAGAGGGTTTTCACCAACAGAATTATCCGGAGAATAATCTCCTGAAAAATCTTTTTATCCAAGATCCTTTTCTTGTCTCTATTTTTATGGGGTTGTTTTCCGCGTCAAAAAGCTCATATTTTATCTTTGGTTTTTCCTTGTCTCTGTCGCCAGAGATAGAAAGCTCTTTTTTTGCCTGCTCCAAAGCCCTTGAAATGTCGGAGCGCAAATGTCCCTGTTTAATCAAAGCCCATTTAAGTGATTCATCGGTATAACCTTTCCTAATGTTCCTCTTGAAGTAATCAACAAGAGATTTCATTCTTTCAGCCATAGGAAAAAAAAGAAACCTGAGTTTAAAAATTTAAAGGTGATTCATCTTATATTTATCGGAATCACTTTTTTGTAAAGTTCTTCTGCTTCTTCCATCCTTGTTCTTGTTTCAGAGTAGAGTGTCACGACTTTCTCTCCTTTTTTTACAATGTCCATCACATGAAAATGAAGATAAATTCCTGCAGGCTTGTCCATAGGACATCCAAGAGTTCTTGCGATGGAAACCAAATCCTTATTGTTTATCTGTGTTATCTTTCCGTTTTTCTTTGCATAAACATTCTTACTGAATTTTGCAAATCGTAATCTCTTGAGGCTTCCATCCTGTTCCTTTATTATCTGCTTAAATTTTTCAAACGCCTCTCCAGAATAAAGAATTTTTTTTGCCATCTCAACGCCTTTTCCTTTTTTGCATTTTCCGACCATCTCAAAAATCTCTCCGGCGATAAATAGCGATTTTGTCTCCAAATCCTTTGGACCTATCTGCTGCGGATCAAGAATTTTTACCACGTCCATCAGCTCAAGCATTGGACCTATCCCGTTCCCGATGGGCTGATTCCCATCGGTCAAAACACACCTCACTTTTTTGCGGAATTTTTTTCCGATGTACTCAAATTTTCTCTTCAGCTTAATTGCATTTTTTCTGCTCACCTTAGCTTCTTTCCCGAAAGGAATATCTATGAGAATATACTTGCTACCCATCGCGAATTTTTTTGCCATTATCGAGGCCAAAAGCTGAGATTCGGGATCTATCTTCAAAATTTTCTCGATGTTTATAAGTCTGGAATCTGCAGGTACAATATCCAAGGAACCACCCCAAACAAGAAAAGCGTTTGTTTTTTTCAAAATTCTCAACAGTTCTCTCTTCGGGAATTCAACCCTGCATACTGCTTCCATCACGTCCGCTGTTCCTGCCGCACTTGTTATCGCCCGTGAAGATGTCTTTGGAAAAGTCAAACCTGCCGATGCGCAAATTGAAACAACTATAGGGGTTGTACGATTGCCGGGAACGCCACCGACTGAATGCTTGTCAACAACATACTTTCCTTTTACAGGCATGGTTTTTCCGTGATTGAGCATTGACTTGATGAGCCACACTTCTTCTTGTGATGTCATTCCGTGCTTGTACATTGCCGAGATGAAAAGAGCAGCCTCGGGGTCTGACAATGAGTTCTCAACAACTTCCTTGATTATTTCGTCTATCTCTTTTTGAGAAAGTCTTTTTCCGTTCAATTTTTTCTTTATGTATTCAAGACTCTCCGACGAAGGTGCAAAATTAACATCAATTTTTTGATTTTTCGTCAACTTCAGACTTTCTATTATCTCCGACGATACAAGAATTTCATCTTTCCTTACAGACGAACCTTCAATTATGTCCACTATCGAAACAAGCTCCCTTGAGTGGTTGTTTAAGGTTTTTATGGAAACTTTTCCCTGCACATGAACTCCAAGTCTATTCGCGGTCTCCTTGTTAAGCATGACGACGGGTATTCCTGCAGTCCACTGTGAAAACTTTACTCTTAGTTCCATGATAAAACTAGTTCTCGCGGATAAATACTCCTTCTATATTTTTTCCTCTGTAAACTTCAAGCATTATGAATCCGTAAGCGATAATCAAAGGTCCGAGAATTCCTCCGAGCAGTCCGAAAAGCAAAAATCCCCCTATCATTCCTATCAGTACCGGAAGAGGGTGCATTTTTGTCAGTCTGGAAACGAATATCGGCCTTAGAATATTGTCTATGAAATTTGAAATCACTCCGAATATTGAGACTATCACTGCCTCGAGATTGTTGCCTGCAACTATTAAATAAACTGCAACTGGGAGCCAGACAATTGTTGTTCCTATTATAGGAAATATTCCTGCAAGAATCGCAAGTATTGTCAACAAAAATGCGTTTTTTATTCCCAGGATGAAGAAACTTATTCCGACTATCAGTCCTTGTATCGCACCTATAACAATCTGCCCGTAGATGACTGAGAAAGTTATATCTCTTGAGGAAGTGAAAAGTCTCTCTGTTATGTCTTTGGGAAATGGAAGAATACTCTTAGTGTAATTTGCGAAATTGTCCTTGTCCCTGATAACAAAATAAAATGTGAAGAAAAAAACTACAAATTGAAAAGACCATATTATAAAATTGTTGAATGTCAATGAGCTCAAGATTGAGTTCACAAACTTATCCAGCGAGGATTCAATTATTGATTCGGTGATAATCAAGAAAGTTGGGTTTGAAGCAAGCGAAGGAAATAGGGTAGTTATGGGTGTTATGAAATCAACTTGTTTGAACGACTCATATGAATTCAATAGATGTCCCGTAAAAAAATAAATGAGTGCGAACACTATCAAAAGAAGAAATAACACAAGGAAAAGGGTGACCATGCTGGCCGCAAGATTTTTTGACTTCACCATCTTCAATGACCTGTCATACATCGGCGCAAATATCACTGCGGTAATGATTCCTAGTATTATTGAGAGAATTATGGGCTTTATGACGAAAAATACCAACACTGCTAAAACGGCTAGAAGGACGGTAATAGTGATTTTTTTCAGGTATTCTTCTTCCATTTATTTTGATATCTATGGAAATTTATAAATCTATGCAGGAAGAAAAAATTAAAAACTCCCTGAACGTTGAAATTTTATGAATTTTATGGAAAAAATTTTCAAAAAAGATTTTGACGACGCTGTGCACGCGCAATTCATGAAGTTCTCTCGCGGAGAATTCAAGGATAGAGCAGTTATAAAAGCGAAATGCACAAAGGGAAAATACACAATAAATACGACCGCGGAATTTGCAAACGAACTTGTAAGAGATGTTGCGGAAAAACTCCAAAACAACAGGGCAAAAGTAACAGGGATTGTTGTTTCGACCGCTGACTTGAGGGGAAAACTAAATTTCAAGAGTGTGAGCCAGTTTCAAGGAGTGAAAAGATATGCGATTGACATGGAAATGTCTGGAAAAGAAATTCTTAATCTTCTAAAGGAATTTCCCAAGTCGTTTTTTGCGCTGAGCTTCAAAACATCGGACGGTGAAACAGAATTAAAGATAAAGGCAAAAGCGCCGAAATCGGGAAAGCCAAAAACAAAAGGAGACAATGAAGTTCTTAAACCGGATTTTTGCAAGCTAACAACAACCGACGAAAAACTCGGAAAGGGTTTTGTTTTTGAAAACCAAAATTTCAAGGAAGCTGAGGCGAGCCACGATTTTCTCATTGACGAAATAATCGTCACGGAAGAAATGAAGAAGGAAAAAGATTTTGCAAAAATCCGCGAGATGGCAATGCGCAAGGGCAGGATCATCCGCAAGGCAAAAATCGACGGGAAAGAAATCTTAACAGAAATGGAATTTAAGGCGTGAAATGTTGAAATTGGGTTATTTTGTTTTGTTACTTTTTGTTAAAAACTTAAAATTTATTAATTTCTCAACTAATTCAAAACAACGAAAAGAAATAATCAGTTATCTTGTGGAGTTGACTGATTTAATTGATGGCTTATTCGAGAGAGGGGAACTATCTTTAACTGAACTAATTAATGTCTTAAAAAATAATAATGGTAAACACCCCCATAACAAAAAAATTATTGTATTAATAAAAAGAATTAAAGATGTTTCTAAAAACAATGAGTGTCATCAAAAATTTTTATATAACCTGGTAAAATCTTGGGAAGCTGAAAATATAAGAAGGAATAATCATTTTTTGATTAAAGATGACACTATAAAAAACGCTCAAGATAGAGGGAAATTTTATTTTCTCGCATTAATTTATTCGCTAAGCCCCATCCAACTAAATAAAAATCAAATTAAGATAATTTCTATTTGTGGCTCTTGGTTCCAGATTATGGATGATTATAAAGATAAAAAAGAAGATTTCGGTAATAAAAACACTCCTTTTACGATATCTAAAGAAAACTCTTTGATAATGTTCAATAAATACAGAAAGTATTACAAAAAACAGCTTAAAAATGCATTAAATCATAATAGTTCACTGATTTTATTCATGAATTGGATATCCATCTTACTTCTATTATTAGAACCTTTATTAAAAATCGATTGGAGAAATAAATAATCTCGACCCTCAAGGTATCTTTTATACCTCACATCAAAAAACCTTTTAAACCCCGATTATCTCAGTTTTATATTCCAGGGAAATAACAAAATGTTATCCGCATCATTGAGAAATGTCAGCAAGAAAATCACCGAGAAAAGGAAGTTTACAGTTTTGGCCAAGGAAAAGAGCCAGCAGGTTTTT
>DATETG010000035.1:0-3930 GCA_035283785.1 Candidatus Nanoarchaeia archaeon
CAAAACTTTCGGATTTGCCGGGAATAGGGCCTGCTGCTGTTGCCAAGCTGGAAGCAGGAGGAATTTTTGATTTGATGACCTTAGCCACTAAAACAACAAAGGAACTTGCAGATGTTGCAGGCGTAGGTGAAGCAGTTGCGCGCAAGGCAATACAGGCTGCACGCAGTATGCTAAATCTTGGATTCATGGACGGAGTTGAATATGCAAACAAGAGAAAAGACATTCTGACAATAACTACCGGAAGCAAGAACTTGGACGAACTTCTTGGAGGAAAGGGAATCCAAAGCAAAGCAATTACAGAAACTTACGGTGCTTATGGCTCGGGAAAAACGCAAGTCGGACTGGCTCTCGCAGTAATGGTTCAGCTCCCTGTGGAAAAAGGCGGTGCAGAAGGCAAGTGCGCTTTCATAGACACAGAAGGAACTTTCATGCCCTCTAGAATCAAGGACTTGGCAGAAGGAATCGGCGCAGACCCTGAAAAAGTCTTGAAAAATATCTTTGTGGCAAGAGCATTTAATTCTGACCATCAGATTCTTCTTTTGGAAAAAATTTCTGAATTAATAAGAAGCGGAGAGCCGATAAAACTTTTGATAATCGACTCTCTTACGGCACATTTCAGGGCAGAATACGCAGGAAGAGGAACGCTTGCAGAAAGACAGCACAAATTGGGCACTTATCTTCATAACTTGATGAAACTCGCAGAAACACACAATCTTGCCATTTATGTTACAAACCAGGTAATGAGCAATCCTGCACAAATGTTCGGTGATCCAACAGTTGCCATTGGAGGAAACATTGTAGGACACGCAAGCACTTACAGAATTTATTTGCGGAGAGGTAAACAGGGAAGCAGAGTTGCAAAAATGATTGACTCTCCAAATCTCCCGGATAACGAGGCAATTTTCTTCGTTACGAAAGAAGGAGTTAAAGATGAATGATCTTTTCAGTTTTAAATTGTTCACAGAATAAAATGAGCGGATTCAATAATCTTTCATCCCTCGATAAAGTATCTGGTTTGTCTTTGCGTGTTTTAGATTATGAAAAACTTGCCGGATTATCTGACGCTACTTTTAGAGGAAGATATGTTGAAGAAATGCAAACATATTTTGACGAATGGAAAACAGATTTTGTTCAATGCGGACATTGCTTCGAGGAGATTAATGGTGCAGAAGAGTTGTTTAGATACTTTGGGGTCAGTCTTTGCCTTCAATGTCTCGAAGAGAGATATTCCTCAGACAAAACATTAAAGTCAATTGGGGATAGAGATTATTTTGCGAGAGTTTTGTTCACAGGGAAGCAATTGTGGTTGCCGTTTGAAGTATGAAGTTTTAAATTCCTAATTTTCCTTATTTGTCTATGGAGAAAATTGTTTTGATTTCTTGTGTCAGCAAAAAAATTAATAAAAAATCTAAAGTAGAAGACTTATACCTAAGTCCTCTTTTCAGAAAAAATTTGCAATATGCAAAGTCTATAAATCCTGATAAAATTTTCATTCTTTCTGCCAAACATGGATTGCTGACTTTGGAAGAAGAGATTGAGCCATATGAAAAGACTTTAAACAAGATGAAATCCGATGAAATAAAGATCTGGGCGAATGGGGTTTTAATAAATTTGAAAAAAGTTTCTGATTTGGAAAACGATGAGTTCATTTTTCTGGCAGGAAACAATTATAGAAAATTTTTGATTCCACATATAAAAAATTACAAAATTCCCCTTATGGGGCTGGGGATTGGAAGACAACTTAAATGGCTTTCTGAAAAAACAAAAAATGGCGGACAAATGCGAAGAAATTCATGAGTTGTTTAATGGAACGAAAAGATTTCACTTTCCATTTGATAAGGGAGAAATTCCCCAAAACGGAATTTACATCCTATTTGAAACAGGAGAGCATGCTCACAAAGTAGAAAGAATTGTGAGAGTCGGAACGCATACTGGAAGAAACCAACTTTTATCAAGACTGCTTCAGCATTTTATCAACGAAAACAAAGACAGAAGCATTTTCAGGAAAAACATAGGTCGTGCGGTTCTAAATATGAACAAAGATCCTTTTCTTGAAAAATGGGATCTTGACTTAACAACAAAAGAGTCTAAGGAAAAGAATTTGCCTTTTGTTGATATGACAAAACAGAAAACAACAGAGAGTCTTGTTTCTCAGTACATACAAAAAAATTTTTCTTTTGCAGTTTTTCCGATTGAAGACAAGGGTGAAAGGCTTGAACTTGAATCAAAAATAATCTCTACGATCTCCCACTGTGAAAAATGCAAACCATCCAAGAGTTGGTTGGGGTTGTTTTCACCAAAGGAAAAAATCAGGAAAAGCGGTTTATGGCTTGTTAATGAACTTTGGAAAACACCTTTGTCTGAAGAGGATTTAGTAAAATTAAGAAAATTCTCAAATGTTTAATCCAAAATGTTTTCTTCCTTTTCCCGTTAACCTGAAAGTATGTGCAAGATATTGTCCCATTCCTTTTCCCAGAATGTCATCTTCATCTAAATCTTTCCCCCTTTCTATTAATTCATTGTTTAATCCGTAACATATGCTGTTTGCCAAAAAAGGACTTCTGTAATCATGACCGTCCATTCTTATTGAACCACTTGGGTTTTTTGTGAAAAATCTCTTCAATGAACTTTCTAACTCTTCGGTTTGAAATCCGTATTCTTCAGCCATGTCTTTCATTACGATTTTTGATTTATATTTATTGTTGTGCTTAAAACTTAACGCCCCCACGAGGATTCTCACGCGAGAGCACATCTCTCGCGCTCTTTGTTATTTGAATTTGTTTAAACCGATTTGTTCGAATCTTAACGCCCCCACGAGGATTCGAACCTCGATTACAACCTATTCGCAAGTCCACTCGATTTGAGTTTATTCACTTTTGTTTCGTGAACATCGCTCACCGCAAGGTCGCGTTCTATCCGTTGAACTATAGGGGCATAATAAGATAAGAGTTAACTTCTCTTTAAAATCTTTTTATTTTTCTCTCTGACCAAGAGATTGTCTCGCTTCGAAGTCGTTCGGTGTTCTAAATAATTATTGTAAGAATCAAGCGATTAAATTAAAGATAAAGTTGTTTTTATCAACATAAATCAATCCGCGAGTGTTAACGAGCGCAAATAAAGGAAGGTTGAGCGTCAAGGAAAACTTGGTTTCTTTACGAAGCGAGTGTTAACAAGCGCAAAATATCAGAACAAGAAAATCAATTTTTTTCCAATAACATTTCATGCACTGTCTTATAGTTGGAGTGTATTTCTTCGGGAGAAAACCACAATGCGATTTCCCGCTTTGCTGTTTCATTGCTGTCTGAAGCATGAATCAAATTTCTCAAAACCCTTTTTCCTTCGTCGGCCACAGAGTACGACTCCACCGACGCAAAATCACTTCGAATTGTTCCCGGTTGCGATGCACGAGGCTCTGTGCTTCCCACTATCTTACGGACAATTTCAATTGCATGTGGTCCTTCCAGGACAATTGCGACGACAGGACCTTCCATAAGAAATTCCATGTTCCATTTTTGGATTGTTTTTCCAATGTCGAGATGATTTTTGTAAGGAAAATTTTTCCCGTCTTTTTCATAACCCGCTTTCGTTTTCTCATAAATACCCCTTGCCCATGTTTCATCCAGAAAATAATGGTTTTCTGCAAGCTCCTTGTCCACAAAAATCATTTTCATCGCGATAATTTTCAAGCCAGCATCTTCAAATCGCGAGATTATTTTTCCCGTAACACTTTTCTTCACAGCGTCGGGTTTTAGCAAAACAAGAGTTCTGTCTTTCATTATTTTAATTTATCAGAAAGGTTTATAAATATTTATTTTCTATATAGATGATTATAATTTACAAAGAGGGACGATGGACGAAAAATTAATTTTGAGCAAAGACAAAACAAACAGGGATTTTGCAGTGATTTTAATCTCCGCTGTTTTTTTGTTC
>DATETG010000036.1:0-2052 GCA_035283785.1 Candidatus Nanoarchaeia archaeon
GCATTCATCTTCAGATTTTCAAAAAGTTGCTTTTGGAAAATTGCAGAGGTTGGTGATATTTTTCCTGTCTCGCCACCAAAATCTGCCTTGCGAAGATTTCCAACCGAGTGAATTGTGAGTGCCTTTTGTCTATTTGGAGATGAAGAGCGGTGCTTTGAGGCGAAAACGACAAAATCATATTTGTTTATTTTTTCCATGTCGAGATTCTCCGTGAAAATTATTTCATTGTCAACAAGATAAAAATCAAATCCATTTCCGTCGGAATTCATAGCAGACAAAAGGGGGTTTTTTCTGAATTGGCTCAACTGGGTTGTTATATTCATTCCTGCCACGTCTTTTTTGCTTGCCACTACAAGGAATTTTTGATACATTATTAAGAAAAATTAGAGGGAGTTTTAAAGATTATTGTGTTATCAAAAAAACGATGCGCCACATTGCCTTTAAAGGCGAGGTTTGATTGGCACTCGTTTTTAGGATGCTCAAGATTGCATTCATCTCGCCACTAAAGTGCGCAGCTTTCTGTTCAGCAATCTTGACACAAATATTTTTCCATGTCTTGAATAATTTCTTCTGCAGCTTTTTTTCTGTTTTCTGCTGTTGTTATGGCGCTTCCAACGACAAGAATGGAATTACTGCAGTCTCTTACGGCCAATCCAGGAGTATAAAGTTGTTTTTGTCCGTTTCCTTGAAGTCCTGCCCACTCAATTCCGGGAGTTACATATTTTAAACCGGAACCAAATTCTTTTTCAAGCATTCCTGCCTTATTTGCAGGACAAACAATTCCATCAAGCCCCCACTCCAATGCCAACTCTGTTCCCTTTCTGACCAAATCATCATATTTTATTCCCAATCCTTGGGTTTCCAAATCAGAATCATCCAAGCTGGTTAGTACGGTAACCCCTATTACTTCGGGAACTCTTTCTCTCGGTGAAATACTGTGTTTTAATTGAGCCCCTTCAATTGCCTTTTTGCACATTTTCTCCCCTCCTGCAATATGAACATTAAACATGCTTACGCCGGGAACGCTAAGTCCTATCGCGGACCGATAAACAGTATTTGGAGTATCATGTAATTTTAAATCAGCAAAAACAGGTATTCCCAATTCATAAAATTCTTCAAAAATTTTTCTTCCTTCGTTGCATGATATCACATGAAGTTCTTTTCCGACTTTTACACCACCAATAAAACCAGAGAGTTCTTTCCCAAGATTAATCGCACCATCAACATACGGCATATTATCAAGCGCAATATAAACTCTTGATCTAGCACGCTCAAAAATATTTTTCTTTCTTGATTGTGATTCATTAGGCATATGTTAGCCACATTTTATTCATTTAAATAAATTTATTAACACGAAAAGATATTTCGGGATATGGACGAAACAATAAGAATTTTACTGGGAATCTTGATTCTTCTTGCAGGAATTCCAATTGGAAACTTCCTGGCTAAAATCACGAAAGAGGAATTGTCTCAGGGACAAATTTGGTTCAAACTAATTGTCCTAACGGGATTTACTGGGTCAATTGTGAGTTTAATTTTGAGAAATGATGTTTTATTCTTCACATTTTTGTTCATCGTGATTATCACAAGCAGAAGTTTGAAACAGAGGAGAAGAAAATAATGCTTTATCTAATAGGATTGGGTTTGAATGAATCAGGATTTTCATATGAGGCGTTTAGTGCAATTAAAAATTCGCGTGCAGTTTATCTTGAAAATTATACTGTTGACTTCCTGTATGAAAAACAAAAACTTGAAGAGTTAATCCAAAAAAAAATCAAGGATGCAGACAGGGATTTTGTTGAGAATTTTGAAATTCTTAACGAGGCAAAAACCCAAAACACTGCATTGCTTGTCTACGGTTCCCCGTTAACGGCCACGACGCACATTTCTCTGCTGCAGGAAGCCAGAAAAAGAAAAATTGCCTTCAGAGTCATTCATTCCGCTTCGATATTTGACGCTGTTGCTGGAACAGGATTGCAAATTTACAAATTCGGGAAAACCGCTTCAATACCAAAACACGAAGCATCAAGTTACTTGGACATAATAGAGGAG